>JBQCIG010000036.1:0-6217 GCA_051953975.1 Solirubrobacterales bacterium | reverse complement strand
CTACGGAGCCGAATTCCTCTTCATCCACGACCTCACCGGCAAGGCGACGGGCGGCGAACTGATCGCGCTGCTGATCCTCTACGTCGGCACCCAGCTCCTCTCCGGCTTCTTCATGTCCGTCACCGCTGACAAAAGCCAGCGGACGATGATGTTCCTGCTGCCGCTGATCTTCGTTCCCTTCATCCTCAACTTCCCCGCCGGCCTGATCCTCTACTGGATCACGACCAACATCTGGACGATCGGGCAGGGTCTGGCGATCAAAAGGCTGATCCCCGTGCCGGTTGCGGCGACCCCCGAGGGAGCGGCTGCCATCCAGGCCGCGAAACCGCCGCCCCCGCCACCGCGCAAGAAAAAGAAGCGGCGCTAGCCCTTGGGGCGCTTCTTGGCTATTCCGGGCTTGCGCGGGAGGTTGGCGGGGGTCGGGCCTGACTTGCGGATTACGTGGAGGTGGCGGTGTTGGGAGCCGGCACGGTCGCCTACGTTGAGGATTTGCTCGGGGCGCATGGCGAGGGCCTCCGAGGCGTTGGCAAGTTGCCGCCCTTCGTCCTCGTCGCGCTTTCCCTTCCAGGCGACGAGGACTCCATTTGGCTTGAGAAGTGGAGATGCGAGCTCGGCGAGGGTGGAGAGGCGCCCCACCGCGCGGGCGGTGACGGAGTCGTAGGCCTCCCGCCCCTCCGCCCTTGCTAAGTCCTCGGAGCGGCTGTTGAGCACGCGAGCGTTGCTGACGCCGGCGGTCTCGATCGCCCGGCGCATGAACTCGCACTTGCGGCCGACCGACTCGATCAGATCGACTTGGGCGCCGGGGAGAGCCGCGGCCAGCACCAGCCCGGGAAATCCGGCGCCGGCGCCGATGTCGCCGATTCGGTTGGCCCCGCGCAGCTCGGGAACCTCCAGCCCCGTGAGGCTGTCGATGACGTGCACCTGCCAGGCGCGCTCGTCGACCACCGAACTGACCGACGCTCGCTCCTCCGCCAGCAGCGCGAGCACCGCCTCCAGCTGCCTCCGGGCAGCCTCGTTCAGCGCCGCCGCCGGGTCGCGGCTCACTCGGGCAGGAGCGGCGCGACGATCACGCAGCGATTGGGCTCGTCGCCCTCGCTGTAGGTCTCGATCCCCTGCCGCTCTTTCAGCCGTTCGTGGACGACGCGCCGTTCCTGGGCGCTCATCGGGTCCATCTCGACCAGCCGGTTGCTGGCCAGCGCCTGCTCGGCGGCGCGGTCCGCCCGTCCCTCGAGGGTCTCGCGGCGTCGCTCCCTGTAGCCGGCGGCGTCGACGATTACCCGCTTGCGATCGCGCAGCCCCCGGAAGGCGGCCTGGTAGCAGAGCAGCTGCAGGGCGTCGATCGTCTGCCCGCGCTTGCCAATCAGGAGGCCGTAGTCGTCGTCGCCCTCGACGGTGAGCAGGATCCGCTCGTCGTCCTCCTCGACGACCACCTCGCCGTCGAGGTCGAGCTCGTCCAGCACTCCCTCCACGAGCTCCTGCGCTCGCTCTGCCGGATCGTCGGGCCAGTCGAAGGTCTCAGCCACGAGGGGCAGGCTATCCCACCGCCTGCCGACGCGCTCGGGGAGCACACCATCTAGGCTGGGCCGCGATGGGAAAGGTCTATGCCGTGGCGAACCAGAAGGGCGGCGTCGGGAAGACGACGACGGCCGTAAACCTCGCCTCCTGCGCTTCCGCCGAGGGGCAGCAGACGCTCCTCGTCGACCTCGACCCGCAGTGCAACGCCACCGTCGCCCTGGGTGGCGGTCGCGACCTGCATCCCTCCTCCTATGACTGCCTCACCGGCGAGGTCTCCGTCGCCGAGGCGGCGCGACCGGCCGGGCCGGACAACCTCTGGCTCGTTCCCGCCAACCGCGACCTCGCCGGCGCCGCGGTCGAGCTGCCCCGCCTGCAGGGTTCGGAGTCGAGATTGCGCGAGCGCCTCGGGCCGGTGCGCGAGCGCTTCGCCGTGACCTTGCTCGACTGCCCTCCCTCCCTCGGTCCCGTCAGCGTCAACGCCCTCGCCTCCGCCGACCGCGTCATCGTCCCTGTGCAAGCTGAGTACCTCGCCCTGGAGGGCCTGGTCCAATTCCTGGAAACGCTGGGTCTAATCAGGCGCCAACTCAACCCTCAACTAGAGGTTTCGGGTTTGTTGATCACGATGCACGACGAGCGCACTAGGCTGGCCCAGGACGTCGAGGCGGAGCTGCGCGACCATTTCGACGGAATGGTCTTCGAGACCGTGATCCCGCGCAGCGTCCGAGTCGCCGAGTCGCCGAGTTATGGTCTCCCCGTGACCGAGCACGCTCCCGCTTCCCATGGCGCCGTCGCCTACCGGGCCCTGGCGAAGGAGCTGGCCACCCGTGGCTAGCGGGCGGCGAGGGATCGGCCGCGGCCTGGCGGCGATCCTCCCCGAGGCTGAGGCCACCGGCGCCGGCGAGCTGCGCGAGCTGCCGGTCGAGCTGATCAAGCCCAATCCCTCCCAGCCGCGGACCAACTTCGACGAGGAGGCGCTGACCGCCCTCTCTGCCTCGATCGAGGCCAGCGGCGTGGTCCAGCCGCTGTTGGTCCGGCCCCTCCCCGACGGCAGCTACGAGCTCGTGGCCGGCGAGCGGCGCTGGCGGGCGGCGCAGCAGGCCGGGCTCGCGAAGGTGCCCGCCGTCGTCCGCGACCAGGCCGAGGCGGAGCGCCTGCAGGCGGCGCTGATCGAGAACATGGTCCGCGAGGACCTCAACCCGGTCGAGGAGGCGAAGGCCTGCGCCGCCCTCGTCGAGGAGCTGGGCCTGACCAAAGAGGAGCTCGCCCGCCGCGTCGGTCGCAGTCGCCCCGCGGTCTCCAACCTGATCAGGTTGCTCGAGCTTCCCGACGAGGCGCTCGCGCTGCTGGAGAGCGGCGAGCTCAGCGAGGGACATGGCAAGGCCCTTCTCGGTGCCAGTGGCAACGACGTGCGCCGCCGCTTGGCGCGCGACGCCGCCCGCGGCGGGTGGTCGGTTCGCGAGACCGAGGAGAGAGTCCGGCTGGCTGGCCAGCCAAAAGCAAGGCCGAGGCGAGCAGCGCCCGATCCCGACGTACTCGCCGCCCTCCGCGACGTCGCCGACGCCCTCGAGGAAGCCCTCGGCCACGAAGTCAGCGCCCGCCCGAAAGGGGAGGGGATCGCCGTCGAGCTGCGCTTCGACGACGTCCGCGAGGCCCACGCCCTGGCTCGCCGCCTCCGCAAGCGCTCAGCCTGAGCCCCGTCGCTATCATCGCCCTCCGCGGGCGATTAGCTCAGTTGGTTAGAGCGCATCTCTGATAAGGATGAGGTCCCTGGTTCGAATCCAGGATCGCCCATCGATCTCTGCGGTAAAGCTTCCTTCGAGGCGGGTAGAAGCCAGACCTATACTTGGCGCTCAACCACGTCCGGGAGCTTTCTCTTGCAGCAGATGCAGATCTACGGCGTCAGTTTCGACATGGTCGGCAAGCAGCCGATCGTGCTGCTGAAGACCGTCGACGGGAACCGGTTCCTGCCGATCTGGATCGGCCATCCCGAGGCGGCGGCGATCCTGATGAAGCTGCAGGGCGCCTCGACGCCGCGGCCGATGACCCACGACCTCCTCTCCGACGTGCTCGAGAACCTCGACGCCAAGTGCGAGCGGGTCGCCGTTACCGAGCTGCGCGACAACACCTTCTACGCCTCGATCACCGTCTCCATCAACGGCTCGGAGATCGAGATCGACTCGCGTCCATCCGACGCGCTGGCCCTGGCGGTCCGGGTGGCGGCGCCGATCTTCGCGGCCGAGGAGGTGATCGAGGAGTCGGCGATCGAGTTCGAGCACGAGGTCGAGGACACCGAGGAAGTCGTCGACAGGTTCAAAGAGTTCCTCGACGAGGTCACGCCCGACGACTTCGCCCAGGGGGAGTCATAGCGCCGACATTCGGCGCTTAATCGGAAGCCCTCCTGTTGTAAAGCGCCGTTGAGACCTGATCCCGATACAGCGCCGCCCACTGCTCGAGGAAGCGCCGGTTATCCCGGCGGAGCCATTCAACCAGCTCCTTGGATTCCTGCCACATGAAAACCGCTACGAAAACCAGGGGTTCAGAGGCAGTTGGATCGAGGAAGCCGGCGTTGTACTCGTGGGCGATCTCCTCGTAGAAGTTGAGGAAGGTCTGAAGCGCGGTTTTCTCTTTGGTCGAAAGTTCTTCCCATAGCGATTGACGCGCGTTTCCTTCCTCTTTGAAGCGCTGGAGAACGACGCTGGCTTCGGCGCTCGTGTCGGTGAATTCGCGGCTCCCGAAGACCTCCAAATGGTCATAGGCGCGGCGCCGCATTTCGATTCTGCGCTGCTCGTCGATCTGAGCTTTCGCAATGCCCCCGGCCTTTTTCGCAATGACCCCCGCCCATATGGCAGCCCCGAGGAGAGCCACGGTAGCGACGGCTAGGACTACCGTCGCGATGTAGGCAAGATCATCCAAATGGAGAAATGAGACGACGAGCCCCATTTGAACCTCCATACCATTCGCGATATCCTGACTTCACCGATGGCTCCTCTCCCCACCCCCGAGCGCCCACTTCCCCAGCTGCCTAGCGAGCTTCGCTAGCGCCTCCTAGCGCGCGGCTGGGGCCAGCGCCAGGTCCAGGATACGCTCAACCAACTGCTCGAAGGAGAGCCCCGCTGCCTCGGCGGCCTGGGGGAGGAGGCTGGTGTCGGTGAGGCCGGGGATCGCGTTGGCCTCCAGCAGCCAGGGCCCGTCGGCGCCGAGGATCAGGTCGATGCGGGCGAAGCCGGTGCAGCCGAGGGCGCGGTAGGTGGCGAGCGCCGCCTCTGTGACCGCGCGCTCCTCCTCGCCGCCCAGCTCGGCCGGGCAGGCGAAGCGGGTGCGGCCGATCTCGTAGCGCGCCTCGAAGTCGTAGCGGTCGCCCTCGAGCAGGATCGCCTCGACCACCGGCAGCGGCTCGTCGGCGAGGACGCTGACCGCGAGCTCGCGACCCTCGACGTAGCGCTCGAGCAGGACCCGCTCGTCGTAGCTGAAGGCCGAGACCAACGCCTGCGGCACCTCCGCCGGCGAGGCGGCGAACTTGACCCCGAGCGAGGAGCCGCCGCGGCTGGGCTTGACCACGAGCGGGAAGCCGAGCGTCTCCTCCAGCCGGCCGAGCGCGTCGGCGGCGCCGAGCTCGCGGAAGGCGGTCTGGTTGAAGGCGAACCAGTCGGGCGTCGGCAGCCCCGCCTCCTCGATAGCGTGCTTGGCCAGCACCTTGTCCATGCAGCGGGCGCAGGCGGCGGCGCCGGGGCCGGTGAAGGGGATGCCGAGGATCTCCAGCAGCTCCTGCACGGTGCCGTCCTCGCCGCCGACCCCGTGCATGGCGACGAAGGCGACGTCGGGCCGCTCGGCGCTCAGCCGCTTGACCAGATCGCCGCCAGCGTCGATCGGCAGCACCTCGTGGCCGAGTCGCTCCAGCGCATCCTCGACCCGTGCCCCCGAGCGCAGCGAGACCCCGCGCTCCAGCGAGCGGCCGCCCTTGAGCACCGCGACCTTCACGCTTCCTCCGCCTTGCGGAACGGCAGCACGTTGCGCTCCGGCTCCGCGGCCGGCTCCGGCACCCGGTGCTCGCCGGTCAGCGCCCCGTAGAGCTCGACCTGCTCGGCGATCACCTTGCCGATCCGCCGCACCCCCTCGCGGATCTCCTCGTCGCCGACGCCGGAGAAGTTGAGCCGCATCGTGTGGCGGCCGCGACCGTCGACGTAGGCCGCCCCGCCGGGCACGAAGGCGACGTCGGCGCGCAGCGCCTTCGCCAGCAGGTCGCCGGTGTCGATGTAGTCGGGCAGGGTCGCCCAGATGAAGAGTCCGCCCTCGGGCTCGGTCCAGCTCGCCTCCGCCGGGAAGTAGGTGCGCAGCGCCTCGAACATCGTGTCGCGGCGGCCGCGGTAGATCTCGACCAGGTCGTCGATGTAGCGCTGCCAGCGCCGTTCGGCGAAGTACTCGCGGACGAAGTACTGGGTCAGGGTCGAGGTGCAGAGATCGGCCGCCTGCTTGCCGAGGACGATCTTCTCCATCACCGGCGGCGGCGCCACCGCCCAGCCGAGGCGGATGCCGGGAGAGAGGATCTTCGAGAAGGTGCCGACGTAGATGACGAAGTCGCCGCCGTCGAGCTGGTAGAGCGGCGGCATCGGCTCGCCGCTGTAGCGCAGCAGCCCGTAGGGGTTGTCCTCGACGACCAGCAGCTCCTGCGCCCGCGCCAGCTCGACCAGGCGGTGGCGGCGCT
>JBQCIG010000035.1:0-15127 GCA_051953975.1 Solirubrobacterales bacterium | reverse complement strand
CCCCTTCTCTCTATATCCCCCATTTTTTCCTTTTTTTTTTGTGGGTGGTGGGGTGGGGTTTCCCTGCTCGTCCCCCCCTTTTTTTCGTGGGGGGGCCCCCCCCCCCCCCCGCTCCCCCAATCCCGCTCCGAACCAGATGCTCCAACCGCTCCAGCGTCAGCGCCAAGTGCGACCCGCGCTTCGTCTGCGCCACAGCATGGATCTCGTCCACGATCACGGCTTCGACCCCAGTGAGGATCTCCCGCACGCTCGACGAAAGCATCAGGTAGAGCGACTCCGGCGTGGTGATCAGGATGTCGGGCGGGGTTTTCGCCATCGCCCGCCGCTCTTTCTGCGAGGTGTCGCCGGTTCGCAAACCGACCGCGATGTCGGCGCCGATCCCCCGCAGCGGCGCCCGCAGGTTGCGCTCGATGTCGTAGGAGAGCGCTTTCAGCGGCGAGACGTAGACGAGCTTGACGCCCGCCCCCAGCGTTTCCGAACGCGCCAGCTTGTCGATCCCCCAGAGGAAGCTCGCCAGCGTCTTCCCCGACCCGGTCGGGGCGCAGATCAGCGCGTGCTCGCCGCTGGAGATCGCCTCCCAGCCGCCCGCCTGCGCCGGCGTCGGCCCCTCGAAGGAGGCCTCGAACCAGCGCCGCACCGGCGCGCTGAACGGCGCCAGCGGATCGGATTTCCTACTCGTTTTCGCCCTGGTCGCCAACCCACCGATCTTACGCAGGTGGCATCCCCGACGTTCGCGGATAAATCAGGTGAGCGCCGGGCTCAGGTGAAGACCAGCCTGCTTAAGCGCGCGGCGCACTCGGCGGTCGAAGGAAGCGACGTCGGCACCGGCACGCTCGGCCGTAGCGATCGCAAACCCGTCGGCGAGGCTGACGCCCAGCCCTCGACGGCGAGCCGCGAGACGAGCGAGCGATCCGTCCGACGCTTGAATACGGATTCCGAGAGAGGCGATCGCCTCCACCGCAGCCCGTAGATGGCGCTCATCCTCAGCGGGACGAACCAAGGCCTCGGCGTAGTTGATGCTGCACAGCAACAGGTCCACCCGCTCAGTCGCGAATCTTGCAAAGGCAGCCGCCGCGGCGTGATGGTGCGCGTCTGCGCGGTCCAGAGCAGCGATCACCACGTCCGTGTCAAGCACGCAGGGGTTCAACCAGGCTCGTTACGCGCGCTCGCCAGATCGCAGCCGCTCGAGGTAGTCGGCCTCGTAAAGGCCATCGAACACCCCTAGCGCCGCCTTCACGTCAGGCGGCGCCCGGTGGACGACGATCCGATCGGCGCCTTCTGCCTCGATCACCACCTCGTCCCCCGCCCGCAACCCTGCGGCCTCGAGCGTCTCCACCGGCAAGGTCACTTGATGCTTTGAGGAGATACGTGGCATGCCTTTACCTTAACGTAAAGGCCCTGCTCTAGCTACCTACCACTGTTCCTACTACTCGCTAAGGGGTGCCGCCGGCGAACTTGACGTAGCTGAACCAGGCCGGCTTCGGCTTGAAGCCTTCGCCGAAGAGGCCGGAGCCGTCGCAGAAGTTGCAGGCGCCGGGGGCGTCGTCTACCGAGAACCAGAAGACGCTCTTCAGTCGCCAGGCAGCTGCCTTGTTGCGCAGCTTCGTGAACGCCGTCCGCAGTTCGCGCGCCTGACCCGCCGGGCCCTTGGCGAATTCATTGGAGCGAGAGGGCTTGCCCGAGCTCCAGCCGAGCTCGGTGATCCAGAGGCCCTTGCCGCCGTCGTGGTTCAGCGCCAGGTAGTGGCGGAATTCTTCGATCACGCCCGGCAGTTCCTTGGCGTGGATCGTGTACGGGTGCAGGGCGACGCCGCTGAAGCTGGACTTGACGCCAGGGGTGGTCCGATACATCTTGTTGACGAAGTCGCTCGCGTACCAGTTGAGGCTCTTGTGCTTGCCGGTCTTCGGGTTGCGCGCCCCCTTTGGCCGCGCGAAGAGGCCGGCCAGGATTACCTTGGCGCCGGGGTCGGCGGCTTTCAGCGCCGTCGAGGAGATCTTCACCAGCTGCCCGTATTCGGTCGGGTTCGGCTTGGCGACGAAGTATTTGAAGTTGGGCTCGTTCCAGATCTGCCATTCGCGGATCGGCCGTTTCGGCACGCTCGGGTGTTCCGACCAGAAGCTGCCGGTGGGGCCGTAGCGGGCGACGGCGGCGGTGAGGAAGGCGGCCCAACCGGTGCGGCCGGCGCCGCTGACCGGCAGGTGCGCGGGGGCTTCGAGCCCACCGGCGCCGGGGACCCGCTTGGCCGGGACCGCCCATTCCGGGGCGCCGGTGAGGAACGGCAGCACCTTGATCCCGGCTTTGGCGGCCTCTTCGATCTGGCTGTCGAAGCCGCTCCAGTTGAATTCCCCGTTCTTGGTCGGCTGCACGGACTGCCAGCCGATCGGGATGCGGATGCTTTCGACGCCGCCGCGGCCGAGGCGCTGGAACTGTTCGGCGCTGAGACCATTCTGCGGCACCGCTCCCCAGAAGCCGGCGGGGAGCGCCTGCGCCGCCGAGGCGAAGGCGGCGAAGATCGCGACGAGGGCGACCAGCGCACCGCAGGCACGCAGAGTCCTCTTCATAGGCTCGCTCGCTTTCGGCATGGCTCAGCTCGCCTTCGGCGAGACGGGGGAGTCGGGGCCTTGGCGGCGCTGCCGGAAGTAGAAGGCGCCGATCGAGATCGCAGCGAGGACGGCGATCGCGATCAGGATCGGGACCAGCGGCGAGGAGGAGCCTTCCGACCCTCCTTCGACCGGCTGGCTGGCGTTGACGAGCGGCCGCGATTCGCCGACGGCGCCGGCTGCAGGCTTGGAGCCATCGTTGGCGCTGCGGTTGCCGCCGGTCGAGGCTTGTTTACTCTGGCCGTTGGAGGTACCGCCACCTCCCTGGTGCGAACCGCCGTTTCCGCCGGATCCGCCGCCGCTCGACGGGCCGGAGCCGGTAGCTTCGGGGTTCCCTTCAGACCCACCGTGATGCTTGGCCGAAGGAATATTGGAACTTTCGTGAGTGGGGACGGTTGGTACTTCGGATTCGTACTGGATGCCACTCGATTCCTTCGCCTGAACGAGACTCGGAAAGCAAGCCATTGCCAGCACAGCAAGCACTGAAAGAAGCGCGAAGGCAGGCCGGGCCGAGCTTCGGGCGCGGGGATGGCGGGCCAGAGGCATGGCGGGCAAGGTTAGAGGAATCAGCGGCGCTGATAAGTCCAGTCGCCTTGATCCTTGGGCTGGCGCTGGCCGGCGGCGGCTTCGTGGTGAGCGAGCGGCATATCGCCGGTCTGGCCGTATGGCTGATCTTGGTGGGCATGCTCGCCCTTGGGGGCGCAGGGCGAGCGAGTCTCGGCCGGCCCTTCTACTGGGCGACTGGTTTGATCGGAGCACTGGCGCTTTTCTCAGCATTCTCTTCCCTTTGGTCCGGATCCGTCGAGCTCAGCGTCACCGAAGCAGACCGCGTCCTGGTCTACCTGGGCTTCTTCCTTGCCTCGTTCCTGATCGCCCAAACCGAGCAAAGGCGGCAACGTTTCGCTGAAGGCATCGGAATTTCCTTAATTGCGATCGCGTTCGTCGCCCTGGCCACGCGACTGCTGCCCCATCTGGTCGAGCTCGGGCCCGGCCTGGGGAGCAATCCTCGGCTTGGTTATCCCCTTGGATACTGGAACGCAAACGGGCTCGCCTTCGGGATCGCGACGGCACTGGCCATATGGATGAGCAGGCGCTCGCTGAACGCGCCGCTGCGCTGGTTCGCGGTGGGGGCGCTGCCGACCGTCCTGCTCGCCCTCTACTTCACCTACTCGCGCGGCGGCCTGCTGGCGCTGGCGATCGCCTGCGGTTGCCTGATCGCCCTCTCGCACGACCGGCTCTGGCTGCTGGGGACGCTCGCGGCCGGCGCCCTCGGTGCCGTCCCGGCGGTCCTGGCGGTGCAGGCGCGTGGCAGCCTTGCCAACGACCTACCGACCCAGCTGGCGGTGAACCAGGGCGCCGTCGTCCTCGTCTACCTCCTCGCCGGCACCATCCTCACCCTGGGCCTGTTCGCGCTGCTGCGCCGGCTCGAGCGGCGGGAAGACGAGGCGACGGGACGGGCGCTCGCCCTCTCCCGCGACCCGCGGGTGCTGAGGTGGACCGCGGTGGCGCTGGCGGTGGTCGGAATCGGCGTCGCGATCGCCGTCGGCGGCCGTGCTTGGAGCCAGTTCTCCAGCCCCGACGTGCAGTTCCCGAACAACCCGCAGGGTCACTTCAGCCAGCTTTCGGGCAGCGGGCGCAGCGAATTCTGGCGCGTCGCCATCGACGCCTTCGCCGAAGAGCCGGCGATCGGGCACGGCGCCGGCACCTACCGCTTCTCCTGGGACCAGCTGCGCCACATCCCGATGCCGGTCCTCGACGCCCACTCCCTCTACCTGGAGGCGTTCGCCGAGCTGGGGGTGGTCGGCGGCCTGCTCGTGCTCGGTTTGGTCGGGACGCTGCTCTGGACCGGCTTCTCCGCCTGGCGCGCGGCCAGCGGACCGCGGCGCGAGCTCCACGCCATCCTCTTCGCCACCGCCCTCGCCTTCGCCATCGGCGCCGCGATCGACTGGTTCTGGGAGATCGCCGCGGTGGGCGCGATCTTCTTCCTCGCCACCGGCGCGCTGGTCGCCGCCCGCTGCCGCCAGCTCGCGCAGCGGCCCGCCGAGGAGGGGCAGGGGGAGCAGCGCCGCTTCGGCCTCGCCGTCGCCGGCCTGGCGGTCGCCTGGATCTCGGCGCTGGCGCTGATCGGGCCGCTGCTGGTCGACCGCGAGATCGACTCCAGCAACTCGGCCGCGGCTGCCGGCAACCTTCCCGCGGCGGTCGATCACGCCGAAACCGCCCGCTCGATCGAGCCGTGGGCGGCGACGCCATACGTCCAGCTGGGGTTGCTGGCCGAGTCGCAGGGGGATTACACGACTGCGGCCTCGCGGCTGACGCAGGCGATCGAACGCGAGGAAGGGAACTGGCAGCTGTACTACCTGCGGGCGCGGATCGAGCACGAGGGCGGCGACGAAGCGGCCGCGCGCGCCGACCTGAGCGAAGCGCAGCGACTCAACCCCGAAGAAAAGTGCCTGCGCGAAGGTTTTAGCGGGTGCGGATGAGCAAGATCTCCGAAACCCCGAAGAGCGCCGAGGGCGAGCAGGACGCCCTGCGGCCGCAGGCTGCGGCTCGTCCGACGGCCACCTCGCCCGGCTCGGAGTCCTACGGCCCCGAGCTGTCGCGCCGGCGGGGCGCGCTGCTGCGGCGCCTGCTCGCGCTCGGCGACTGGGGGGCGCTGCTGCTGGCGCTCTGCGCCGTCACCGCGGCCAGCTCCAGCACTGATATCGGCATGCTCTTCTGGGCGGTCCTCTTCAGTCCCGCCTGGGTCCTCGTGGTCAAGCTCCAGGGCCTCTACGACAACGACCACCGCCGCATCCGCCACAGCACCCTCGACGAGCTCCCCTCGCTGATCTCCGCCAGCGTCCTCGGCACCCTCGTCCTCGACGGCCTGCTGGCGATCAGCCCCGCCGGCCCCCTCTCCCCCGCCAGCGCGATCGGGGTCGGCATCGGCACCTTTCTCGCCAGCTTCGCCGCCCGCGGAGTCATCCGCTTCCTCTGGCACCGCCTCACCGGTCAGGCGTTCGGGCTCGTGATCGGGCCGCCGCAAGCGGTCGACCTGGTTGCGCGGCGGGTCTCCACCCACCCCGAGGCGCGGCTGGCCCTGATCGGCTACCTCTCAGCCGAGAGCGAGGAGACGGCGAAGGAGCTGCCCCGGCTGGGCTCGCTCGCCGACATCTCGCGCGTCGCCCGCGAAGCGGCGATCGAGCGCGTCGTCGTCACCGAACAGGAGATGGGCGAGGTCGACGCCGAGCAGCTGATCGAGCAGTGCAAGGAGGTGGGCCTGGCGCTCACCTTCCTCCCCCGCCACTACGGCCTGCTGGGACCCGGGATCGAGCTCAACCGCCTTGCCGAGCTGCCGGTCCTCGACTTCCGCTTCAGCGACCCGCCGCGCTCGACGGTGGCGATGAAGCGGGCGATGGACGTGGTCGTCTCGGCGACGATGCTGCTGGTGCTCTCGCCGCTGCTGCTGGGGGTGGCGATCTGGATCCTGCTCGACGACGGCCGTCCCGTCTTCTTCCGTCAGCGCCGCGCCGGCAAGGAGGGCGAGCCGTTCACGATGGTCAAGTTCCGGACGATGGTCAAGGACGCGGAGCAGCGCCTGCCGGAGCTGGTCGACATCGCCAGCCTCGAGCAGCCCGCCTTCAAGATCCCCGACGACCCGCGGGTGACCCGCAGCGGCCGCTCGCTGCGGCGGACCAGCATCGACGAGCTGCCGCAGCTCTGGAACGTGCTGAAAGGCGAGATGTCGCTGGTCGGGCCGCGGCCGGAGGAGGAGAGCATCGTCGCCCTCTACGACGAGCGCCAGCGCGGCCGCCTGGCGATCAAGCCGGGGGTGACCGGGCCGATGCAGGTCTACGGCCGCAGCGACCTCACCTTCGAGGAGCGGCTGGCGATGGAGCGCGACTACCTCGACAACCTCTCGCTGCTGACCGACCTGGCGATCCTGCTGCGGACGCCGCGGGCGATGATCCGCGGCGAAGGCGCCTACGAGCCGGGACCGGATGGCGCAGCCAGCGCTCGAGGTGGTGGTCGTCAGCCACGGCGCCGAAGCGCTGCTCCGGCGCTGCCTGCGCTCGCTCGCCGAGCACCCGATCGACGGCGGCGAGATGCGCGTCACCGTCGTCGACAGCGGCAGCCCCGACGCGACGCCGGCGATGGTCGAAGACGAGTTCCCCCAGGTGCGGCTGCTGCGGCGCGGCAACATCGGCTTCTCGGCCGCCAACAACCTCGTCCTCAGGCAAGCCCAGGCGGAGGCGGTGCTGCTGCTCAACCCCGACACCGAGGTCTACGCGGGGACGCTTGACGCGGCGCTGGCGCGGCTGCGATCCGATCCGCGGATCGGGATGGTCGGGGTGAAGCTGGTGACCGAGAGCGGCGAGCTCGACCATGCCTGCAAGCGCTCCTTCCCGACGCCGCTGAGCGCCCTCGCCCACTTCACCGGGGTCGGCCGCGGCGAGGGCGGCGGGGCGGCGCTGAGCCAGTACCGCGCCACCCACCTCGGCGACGACGAGCCGGGCGAGGTCGACGCCGTCAACGGCGCCTTCATGCTCTGCCGGGCCGAGGCGATCCGCGAGGTCGGCCTGCTCGACGAGGGCTACTGGCTCTATATGGAGGACCTCGACTGGTGCCGCCGCTTCTGGAGGGCGGGCTGGAAGGTCTTCTACGAGCCGGCCGGGGTGGCCCTGCACGTCAAGGGCGGCTCCAGCGCCGCCCGCCGCGCCCCGCGCCAGGAGATCGCCTTCCACCGCGGCATGGGCCGCTTCTACCGCCGCTTCGAGGCGCCGCAGAGCAACCCGCTGCTGAACGCCGCCGTCTACGCCGGCATCGGCGCCAAGCTCGCCGTCAGCCTCGCGATCACCGCCCTCAAGCGCCCACTTTGACGCCGACGGGACGAAAACCGGTTACATAGACCGGTTTTCGTCCCGTCGGCGGCTTTAGAAGGGCAGTTCGTCGCGGACTTCGGCGAGCTTCGGGGCGTTCTTGTCGCGCTCGGAGAGGAGGGGATCCTCGACCCGCCAGTCGACTCCCACGTCGGGGTCGTCCCAGGCGATGCCGGACTCGGTCTCGGCGTGGTAGTAGCTGGAGACGAGGTAGGTGACGTCGGCGACGTCGCTGAGGACGGCGAAGCCGTGGCCGAAGCCGACCGGGACATAGAGCTGGCGGTGCTCGACGTCGTCGAGCACGTGCGCCTCCCACTGCCCGTAGGTGGGCGAGCCGCGGCGCAGGTCGACCGCCACGTCGAGGATCTCGCCGCGCGGGCAGCGGACCAGCTTCGCCTGCCCCGGCGCGGTCTGGAAGTGGATGCCGCGCAGCGTCCCCTGCGCCGAGCGCGAGTGGTTGTGCTGGACGAAGTCCGCATCGACGCCGAGCTCGCGCCAGCCCTCCTCGCTGTAGGTCTCGACGAAGAAGCCGCGCTCGTCGCCGTGGACGTCCGGCTCGACGAGGACGACGCCGTCGAGCTTGGTCTCGAGCCGCCGCGCCATCAGCCCAGCGCCTTCCCGTACTGCTTTTCGTAGTAGGAGCGGTACTCGCCGGAGCGGATCGGCCCCCACCAGTCCTCGTTGTCGCGGTACCACCGCACGGTCCGCTCCAGCCCCTCGGCGAAGTGGACCTGTGCCTCCCAGCCGAGCTCGCGCTGCAGCTTCTCCGAGGAGAGCGAGTAGCGGCGGTCGTGGCCGGGCCGGTCCTTGACGTATTCGATCAGCGACTCGTCGCCGCCGGTCAGCTCGATCACCCGTTTGACGACCTCGATGTTCTCGCACTCGTCGGGGCCGCCGACGTTGTAGGCCTCGCCAGCCTTGCCCTTGGTCAGCACCGTGTGGATGCCGCGGCAGAAGTCCTCGACGTAGAGCCAGTTGCGGACCTGGCGCCCGTCGCCGTAGACCGGCAGCGAGTCGCCATGGAGCGCGTTCAGCACCATCAGCGGGATCAGCTTCTCCGGGTACTGGCGCGGGCCGTAGTTGTTGGAGCCGCGGACGATCGAGGCGTCAATCCCGTAGGTGTGGAAGTGGGCGGAGACGAGCAGGTCGCCGGCCGCCTTCGTCGCCGAGTAGGGCGAGGAGGGATCCAGCGGCGAGGTCTCGGTGAAGGAGCCGGAGTCGATCGAGCCGTAGACCTCGTCGGTGGAGACCTGCAGGTAGCGCTCGGCCCCCAGCTCGCGGACGGCGTCGAGCAGCATACCTGTGCCGATAACGTGTGTGCGGGCGAAGGCGTCCTGGTCGTCGATCGAGCGGTCAACGTGGGACTCGGCGGCGAAGTTGACGACCGCGTCGGCGCCCTGCATCGCTTCGCGGACCACCGCCGGGTCCTCGATCGCCCCCTCGACGAGCTGCGTGCCCTCGGGCAGGTTCTCGCGCCGCCCGGCGTAGGTGAGCTTGTCGAGGACGACGACGTCGTGCTCGTCGCCGAGGAGCCGCACGTAGGTGGAGCCGATGAACCCGGCGGCTCCGGTGACCAAAAGCCTCATTCCGTTCCTTCCTGCGCTTGTCGTTGGGCGAGATAGCCTGCCAGTCCGTCCTGCCAGGCGGGGAGCCGGATCGCGTGCTCGCGCTGGCTGACCAGCGCCGAGAAGGCCGGCCGCGGCGCCGGCCGCCCCAGCATCTCGGTCGTCCCCGAGAGCACTTTGCACTCGACCTTTGCCTGCTCGAAGATCTCGCGGGCGAACTCGTACCAGGAGCACTGCTCCGCCGCCGCCATGTGGTGGATGCCGTACTCGATCCCCTCGATCAGGCGGACGATGCCGTAGGCGAGGTGCCAGGTGTAGGTCGGCGAGCCGACCTGGTCGCGGACGACCAGGACCTCGTTCTGGACCTCGGCCAGGCGCAGCATCGTGTCGACGAAGTTGCGGCCGCCGATCCCGAAGAGCCCGGCCGAGCGGACGATGAAGTGGCGCTTGTTGGCGGCGGCGACCGCCTCCTCGCCGGCGAGCTTGGTGCGGCCGTAGGCCGAGAGCGGCGCCGGCTGGTCGCTCTCTACATAGGGCGCGCCCTTGGCGCCGTCGAAGACGTAGTCGGTGGAGACGTGGAGGATTCGCGCTTCGATCTCGTTCGCCGCCGCGGCGACATTGCCCGCGCCTTTGCCGTTGACGGCGAAGGCCGCCTCCTCGGCCTCCTCGGCGCCATCGACGTCGGTCCAGGCGGCGCAGTTGATGACGACGTCCGGGCGCTCGAGGTCGAACTTGCGCTTCAGCGCCTCGGCGTCGGCGACGTCGAGCTCGGCCCGGCCGTAGCCGACGACGTCGTGGCCGGCGTTGCCGGCGGCGAGCATCACGTCGCGGCCCAGCATCCCGGCCGCCCCGGTTACCAGGAGCTTCACCGCCGCGCCTCCACTAGACGAGTTTGATCTCGGAGCGGTCGCCGACCAGCATCTGCAGCGTCTTCGGCATCCCCTCGCTGCGGGTCAACTTCACTTCCCTGCCGAGCAGGCTCGCCTCCATCCGCGTGCCGAGGTCCTCGACCACGGAGCCAGCGAGGACGATCGAGTTCTCGACTTCGGAGCGGCAGACGTGGACCCCGTCGCCGATCGAGGTGTAGGGGCCGATGTAGGCGTCCTCGACGTGGGCGCCGGGGCCGATCACCGCCGGGCCGCGGACGACCGAGCGCTCCAGCCTGGCGCCTGGCCCGAGCACCAGCCGGCCCTCGACCTTCGAGGCCTCGTCGACCTCGCCCTCGATCGAGGTGACCAGCTCCTCGAGCACGAGGCGGTTGGCCTCGAGCATGTCGGCGAGCTGGCCGGTGTCCTTCCACCAGCCGCGCACGACCTCGGAGCGGACGCTGCGGCCGTCGTCGATCAGCTTCTGGATCGCCTCGGTGATCTCGTACTCGCCGCGCCAGGAGGGCTCGAGCGAGCGGGCCGCGTCGAAGATCAGGTTGCGGAAGAGGTAGACGCCGACCAGGGCCAGGTTCGAAGGCGGCTCCTTCGGCTTCTCGATCAGGCGCACGATCCGCTCCCCGTCGAGCTCGGCGACGCCGTAGGACTGCGGGTCGTCGACCGGGGTGAGCAGGATCAGCGCGTCGGGTTCGCGCTCGGTGAAGGTGTTGACCAAGCCGCGCAGGCCGTCGCGCAGGAGGTTGTCGCCGAGGTACATGACGAAGGGGGAGTCGCCGATGAACTCGGCGGCGGTGAGGACCGCGTGGGCGAGGCCGGCGGGCTTGTCCTGGACGATGTAGGTGATCTCGGCGCCGAAGCGGGAGCCGTCGCCGGCGGCCTCGCGGATCTCCTCGCCGGTCTCCGGGGCGATGATGATCCCGATCTCCTTGACGCCGGCGTCGACCAGCGCTTCGATCCCGTAGAAGAGCACGGGTTTGTTGGCGACGGGGACGAGCTGCTTCGCCGAGGTGTGGGTGATTGGACGCAGCCGGGTGCCCGCGCCGCCGGAGAGGATCAGTCCCTTCAAGGGCTCCATGCGAGGCTGCAACCCTACCGAGCGACGAAAAGAGCGTGCGACCGACCATTTACATCCCGAATTTCAACGGCGCCGACCGGCTCGGGCCGGTGCTGCGGGCGCTCGGCGGGCAGACGCGGCCGGCCGAGGTGGTGCTGGTCGACAACGGCTCCAGCGACGACTCGGTCGAGCTGGCGCGGCGCGAGCTGCCGGAGCTGCGGGTACTGGAGCTGGGCCGCAACCTCGGCTTCGGGCCGGCGCTCAACCGCGCCGTCGCCGCGCAGCCCGGCGACCCTGTGATCCTGCTCAACGACGACGCCGTGCCGGAGCCGCGGTTCGTCGAGGCGCTGCTCGACGGGCTCGGCGAGGGCGTCGACTCGGTCGCCGGGGTGCTGGTGCAGGAACGGGCGCCGGAGCTGATCGACAGCGCCGGCGTCGTCGCCGACGCGACCCTGATGGGCTTCGACTACCTGCACGGCGAGCCGCTGGCCGCCGCCGCGGCGGCGCCGCCGCCTCTTGGTCCAACCGGGGGCGCGGCCCTATACCGCCGCGCCGCCTTCGAGGCGGCCGGCGGTTTCGACGAGCGGATCTTCCTCTACTACGAGGACCTCGACCTGGCGCTGCGGCTGGCCGCCGGCGGCGGCGGCTGCCGCCTGGCACCTGAGGCCCGCGCTATCCACGCCTACTCGGCCAGCCTCGGCGCCGCCAGCGCCGGCAAGTACGCCCGCACCGGCTGGAGCCGCGGCTACATGTTGCGCCGCTACGGCGTCATGCGCAAGCCGCGCCTGGCGCTGCGCGCTCTCGCCTGCGAGGCCGCGCTCTGCGCCGGCCAGCTCTTGCGCGACCGCACGGCCAGTGGCCTCACGGGCCGGCTGCGCGGCTGGCGCGACGCCAGCGGCCTCGAGCGCCGGGACGCGGATGGCACCCCGCTGCTCGCGATCGGGGCGGGTGAGGCGCTGGCCTTGCGGCGCCGCCGTCGCGGCTAGAAACGGCTCATCGGGAGGCACCCCCGAATCCTCCGCTGCCGGCCCGCAGCCACCGACGCGCCCGCTCCGGATCGCCTTCGCGCGCGAGCTGCCGCCGCTCGCGCAGGGCCCCGGGCAGCCGGCACAGCCCTTCCAGCTTGCCGGCGAGGGTGGCGCGGAAGCGACGCTCCCGCGCCGCCCGCAGCAGCGCACCGAGCTCGACGAGGAGGATCCGCGGCAGCGCCCGCGCCGGCACGAACTTGGCTTGGGTGACGATCCGGTTGCGGGCAACGAGGCGCGCGTTCCAGGCCCCCGGCCGCGCCCTCTCCGCGGTCCAGGAGGCGTTGCCGACGTGCCAGACGATCGCCTCGGGGACGTAGCCGAAACGCCAGCCGGCAATCCGGGCGCGCACGTTGAGGTCGACGTCCTCGTAGAAGGCGAAGTAGCGCTCGTCGTAGCCGCCAAGTTCGTCGAAGAGCTCGCGGCGCAAGAGGCAGGCGGCGCCGCAGACGCCGAAAATCTCATGCGGGCGCCGGCTCTCGGGGCCCTGCTCCTCGCCGGCCCCTTCCTCGATCGCCCGCCCGTCCGCGGTCAGCCCCTGCCCGGCACTGTAGAGGCGGCCCGCCTCGGGGTCCGTCCCCCGCCCCGCCTCGAGCTGGAGCAGGCGCGGCTGGACACCGCCGAGACCGCGGTCGGCCGCCAGCGCCGCGGCCAGGGCGCCCACCGCCCCGGGCTCGACGACGGTGTCGGCGTTCAGCGCCAGGATCGCCTCCGCCTTCACCCGGGCGGCGCCGAGGTTGACGGCGGCGGCGAATCCCGTGTTGGCCGGCAGGGTTATGTGGGGGATACCTTCCCGCTCCAGATACGAGACCGTGCCGTCTTGCGAGCCGTTGTCGACGACCAGCAGCTCGCACCCGGCGCCCTCCGCGGCCAGCGACTCGAGGCAGCGGGGCAGTAGATCCGCCGAGTTCCAGCTCGGGATCACGGCGGCGACGGCGAGGGACCCGGACACGGCGCCTAAGCCTGACAGGTGCGGTGCCACGAGCCGGGGGCCCGGCAGGGTAGCCTGCCGGACATGAACGAGCCGCAAACCGTGGACGCGGCCCGGACGGACAGCCCCGCCGAGCCCCCTCCGATCTACATCGACGCGCGCGGAGTGCTGGCCAACCACTTCCTCTTCGGGGAAGGGCTGGAGATCGGCCCCCTGCACCAACCGCTGGCCCTTCCCCCGCACGCGAAGGCACGCTACGTCGACCGGATGAAGGTGGAGGACCTGCGCCGCCACTATCCCGAGCTCGCCGACTGGGACCTGACCCCGGTCGACGTCGTCGACGACGGCGAGAAGCTGACCACGATCGAGCCCGAGTCGCAGGACTTCATCGTCGCCAACCACTTCCTCGAGCACACCGAGGACCCGATCGGGACGATCGAGACCCATCTCGGCAAACTGAAGCCCGGCGGCATCCTCTTCTACGCCGTGCCCGACAAGCGCTTCACTTTCGATTTCCGCCGTGAGGTGACGCCCCTGGAGCACATGATCGCCGACCACGAGCTGGGGGCCGAGCGCTCGCGCGCCGAACACTACGACCAGTGGGCCCAGGAGGTCTTCCCCGAGGAGGGCGAGACCTCCGAGCAGGCGCTGGCGCGGGCCCGCAAGCTCGAAGACGAGGCCTACTCGATCCACATGCACGTCTGGACGCAGGCCGAGTTCCTGCGCCTGATCCTCGCCTGCCGCGAGCGCTTCGGCGACGCCTTCGACATCGAGGCCTCGGCCCGGCAGAGCATCGAGTACATGGTGGTCCTGCGCAAGCGCGGCCCGCTGCCGCCGCCACCGTCCCCGCCTCCGCCCGTTCCCCCCAGCTCACGCGAGCTGAGGCGAATGGCCAAGACCTGGGCGTGGGGCAAGGCCGCGGCGGCTAGGCGCCGCTGGCGTCAGCGGCGTGGCTGACCCGCCGAGCGCGCGAGCGTCGATGCCCGCCGAGAACCCGATAACGGCCTCCTTCCCGGTCCAGGCGCCGCCGAAGCCGTCGGAGCGGCCGGTGGCGATCCAGGTCGAGGGGCTGAGCAAGGCCTTCCGCATCCCGGTCCATCGCATCGACTCGCTGAAGGAGCGGGCGGTGAACCTGTTCTCGAGCAGCGAGTACCGGGAGCTGCAGGCGCTCGACCGCATCTCCTTCGAGATCCACCAGGGGGAGTTCTTCGGCATCGTCGGGCGCAACGGCTCGGGCAAGAGCACGCTGCTGAAGCTGCTCGCCAGCATCTACCGGGCGGATGCGGGGCGGATCCGGATCGCCGGGCGGATGGCCCCCTTCATCGAGCTCGGGGTCGGCTTCAACCCCGAGCTCACCGCCCGCGAGAACGTCGTCCTCAACGGCGTGATGATGGGCCTCACCCCGCGCGAGGCGGCAAGCCGGCTCGACGCCGTCCTCGAGTTCGCCGAACTGGGGGAGTTCGTCGAGCTCAAACTCAAGAACTACTCGTCCGGGATGCTGGTCCGGCTCGCCTTCGCGACGATGCTCCAGGCCGACGCCGACGTGCTGCTGATCGACGAGGTCCTGGCGGTCGGCGACGCCTCCTTCCAGCAGAAGTGCGCCGACGCCTTCCGGCGGATGAAACGCGAAGGCAGGACGATCGTCCTCGTCACCCACGAGATGGCGACGGTCGAGGCCTACTGCCACCGGGCGATGCTGATCGCCGACGGTGAGATCCAGGCGCTCGGCGACCCGGCGGAGATCGCCGAGCGCTACCTGCGCCTGAACGTCGAGGGGGGGATCGAGTCGGGCGGCGGCGAGTCGCCGCAGTCGGAGGGGCGCGGCGCCAGCCTGGTCGAGATCTGGCTCGAGGGCGAGGCCGGCGAGAGGACCGGCAGCGTCGAGACCAACGTCCCGATCCGCCTCCACGCCGAGCTCGAAATCGAGCGCGAGGCGCCCGATCTCTGGATCGGCTTCGTCCTCGTCAACGCCGACGGGCTCGGCCTCTACCAGTTCGGGACCGTCGCCGAGGGGCCGCTGCAGCCGGGCCAGCGGGTGCGGGTCGACTGCGAGCTCGAGAACCCTCTCGCCCCGGGCCGCTATTTCCTCCACTGCGGCGTCACCCACCACGGCGACAACACCGCCGAGATCGCGCTCTACGTGCAGAACGCCTTCGACTTCCTCGTCTTCGGTACCGCGACGGCGGGGCGGGGGCTGCTCTCGCTGCCG
>JBQCIG010000034.1:0-2946 GCA_051953975.1 Solirubrobacterales bacterium | reverse complement strand
CAACTGCACTCGGCCAACCATCCCGTATTGCTCGCCAGCCAGCCTCGCCAGCCGGCGGTCGTCTCCGCGAGACCGCAAAAATCCGTGCTGTATACGGGTTTTTGCGGTCTCGGCGGGCATGGGGGCGAAGTGGACGCCGGGAGAAGACGGCCACTCCGGCGGCACTTGTCCTTAAGGCGCCGGAGGGGCCGTCTTCTCCCCTGCCGTAACTCCGCCGTCGACCCCGTGTAGCGCTACGCGTGACCTCGGAGCGGCTCGCCTCCTACCACGCCTACACGCGCAGGCATAGCGTCAACTGGCCGATGTACTGCGTCGCCAGGGCGCTCCTGGTGCCGTTCTTCCTCATCTACTTCCGGCTGGCTCGGCTCGGGCGGGACTACGGGAAGGTCAGGGGCGGCGTGATCGTCGCCGCCAACCACCGCAGCTTCCTCGATCCCTTCGTGGTGGGTGCCTGTCTGCCTTGGCGCCGGCCGATGAACTACATGGCCAAGGTCGAGCTGTTCGAGCGGCGCTGGCAGGGCTGGGTGCTCTCCCGGCTCGGCGCCTTCCCGGTCCGCCGCGGCGAGTCGGACGAGGAATCGATGCTGACTGCGCGGATGATCGCCGAACGCGGTGGCGCCGTCTGCGTCTTCCCCGAGGGAACGCGGATTCGCCGCGGCACCCTTGCCAACCCCAAGCGCGGGGTTGGCCGCCTCGCCCTGCAGACCGGCGCCAAGGTGATCCCAACCGCGGTGCTTGGGACCGAACACGTCCGCCGCGGCTGGCGCATCCGCCCGCGCAAGTGCAAGGTCCGGCTCGGCCCGGCGATGACCTTCCCCCGTGCCGAGGAGCCCTCGCCGGCGCTGGCGGAAACGGTGACGGCGCGGATCTGGCCCAACGTGCTCCTGCAGTGGGAAGACCTCGGCGGGCTGCCGCCGATGCGCCGCGCCGCGGTAATCGGCGCCGGCAGCTGGGGGACCGCGGTCGCCGTCCTGCTCGCCCGCGGCGGCCTCGAGGTCCAGCTCGGGGCGCGAACGCCGGAGCGGGTCGAGGAGCTGATCGCCGACGGCGAGAACCGCCGCTACCTGCCGGGGGTGCCGCTGCCGGAGTCGATCGACGTCCGTCCCGCCTCCTCGATCGAGCTCGCCGGCCTCGACCTGATCTGTCTCGCGATCCCCTCCAAGCAGCTGCCGCAAGCGGTGGGGGCGATCGCCGACCGGGTCAGCTCGCGCAGCTCGGTGCTGATGCTGACCAAGGGACTGATCGCGCCGCAGGGGCAGCTGCCCTCCGAATACGTCGGCGAACGGGTGCGGGCGCGGGCGATCGCCTGCCTCGGTGGGCCGGCGCACGCGCGCGAGGCCGTCTCCGGCTCCGCCGCGCTGGTACTCGGCTCGGCCGACGAGGAGCTGCGGGTCCAGATCGGTGAGGTCTTCGACCGCGCGGGCCTCGTCTGCGAGCGCTCGCGCGACGTCACCGGCGTGGAGATGGCGGGCGCCGCCAAGAACGCCGCCGCCCTCGCTGCCGCGGCCGCCGAGCCCCACGGCCTCAACGCGGCCGGGATCGCGGTGGCAGCGATCTGGCGCGAGTGCATCGCCCACGCCGTCGCCCGCGGCGCCGACATCGAGACCTTCGCCGGCCTCGCCGGCGTCGGCGACCTGACCGCGACGATGATGGCGCCGGCCGGCCGCAACCGCCGGGCCGGCGAGCTGCTCGGCACCGGCACCCCGGCCGAGGAGATCCCCGGCAAGATCGGCCAGGCCTCCGAGGGGCTCGACACGGTGCCGCTGCTGGCCGAGGCCGTCGCCGCCTCCGGCGCCCGGGCCGAGGCGCTGGCCGGGCTGGCGGCGCTGATCCGGGGCGAGGTCGACGCCGAGGAATGGGTCGCCAACCTGCGCGCGGCCGAGCACGAAAAGCGGGCCGCCTGATGGGGCCCGGGGTAGGCTTGGCCGGTGAGCGGTCCCGAGCAGAACGTCGAGCCGGCCGAGCTGGCTCCGGCGGCGAAGGCGGAGCTCGACCGCGCCTTCGAGGACTTCTACCGCTCGCACCTGCGCGACGTCTACTCGTATGCCTACTACCGGGTGGGCAACCACCACGACGCCGAGGACTTGACCGAGCAGGCGTTCCTGCAGGCTTACCGCCACTTCGACCGCGCCCGGCGCGAGTCCGACGGGCGGCCGCTGCGGCCGTGGGTGATCCGGATCGCCCACAACCTCGCCTCCAATTACTATCGCGACCGCTCGCGGCGGCCGCAAACCCCGCTGGAAAACGCCGACCCGATCGCCGCCCGCCACGACACCGAGGCGATCTTCGAGGGGCGCGAGGAGCTGCGGCAGGTGATGGCGAACCTCGAGCACCTCTCCGAGGACCGGCGCGAGGCGCTGATCATGCGCTTTGCCCTCGGCATGGACAACCGCGAGATCGCGCGGGCGCTGGGGCGGACCGACGGCGCCACCAAGGTGCTGATCCACCGCGCGATCAAGCAGCTGCAGGAGGAGATGGAAGATGAGAGATCCGAGTGAGACCCTGAGCGGGTCCACCTGGGACGTCGAGGCGCTGCTGACCGACGCGCTGCGCCCGATCGAGCCGCCGGAGCGGCTCTCGGGTCGGGTCGAGGACACGCTCGCGGCGATCACTCAGGCCGCCGCCGAGGAGCTCTCCGACTGGGCCGAGCAGCTCTCCGAGAGCGAGCTGCGGGCGTTGCGCGATCCGCGCAACTGGGTGCGGCCGGTGGTCGCCGTCGGCGCCGGCGGGGTGGCGACGGGAGCGCTGGTGCTGCTGGAGGTGCGCCGCCGCGGCCGCCGCCAGAGCCAGAGCGGCCTACGCGCGCTGGCGAGCGGCCTTCGCTCGCGGCTTTGACTTCCGTGGGTGCGTTTTGCCGCGCTGGCCCCCCAAGGTACCACCGGAACCCGTGGGGGGGGTGCCCACGGGGGCGCCCAAGCCCCGCAGGACCACCCCCAGGTGGCCGGC
>JBQCIG010000033.1:0-2645 GCA_051953975.1 Solirubrobacterales bacterium | reverse complement strand
GGCACCCGGCTCCTCCACCGCAGAGCTTCGGCAGACGGCGTCCCACGAAAAGCTGTTGGAGAGGGTCCGGTCGTCCCCTGAGCGAATGTCCGCGAAGCGCGCGATATGCAATCTGGTTCCTGCCCTCCATAGGAGGGCACTATCTGCGGGAGCTGGCCCGAAGGGCCGCGACAAATTCGATCAGGGGATGACCGGACCCCTGTACCGCCGCGCTCCGTCCCTACAGCTGCAGGCTCTTGACCTGGAGCAGCTCCTCGATGCCGTAGCGGCCGTTCTCGCGGCCGTGGCCGGACTGGCCGTAGCCGCCGAAGGGGGCGAGGGGGTTGAAGGCGCCGCCGTTGATCTCGATCTGGCCGGTGCGGATGCGCTTGGCGACGCGGATCGCGCGGTCGCTGTCGGCAGACCAGACGCCGCCGGCGAGGCCGTACTCGGTCGAGTTGGCGATGCGGACGGCGTCGTCCTCGCCTTCGTAGGGCTGGATCACCAGCACTGGCCCGAAGATCTCCTCCTGTCCGATCGTCATCTCCGGCGTCACCTCGGAGAAGACGGTGGGGCGGACGAAGTAGCCGCGGTCGAGGCCCTCGGGCGGCTCGGCGCCGCCGGTGATCAGCCGCGCCCCCTCCTCCTCACCCTTGCGAATGTAGCCACGGACGCGCTCGCGCTGGACGTCGGAGACCAGAGGCCCGAGCCGGGTCGAGGAGTCGAACGGATCGCCGGGGGTGAAGGTCTCGGCCGCCGCTCTGGCCAGCTCCTCGGCCTCGGCGAGGCGCTGGCGCGGGACCAGCATCCGGGTCAGGGCGCTGCAGGTCTGCCCCGAGTTGAGGAAGCACTTGGCGACGCCGTCGGGCACCGCCTTCTCGAGCTCGGCGTCGTCGAGGATCACGTTCGGCGACTTGCCGCCGAGCTCCATCGCCACCGGCTTCACCGTTGCCGAAGCGAGCTCGCTGACGCGGCGGCCGGCGCGCGTGGAGCCGGTGAAGGAGACCATGTCGACGTCGGGGTGGGCGGCGATCGCCTCACCGACCACCGGGCCGGTCCCGGTGACGAGGTTGAAGACGCCGGCCGGTAGCCCTGCGGCATCGATCACCTCGGCAAGCAGGAAGGCGTTCAGCGGCGTCACCTCGCTCGGCTTCAGGACGACGGTGCAGCCGGCGGCGAGGGCGGGGGCGACCTTGGCGGCGATCTGGTTCAGCGGGTAGTTCCAGGGCGTGATCGCGCCGAGCACGCCGACCGGCTCGCGCAGCACCCGCGAGTTGCCGATCTCCTCCTCCCAGCGGACCTCCTCCATCAGCTTCGGCATCGCCGCGAACTGCGAGGTCGGCAGCCCGACCTGGATCATCCGGCTCAACTTCAACGGCATCCCCAGCTCCTGGGTGATCGTCGCCGCGATCTCGTCGGCGCGCTCGTTCAGGCCCTCGGCGATCGCCGCCAGGTAGCCGGCGCGCTCCTCGCGGGAGGTGCCCGCCCAGCCGTCGAAGGCCGCGCGCGCGGCGGCGACGGCCCGGTCCGCGTCCTCCGGCGAGCAGCCCGGGATCGTCCCCATCACCTCCTCGGTGGTCGCGTTCACCACCTCGATCGGCTCCGCGCCGCTCGGCTCAACCCACTCGCCGCCGATGAAGACCTTGTCCTTGACCTGAAGCTCAGCCGCCGTCGCCATTGTTCCTCCTAGTCGCCCTTGCTGGTGGAACTCAAAGCTAGCGTCTAACCCGCGCACGCCGAACGATTAGCTCTATAGCTTATCTGTGATAATCACTTATATGAGATAATCAAGCGGTGAGTCCTGGCCAATTGCTTCGAGAAGCCCGCATTCGCCATGGCGTCAGCCAGGTGCGGCTTGCCAAGCGGGCTGGAACCACTCAGTCCGCCATCTCGCGGATAGAGAAGGACCGCGTCTCGCCGACCGTGCAGACGTTGATCGAGTTACTGCACCTGCTGGGCGAGGATCTCATCCTCAGCACTGAGAAGTGGGAGACCGGCATCGACGTGACCCTCAACGAGGGGAACCTCGAGCTCACTCCTGAACAACGTGTGCGGAGAGGGCTGGAATTTGCGGACTTCGTTCGGCGCAACCGAGGGGGAGAAAAGCTCCCTCGGGACCCCTAAGTCGTCATGGCTTTCGAGGATCTAGGGGAGTCGCTTCGACTCGAGCCTTTGTTGCAGGCGCTGGACCAGCACGGAGTGGATTTCGTCGTGATTGGGGGGGTGGCCGGCCTTGCTCATGGCTCGTCGTATCCGACCTATGACTTCGACATCGCCTACTCGCGCGACCCCGCAAACCTGCGCCGGCTCGCGGCTGCCCTGATGGAGATCGGAGTGACGCTTCGAGGCGCTCTGGCGGATCTGCCCTTTCAACTTGACGAGCAGACCCTCGCAAACGGAGCCAACTTCACCTTCGACACTGAGTTCGGCAGCTTCGATGTCCTCGGCGACATCGCCGGGATTAAGAGCTACGAGGAGCTTCGAAGGGACTCGAAGTTCGAGCGGATAGCAGGGGTCGAAGTTCGGATCGCCTCGCTGGACGATCTGATCGCGATGAAGCGAGCTGCGAATCGTGTGAAGGATCGGCTAATGGCGCTGGAGTACATCGAGATTGCCGGCCTGCAACGACGCAATAAGGAGGAGGGCAGTTAATCGGTTGCGCTGCC
>JBQCIG010000032.1:0-6171 GCA_051953975.1 Solirubrobacterales bacterium | reverse complement strand
CTGCTGAACCGGGCGCTGCACGCACAGGCGGTCTCCGCAGCCGATCCCCGCGCCCGGATGGAGCTCTCCCCGGCGGGGGCCGAGCGGGTCCTGATCGGCTACGGCAGCGGCGAGGAGACCGCCGACGGGCGCTTCCGCGAGGCACGCCGAGTCGACGTCGGACCGCGGCCCGGCTCACGGCGCCGGCAGCGTGAGGAGGAGCTGCGCCCCCAGGAACGGGTCAGCGCCGTCCTCCGCGGCCGCGAGCGGCTCGATGCCTGCGAGACGCTGTTGCTGCGCGCCCGCGCCGACCTCGAGGCCGGCCGCCACCGCGAGGCGGCGCTGCAGCTGCGCGTAGGTCTGGACGCCCTACGGGTCGAGCTGAAGGGAGCGCTTGCGGATCCAGGGCACGAAGAGGACATGGGAGCGCTCGAGGCACGCAAAGACGAGGCTTACGCAATATCTAAGGCTTCACTTGAGGGTGAGGTTTCTCCCCAACAGACGCAACAAATAGAGGAGCTGCTGCAAATCTGCGAACGCGTCCTACGCCGTCGCCGAGTACTCCGCGGCTGAGAGCGGATGGGGAGGACCCGGAGGAGCCTCCCCAAATTTGCGACGGAGGGTCCTCCCCATCCGCTCCCCTAGAAGGCAAGGTGCCGCGCCACAACTTCGTCCCGCAAAGACTCCGCCAGGTGATGCGCCTCCTCCAACGCGATCCCCTCGATCGAGGGGATGCCGATCACGGTCAGGCCCGCCGCGCGGGCGGCTGCCACGCCGGTCGGGGAGTCCTCCAGCGCGACCACCTCCGGGCCCGCCTCCACCCCGAGCCGCCGACAGGCCTCCAGATAAGGGTCGGGCGCTGGCTTCGGCGCCGCCACCTCGTGGGCGCTGACGACAACGTCAAAGTGGTCCTCGAAGCCGGCCAGCTCGATCGAGCGGCGGACGAAGCGCAGCGGCGAGTTGGAGACGAGGGCCATCGGAGTTCCCCGCCGGCGCAGTTGCTCCAGCAGTTCGCGGGCGCCGATCATCGCCTCGACCCCGCGCTCGAGCTCGGCGACGACCAGCTCGTTCAGCTCCTCGATCAGCTCCGTCGCCCGCCCCGGCTCGCCCAGCCGTCGTTCGAGGATCCCGCCGGCGATCTCGGCCGAGGTCCCCACCAGCTCCCGCTTGTCGGCGGGCGTGAACTCGAGGCCGCGGCGCTCGAACAGGTCCTGCTCGGCGCGGGTCCAGACCGACTCGGTGTCGAGCAGGAGGCCGTCGTTGTCGAAGACGACGGCCGCGGGTGGCGGGGGCGGCATCGGCGGCATCATTCCAGCTCTCGCCCGGCGAAACCGCTAGCGTCGCGGCGATGGCCTTCCACGTCGAAGTCAGCGCCGGCCTGCATCGCGCCCGCGTCTTCAACCTCAGCGGCGAGGAGGTGCGCCAGCGGGTGCTGGACCCGTGGCTCTCCCGCCGCGCTTTCGAGCTGGGCGACCGCAAGTGGGACCCGGAGGAGAGCCAGCTGCGGGTGCTCGAGGGGCCCGACCTGAGCAACCCCGAGCTCTCCTTTGGCCAGGGCTGGTCGAATGCCGAGCGGGGCTCCGACGACGTCACCGCCCGGGTGCTCGGCGCCGCCCAGGAGGCCCGTGGCGCGGGAACGGGACCGGCGGCGCTGGTGATCGAAACCGACTCGGCGGTGCAGACGGTCGCCGAGCTCGCCTCCGCTCACCAGGCGCGCAGCGTCGACCTCGAGAGCCTGGGCGAGCGGATCGACGGCCGCGACCCCGAGGTCGCGGCCGTGATCGTGGTCCTCCAGCGGCAGCGCTGAGTACGCTTCAGGCGGCGGGCGCGGCGGCGCCGGCGAAGTCGATCGCGACCCCGCGCGGGATCACCAGCACGGGGTAGTTGGCGGCCTCGACCGCGTAGTCGCTTTTGGCGCTCAAGACGACCCGCCCCTGCGGCGCCTCCGGCCGGGAACCGACAACGAGGAGGTCGAGCGGGCCGGAGCCGTAGTCGGCGACGCCGGCGCCGAGAGCCGACGCGAGGCTGGCGGCGGTCTCGCGGGCGCTGGGGTCGCCCTCGTCGATGACCCCAACGGTGTTGACGCTGACGACCGGGTTGGCGTGGAGCCCGGCGGGGGCGACGGCGATCGCCGAGGGGCCGCCGAGGAGCAGTTTGTGGGCCGAGATGCCGGGCTTGACGAGGCCGGCGGCAGTCCGGTATTCGGAGCCGAAGACGATCACGTCGGCCTGCTCCCGCTCGGCCAGCTCGGTCAGACCGACGCTGGTGGCGGGGTTGACCACCACGTGCTTGGGCATGTCGGGGGTGCCGACGGAGGCGGCGCCGCGGGCCAGCAGCTCCTCGGCCTGCTGCTGTTCGAGCGATTCGCCGAAGGAGTGGCGGACGTAGGCGAGCGACAGCTCGCCGCCCGAGTAGGCGAGAAGGCGGCCGAGCGCCAGCGCATCGCGGTCGTTGTCGGTGTCGTCGTAGGAAACGATGATCTTCAGAGCCATTGGGCCGTACCTCCAGGAGTTGCGTTCGAAGTCTGAGGCCAGGGTGGCAGGAACCTCGAATTAGCGCAACTGAAATTACTCATCACTAGAATCAGTTCTTCTTATGCTGAGTACCACCCGCCTGCGGGTCCTGCGCGAGGTGATCGCCCACGGCTCCTTCTCCGCCGCGGCCGACGCCCTCTCCTACTCCCAGTCCGCCGTCTCGCAGGCGATCGCCGCGCTCGAGGGCGAAGCGGGGGTGCCGCTGCTCGAGCGGACGCGCGCGGGCGCGCGCCCGACCGCCGCCGGCGCCGCCCTCGCCGCTCAGGCCGAGGGCATCCTCGCCCAGATCGAGGCGGCCGAAAGCGAAGTCGCGGCGATCGCCTCCGGCCACGGCGGTCGCCTGCGGATCGCCTCCTTCCCGACCGCGGGGGCGACGCTGATGCCGGCGGCGATCGCCGCCTTCCGCACCTCTCACCCGGGCGTCGAGCTGTCCCTGGCCGAGGGCGAGCCAGAGGAGATCGCATCAAGACTGCGCGCCGGCGAGTTCGACCTCGCCCTCCTCTTCGAGTTCCCGGGCGCCGGCGAGCGCCTCGGCGCCGGCATGCGCCGCTTCGAGCTGCTCGAGGACCCGCTCCACTTAGCTCTCCCCCACGACCACCCCCTCGCCGGCCGCAGCCGCCTGCGGCTCGAGGACCTGGCCGAGGACCTATGGGTGCAGACCGCCGCCGCCAGCCCCTGCGCCAAGCACATCGTCCGCGCCTGTCACCGCGCCGGCTTCGACCCCCGCGTCTCCTTCGAAAGCGACGATTACCAGACCGTCCAGGGCCTGGTCGCCGCCGGGGTCGGGATCGCCCTGATCCCGCAGCTTGCGCTTTCCAGCGTGCGGTCGGACGTCCTCGTCCGGCCGCTCGACCCGCAGCCGCCGACCCGCAAGGTCTTCGCCGCCACCCCCCGCAGCGCCGCCGCCACCCCGGCGGTGGCGACGATGCTGAACGTGCTGCGGGAGAGCGCCCGGCGCACCGCACTCGGTGCGCCGGGCTGAGACCCCTGCGTCTACGCGGTACCGCCAGCCGGGGCGGGTTTGACCGCGGGCTGCGGCGGGATGCCATCCGGGTATCCCAGGGACGGCACGTCCGACGGGTACACCTCGTGCCCGTGGACGGCGATGTCGCCACTCTCCATTTCCGCCTCGGTCATCCGCAGCGGCACGACCAGCCCCACCAGCTTCAGCAGGACGAAGGTGCCGATCGCCGAGAACACGATCACCCAGGCTGCGGTCAGGGCCTGCCAGCCGAGGAGTTCGAGTCCGCCGCCGGAGATCGTCCCGGCGAGGGTCGTTTCCGCCATCGCGCTGTTGGCGAAGATCCCGACCAGGAGCCCGCCGGCGAGCCCGGCGAAGCCGTGGGTGTAGACGACGCCGAGGGTGTCGTCTACGTTGCGGAACGGCGCCGTCCGGCTCAGGTAGTTGAGCGCGAAGTAGACGATCGTCGAGGCGATCACGCCGATCACGATCGCGCCCCAACCGTTGACGAAACCGGCGGCAGGGGTGATCGCGACGAGGCCGACGATCATCCCGTTGACGCTGCCGATCAGGCTTGGCTTGCGGCCGGTGACGTAGTCCCAGGCAACCCAGACGAGGAAGGCGATCGCGGTGCAGAGGTTGGTGTTGAGCACCGCCGCCGAGGCGATCGCGCCGGCCGAGTACCAGTCGCCGCCGTTGAAGCCGTTCCAGCCCAGCCAGAGCAGGCCGGCGCCGACGGCGACCATCGCCAGGTTGTTCGGGGCGTCGACCTCGCGGTCGCGCTGCAGGCGTGGCCCGATCACCCAGGCGGCGACGAAGCCGGAGACCCCGGCGGCGAGGTGGATCACATAACCGCCCGAGAAGTCGACCGCGCCGTGCTGGGCGAAGTAGCCGCCGCCCCAGATCAGGAAGGCGTTGATCGTGTAGACGAAGACCGTCCACAGGGCGACGAACGGGATCCAGGCCTTGAAGTTGATCCGGCCCAGCACCGAGCCCAGCATCAGCAGTGGCGTGATCGCGGCGAAGACGATCTGGAAGTAGGCGAGCGTCGACTGCGGAAATTCGATTTCTTCGGAGACCGTCGGCAGGAGGGGGATGTGCCCGTGCCCGAGCTCACTGGCGGAGCTCAGGATCGAGCCCGGTTGCCCCCACATATTGGCCAGGAAGCTGCCGCCGCCGGCGCCGAAGATGTGCATCGGCGTGCCGAACGCCATCTTGAACGCGAATAGGCACCAGAGGACGAGCACGATGGCGAAGGCGACGAAGGCCATCATCATCGAGTTCACCGACCAGCGTTTCTGCATGACGCCGCCGTAGAGGACGACCAGCCCAGGGATGCTCATGAGCCCGACCAGGGTCGCGGCGGTGAGCTGCCACGAGTTAGCCCCTTCGCTCAACCATTCCATTGATCCGGTGTTTCCTTTCTGATTCGTCGGGCTCCCGAGCCCCACCTATTTAGGACTCGCCAACCCTCCCGCGCCAGGCGCCGCGCCACTACGTACGAGTGTCTAAAGATCGGCCGCGATCGTTCTCCCGAGTGGCGGTACTCGCCTCCCGGCCGCCTGACTAACCTGTTCCCGATGCCACTTGAGGGCCATTACCAGCGGGTGAACACGCCGCTGCGGAAGCTGACCACGCGCGAGCGCCGGGTCGTGATCTGGGGCAGCCTGGCCTGCGCGATCGCGATTCTCGCCCTGGTCGTGGCGACGGCCGGCAGCAGCAGCCACCCCGCTCCCGCCCCTGGCTGCATCAGGCCGACGATCGCCGGGCGCACCGGCGGCGAGGTGCAGAACGCCTGCGGGGCGAAGGCGATCGCGCTCTGCAACCGGGCGGTGAGGACGGAAGGCCCGTGGGCCGAAGCGGTCCTCTCCGACTGCCGGGCGCGCGGGATCCGCTTCGGCGGCTGACGGCCGGCGGCGGCCCCGCGCTCAGCCGAGGGCTGCCAGCAGTGAATCGAGCTCCGCGTCGACCTCGCCCTCGAGCTTCAGCTCGGCGTCGCGGTCATAGGGAGTCTCCCCCTTGGTGACGATCGCGAGACGGCCGCCGCTGGCGAGCGTCAGCTGCGGCAGCCCGGCGACCGGGTGGACCGCCAGCGAGGAACCGACGCAGAGCATCAGCTCGGCGCCTTCGGCCAGCTCGGTCGCCTGCGCCATCGTCTCCTCGGGCAGCAGCTCGCCGAAGAGGACGACGTCGGGTTTGACCGCGCCGCCGCACTCGGCGCAGACCGCGACCCCGCGCTCGTCGAAGAGCTCTTTCACCCGCTCCAAGCCGAAGGCGGCGCCGCACTCGCGGCAGGAGGAGGTCTCGATCGAGCCGTGCACCTCGATCACGTTCTCCGATCCCGCCGCCCGGTGCAGGCGGTCGATGTTCTGCGTGATCACGCCCTCGATCAACCCCCGCCGCTCCAGCTCCGCCAGCGCCTCGTGGGCGCGGTTCGGCTCCTTGTCACCGAGCGACTGGAAGCGCGGCCGGTAATAACGCCAGAAGCGCTCCGGGTCGCGCTCGAAGACGTCGATGTGGGCGACCTCCATCGGGTCGACCTTCGCCCAGAGGCCGGTCTCCGGCGTGCGGAAGTCGGGAATCCCCGACGGCACCGAGACTCCGGCACCGGTCAGCGCCACAGCCGAAGAAGCCGCCTCGAGCAGCTCCGCCAGCCGCACCACCTCTGGCGACGGGTGGTAAAAAAATGGATTTTAT
>JBQCIG010000031.1:0-4149 GCA_051953975.1 Solirubrobacterales bacterium | reverse complement strand
AGACCCGCATCGTCGAGGGCGAACTGCAGCTGTTCGCCGGCTCCTCCCCGACCTTCTTCTCTCGCTACCTCGACGGCGAGCGCTTCGAGGGCGAGTGGTGGCAGACCGGTGACCTCGTCCGCGAGGAAGACGGCTACCTCTACTTCGAAGGCCGCAGCGACGACATCATCCTCTCCTCCGGCTACCGGATCGGCCCGACCGAGGTCGAGTCCGCCCTGCTCTCCCATCCCGCCGTCGCCGACGCCGCCGCGGTCGCCGCACCCGACCCCGAGCGCGGGGCCGTCGTCCGCGCGATTGTCGTCCTCCGCGACGGCATCCCAAGCGACAGGGCCTCGAGCGACAACCTCACCCGCGAGCTGCAGGAGCACTGCAAACGCGAGACCGCCCCCTACAAGTTCCCCCGCATCGTCGAGTTCGCCGCCGAGCTGCCGAAGACCAGCAGCGGCAAGATCAAGCGCGCCCAGCTGCGCGCCGGCTGAGCGGAATTACGCTGGCGTCAGGCCCTCGGCCGCGTCGACCGGCCGGCCGAGGTGGTAACCCTGGGCCATGTCGACGCCGTAGTCGCGGAGCATCTTCGTCGTGTCCTCGCTCTCGACGAACTCGGCGATCGTCCGCTTGCCGAGGCCGCGGGCGATCTGGACGATCGCCTGCACGATCAGCTGGTCGGCGTCGTTGCTGAGCATTTCGCGGATGAAGGTCCCGTCGATCTTGATCACGTCGAAAGGGAGCTTTTTCAGGTAGTTGAAGGGGCCGAAGCCGGCGCCGTAGTCGTCGATCGCGACTTCGCAGCCGAACTCGGTGAGGCGGTCGGCAAAGCCGGCGGCGGTGTCGTAGTCCTCGACCCGCGCCGTCTGGGTGATCTCGAAGGTGCAGCGGGCCGGATCGGCCTCGCCTTCGTCGAGCCGCCGTTCGATGAATTCGAGCACCGACATGTCGGTCAGCGAAGCCCCGGAGAGGTTCATGTGCAGCGAGACCGGCTCCCCCGCCCGCTCGCGCTCGGCGATCAGCTCCAGCGCCCGGGCGACGACCCAGCGGTCGAGCTCCTGCACCATCCCCGAGCGCTCAGCCACCTCGATGAAGGAGGCGGCGGGCAGCAGCTCGCCGTCTTCACCGGTCATCCGCAGCAATAGCTCGTAGCGCTCGATCCCACCCGAGGTGAGGCTGCGGATCGGCTGGGTGGCGAGGCGCAGCCGGTTCTGGGTCAGCGCGTCGCGGATCCTGGCGCTGGTCGTCTGCGCCCGCCGCGCCGCGCCGACGTTCTCGCCGGGCGAGTGGAAGAGGACGATCCGGTTGCGCCCCTCCTCCTTGGCCCGGTAGAGCGCCTGGTCGGCGGCGACGAGCACCGCTTCGGCGGCGGTTTCGCGCTGGCCGCCGAACATCGTGATCCCGACGCTGATCGAGGCGCCGCTGATCTCGGAGTTGAGGGGGAAGCCCTCGACGACCTGCACCCGCAGGTCTTCGCCGAGCTGCAGCGCCCCGGACGCATCGGTCTGCGGCATCAGCACCGCGAACTCGTCGCCGGAGAGGCGGGCGACGATGTCGGTGGCGCGGACGCGTTCGCGCAGGATCTCGGAAACGCGGCGGATCAGGGTGTCGCCCGCCTGGTGACCGAACTTGTCGTTGACGTCCTTCAACCCGTCGATGTCGATCACCATCACCGCCCCCCGGCCGCCGTAGCGGGCGCTGAAGGAGACGTACTGGTCGAGCTCGGCCCGGAAGCGGCGCCGGTTCAGCAGCCCGGTCAGCGGGTCGTGCTCGGCGAGGAAGCGCAGCTCGGCTTCGGTCCTCTCGGCCTGCTCGAGCGCCCCCTGGACCACCTGCCGGTCGCTGGCCGGCAGCTTCGCGAGCACCGCTGCGACCGCGGGATCGCGGTGACCGGTTCCAGAGTTGTTCTTCATCACAGTGACGGTATGTCGCCTACCCCGCGAGCGGCGCATCATCACCCACAAACCGCCCTGTAGACCCAAGTTTCCGCTATCGCCAGCCCCCAATACTTGACTTCTTGTCACCCGGGTAGGTTCAAGGGGTGCCAAACCGCCTCGCCCGCGAGACCAGCCCCTACCTGCTCCAGCACAAGGACAACCCAGTCGACTGGTACCCCTGGGGTTCGGAGGCCCTGGCGCGGGCGCGCGAGGAGGACCGGCCGATCCTGCTCTCGGTCGGCTACTCGGCCTGCCACTGGTGCCACGTGATGGAGCGCGAGTCCTTCGAGGACCCCGAGACCGCCGCTTACATGAACGAACACTTCGTCAACGTCAAGGTCGACCGCGAGGAGCGGCCCGACGTCGACGCGATCTACATGGAGGCGGTGCAGGCGATCAGCGGCCACGGCGGCTGGCCGATGACGGTCTTCCTCGACCCCGACGGGGTCCCCTTCTACGGCGGCACCTACTTCCCGCCCGACACCAGCCGCGGCATGCCGAGCTTCCGGATGGTGATGGAGGCGGTGATCCACGCCTTCGAAACCCAGCGCGAGGAAATCCGCGAGCGGGCGCCGGCGACGCGGGCGCGACTGGCGGCGATCGGCGAAGTCGAGCCGCGCGCGGGCCTGCCGGGAGCGGATGAGCTGGAGGCGGCGGTGGGGCGGCTGCTGGCGGGCGCCGACCGCGCCCACGGCGGCTTCGGCGGGGCGCCGAAGTTCCCGCCCGCCTCCTCGCTGGAGCTGCTGCTCGCCGGCGGCGAGACCGAGGTGGTCGAAGAGACGCTGGACGGGATGCTGGCCGGCGGCATCTACGACCAGCTCGGCGGCGGCTTCGCCCGCTACTCGGTCGACGCGATCTGGCTCGTCCCCCACTTCGAGAAAATGCTCTACGACAACGCGCAGCTGGCGCGCGCCTACCTGCACGGCTGGCAGGAGCTCGGCCACGACCGCTACCGACGCGTCTGTGAGGAGACGCTCGACTGGATGCTGCGCGAGATGCGCGGCCCCGAGGGCGGCTTCTACTCCGCCCTCGACGCCGACTCCGAGGGCGAGGAGGGCCGCTTCTACGTCTGGACCCCGGCTCAGATCCGCGAGGTGCTGGCCGACGCAGCGGAACCGGTGATCGAGTACTACGGCGTCACCGAGCAAGGCAACTTCGAGGGCTCGAACCTGCTCCACCTGGCCGGCGGGGCCGAGGCGGAGGAGCCGGAAGGGCTGGCGGAGGCGCGGCGGGCGCTGCTGCAGGCGCGGGCGCAGCGGGTGTGGCCGGGGCTCGACGACAAGCGGCTCGCCTCCTGGAACGCGCTGGCGATCGCGGCGCTGGCCGACGCCGGCGCGGTGCTCGGCCGCGAGGACTACCTCGACGCCGCCCGCGTCTGCGCCGAGTTCGTCCTCGGCGAGATGCGCGACCCGGACGGCAACCTCCTGCGCACCTACAAGGACGGCCACGCTCACCTAAACGCCTACCTCGAGGACCATGCCTTCCTGCTCGAGGCGCTGCTCGCCCTCTACGAAGCGAGCTTCGAGGCGCGCTGGTTCGTCGAGGCGCAGACGCTGGCGGAGACGACGATCGCGCGCTTCGGCGACCCCAAGCGCGGCGGCTTCTACTCGACCTCCGCCGACCACGAGGAGCTGATCGCCCGCCGCAAGGAGGTCGGCGACCACCCGATTCCCTCCGGCAACAGCTCGGCGGCGATGGGGCTGCTGCGCCTCGGCGCCCTCACCGGCGAGAGCCGCTACACCGAGGCCGGCGCCGCCGTCTTCGCCCTCTTCGGCAAGCCCGCGGTCGAACACCCCGACGCCTTCGCCCACCTGCTCCGCGCCCTCGACTTCCACCTCTCCCCCACCCGCGAGGTCGCCCTAGTCGGCGACGACGTCAATGCGCTGGCAGCAGTACTGCGCGAAAAGCCGCGCCCCCACCTGGTCCTGGCCGCCGGCCCCGAAGGCACCGATCAACCACCCCTCCTAGCCCACCGCACCACCGTCGACGGCCGCCCCGCCGCCTACGTCTGTCAAAACTTCACCTGCCAGATGCCCGTTACCGACCCGGCCGAGCTTCGCCGTCAGCTCTAACCGCTCCTCGCGCGGGTGGCGCGCTAGGGGGGAGCATCCCCCCCGTTTCCACCGGGGTGGTTGGTTCCCAGGCGAGAACAGTACCCCGCCCCCAAAGCAAAAATAATAAGAAAGAATTTATAGATATATTAATTCGTTTCCTTCAACCCCTATTC
>JBQCIG010000030.1:0-9140 GCA_051953975.1 Solirubrobacterales bacterium | reverse complement strand
GGAGGCTTTGGGTCAAGCTGATTGAGCTCGTTGGTCCCTGCTGGCACATACGGTCTCCAGCGGAGGGGCACCTGACCCTTCTGCCGCGGCGCTTAGTCCCTCACTCGCCGCCCGGGGTCCAGAGCTCGCCGGCTTTCGCTTTGCCGGCGTCTGGTGCCAGCAGTTTCTCCCGCGCCTCTGCTTTTTCCCGCCGGGCGTCGGCCTCTTCTTTGGGGATCGGCTTGGCCGACTCGGCGACCAGCTCGATCGCCTTGCGCGCCCGCAGGTCTTCGCGGACCATCGCGTCGCGGCCGCTCTTGCGCAACCGCTCCAGCAGCTTCTCCGGGGTGGTCCGCTCGTGTTCGGCGCTGTGCTCGAGCGCCTCGACCATTTCTTCGTCGGAGACCTCGATCTCCTCCGCCTCGGCGATCGCGGTGACAACCGCCTCGCGCTTCAGCTCTTTTTCCGCATCGGGCTTGGTTTCCTCGATCAGCTCGGCGCGGGTTTTGCCCTGCATCTGCAGGAACGCGTTGGGGTCCATGCCGCGACCGGCGAGCTGGCGTTCCATCCGCTCCCAGCGTTCGGTCGCCCGCGCCGTCGCCAGCTCGTCCGGGACCTCGACGGTGGCGGCGTCGACGGCGGCGTCGAGCGCGGCGATGCGGAAGTCTTCCTCGGCCCGGCTCCCCAGCGCCGCCCCGACTTTCTCGCGGATGTCCGCCCGCAGCTCCTCCAGGGTGTCGAACTCGGAGGCGTCGGCGGCGAAGTCGTCGTCGAGCTCCGGCAGGACTTTCTCCCTCACCTCTTTGATCTTGACCTTGAAGACAGCGTCCTTGCCGGCGAGGTGCTCGGCCTGGTAATCGACGGGGAAGGTCACCTTGACCTCGCGCTCCTCCCCCCCTCCAGCGCCGACGAGCTGCTCCTCGAAGCCCTCGATCAGCTGCCCCGAGCCCAGCGCCAGCAGGTAATCCTCGGCCGCCCCGCCCTGGAAGGGCGAGCCGTCGACGAAGCCCTCGAAGTCGATCAGCAGCGAGTCCCCCTCGGCGGCGGCGCGCTCGACCGGCTCCAGCCGCGCGAACCCCTCGCGGATGCGCTCGACCTCGGTGTCGACGATTTCGTCAGGGACCTCTTGCTCCTCCTTGCCGACCTCGAGGCCCCTGTAGTCGCCGAGCTTGGCCGCCGGTCGCACTCCGACCTCGAATTTGAACTTGAGCGACTCCCCCTCGCCCTCGGGGGTCGAGACCATCTCGATGCTGGGATCGCCGATCGGGCTGATGCCGGAGTCGAACAGCGCCAGTTCGTACCACTCCGGCAGCGCCTCGCGGATCGCCTCCTGCAGGACGGCGTCAAAACCGAGCCGCTGGATCACCAGCGACGGCGGCGCCTTGCCGGCGCGGAAGCCCGGCATCCGCATCTCCTTCGCCATCGCCCGCGCCGCCCGCGAGGTGGCGCGCTCCACGTCTGCGGCCGGGACCTCGACTTCAACCTGGGCGCGCGAGCTCTCCAGCTCTTTGACCGAAGTCTGCATCTGCCCGGACCCTAGAGGAATCGCCTTGCGGGATTACCCGCGGCGGTTGGCGAGCATCATCCGCAGGGCGACCCCGAAGTCGATCGCGAAAGCGAGGCCGCGACCCACCGGGCCCGTCACGAGCCAGGCGCGCGCCCTAACCAGCGGCGACGCCATGCCCCTCGTCCCCAGCGAGGATCTGCTGCTCCAGCCGCTTCCCCTGCCCGGCCGCGACCGCCCGCTGGGCCCGCCGCTCGTCGAGTTCGACCCCCCGCTCCAGGGCCAGATCCAGCAGCCGCTGCTTCTCGATCCCCTCACGCGCGGCCTCGAGGAAAAACCAGGCGAGCAGGCCGAGGCCGAGGAAGGTCCCCTCGACCATCATGATCACGCCGGCGATGCTCTGGTCGGTGAGCGGCGAGATCCCCCATTCGTGCTCGCCCGGGCGGTAGATCGTGTAAAGGACGGTCCCGGACCACATCAGCACGTTGCCGAGGATCACCCCCGCGAACCGCACCGCGATCACGTAGACGACCTTCCAGCCCGCGGTGAACCAGCTCGGCTTCGGCAGCGGCCCGAAGACGGGCATCCACATCAGGCAGCCGAAGAAGATGAAGGTGGCGTGCTCGAGCGCGTGCAGGGGCGCGCCGCCGTAGGCCGCGTCGTAGAAGGTCGGGACGTGCCAGAAGTAGAAGTTGACCACCCAGAGGGGGAAAGCGACCAGGGGATGGGCGAGGATCCGCAGGCGGTCGAAGAAGCGGATCGCGAGGATCGGCTGCAGCAGCGGGCCGGTCAGCCCCAGCACCAGCAGCAGCGAGGCGATGTCGCCGATCATCAGGTGCTCGACCATGTGCGCGATCACCAGCTCCTCCGCCGCGTCGCTGATCGGCGTCACCACCGCGGCGGTGATCAACAGCAGGCCCGTGACGAAGCAGAGCTGGCGCCAGAGCGGCACCGGTCGCCTCCGAGCCGCGAGGGTGCCGAGCCGCTTCGCGTAGAGGCCTGCGGCGATCAGAATCGGCGCCAGCTCCAGCAGTGCGAAAATGCCGGTGACGTGGGCGATCGGCAGGCGCATCGGATTTCAGCGTAGCCCCGCTGCTAGCTTGGCAGCGCCGTGAGCGTCCCCGACAACCGCTTCCCCCCGATCGCGAGCTACGGCTTCCTCTCCGACTGCCACACCGCCGCCCTCGTCTCCTACGACGGCAGCGTCGAGTGGCTCTGCTGCCCCCGCTTCGACTCGCCCAGCGTCTTCGCCGCCCTGCTCGATCGCGGCGCCGGCCACATGTCGCTGCGGCCGAAGGGGGTGATCGTCCCGATCGCCCGCCGCTACGAGCCGGGCACGCTGGTGATCGAGACGACCTGGGTCACCGACACCGGCTGGGTGGTGGTCAAGGACGCGCTGACGATTGCCGAGTGGGTGCCGGCGGGGGGCGAGGACTCGCAGCGGCAGGGGCGGCCCGAAACCGCCCACGAGTCCGACCGCTCCTTGCTGCGAACGATGACCTGCATCGACGGTGAAGTCGAGATGGAGATGGAGTGCGCGCCCCGTTTCGGCTACGGCCTCGCGGGAGCGAAGTGGAGCGGCGGCGAGCTCGGCGAAGCGAGCGCCGCCGCGGAGGACGGGACCGAGCTGTGCCTGACCAGCGATCTGGAGCTCGAGATCGAGGGCGACGCCGTCCGGGGCAGGGTGACCCTGGCGGAAAACCAGACCGCCTTCTGCGCCCTCACCTGGGGGGACGGCGGGCTCGGCGGGCCGCGCAGCGCTCCCGAGGCGCTGGAGCGGGTCGACTCGACCGAAGAGTTCTGGCGCGAATGGCTGCGCGACGGGAACTTCCCCGACCACCCGTGGCGCATCCACCTGCAGCGCTCGGCGCTCGTCCTCAAGGGGCTCACCTACACCCCGACCGGCGCGATCGTCGCCGCCCCCACCACCTCCCTGCCGGAGACGCCGGGGGGAGAACGCAACTGGGACTACCGCTTCAGCTGGATCCGCGACTCGACCTTCAGCCTCTGGGCGCTGCACACGCTCGGCTTCGACCACGAGGCCCGCGACTTCATGAACTTCATCGTCAACGTCTGCAAGGACAACCCGGACCTGCAGATCATGTACGGGATCGGCCACGAGCGGGACCTCACCGAGCGCACGCTCGACCACCTCGGCGGCTACGGCGGCGCCCGCCCGGTGCGGATCGGCAACGGCGCTTACAACCAGCGCCAGAACGACGTCTGGGGCTCGCTGATCGATTCCGTCTACGTCCACGAAAAGGCGCTGGGGGGGCGCGCCGGGCAGGCGGGCCGCCAACTGATCCGCCACCAGGTGGAAGCGGCGATCGACGCCTGGCCGCACCCCGACCAGGGAATCTGGGAGTCGCGCGGGGAGCCCCGGCACTACGTCAGCTCGAAGCTGATGATCTGGGTCGCGGTCGAGCGCGGGGCACGGCTCGCCCGCAGCCACGGCTTCGACGAGCTGGCCGGCAAATGGCAGGCCAAGGCCGAGGAGTTCAAAGCCGAGATCCTCGAGCGCGGCGTCCGCGGCGGCGTCTTCCGCCAGCACTACGACACCGACGCCCTCGACGCCTCGCTGCTGCTGATCCCGCTGCTTCGCTTCCTCCCCCCCGACGACCGGCGCGTCCGCGACACCGTCAACGCGATCGCCGAGGAGCTGACCGAGCACGGCCTCGTCTGCCGCTACAAGGTCGATGAGACCGACGACGGCCTGCAGGGTCGCGAGGGGACCTTCCTGATCTGCTCCTTCTGGCTGGTCTCAGCCCTCTCGGAGATCGGTGAGCGCCGGCGGGCGCGAGCGCTCTGCGAGCGGCTGCTGGCGATGGCGGGCTGGCTCGACCTCTTCGCCGAGGAGTTGGACGCGGTGTCTGGTCGCCATCTTGGGAACTTCCCTCAGGCGTTCACCCACCTTGCATTGATCAACGCCGTCTCCCATGTGATCGCCGACGAACAGCGCGACGGGGACGGCTTCACGGCGGTCTTCACCGAGATGGGCGGGGTGCGCGAGGACGTCGGCGCGCCGTAGCCTCCTAGATCGCAAGATCTCGACCGCAGACAGAACCTCTACAGACAAAACGCCGATGCGGCTCGTATATTGGAGAGCGTCATGGCACCTCTCGATCACTCGGACGACAACGAGCTGCTCATCGCCCTCCGTCACCCGCTGCGGCGCCAGATCTTGCAGGCGATGGCGGACGGAGAAGCGGTCAGCCCGCGCGAGCTCTCGCTCGCGCTGGGGCAGCCGCTGAGCAACGTCAGCTACCACGTCCGCGTGCTGGCCGACTGTGCTGCCGTGACGCTGGTGGGGACCAGGCCGGTCCGCGGCTCCATGCAGCACTTCTACCGCAGCGCGGTGGAAGCGCCCTGGGCGCGGCAGGTACTCGGGCTGGGAGCAAAAAATGGGGGCGGCACCGGGGAGAGTTCCGGGGGCGCCAGCACTTAAGCCTTGGGAGGGGCCAATGATCGGAATCGATGACAACCGGACTACCTGGGCCGAAGACGAGGGTGTCGAGTCCGCAGTGCTGCGGCAGTTGCTCGACCTGCACCCGACGCGACTGACGGTCGGTGAGCTGATGAGACAAGTCGGGAGCGACGGCGGCTTCGCCGAGCGCGACGCAGTCGAGCGGGCGGTGCGCGAACTCGCCGCCGCCGGTCTCCTGCACCGCGCCGACGACTTCCTCACTCCGACTCGGGCGGCGTTGCGGTTCAGCGAGCTGCTGGACCGCTGACACCAGTCCGGCCATAGATAGAAAGCAAAGAAGATCGGGACGGCGATCGCGGCGGCCCGCCGGGGCTTTCAAGCGGTCGCCCCAGCAGCTTCCCAAGCGCGCGATGCGCCGTCCCGGTTTCCAAACTCAGGTGCCCTTGGTGACTGCCACCGGCGCAACGCTGCTCTGCGTTTCCATCCGCACGATTCCCACCTCCCTCTCTGCCTCGATCGCCTGGCGACGCCTCCCGACGCCGGTCGCTCTAAAACGACTGAGCAATTAATACTTTAATTGTCTCTAGCAATCAAGGTCAGAACAGCAAAAATCGTCAATATTCGGAAAAAGCAGGAACGTTGTGAAATTTCTGATTGACAACCTGTAAAGTCTTGTTATCGGCCATTTACCCCTGGAAACCGACCTCAAGGAAAAGGCCTTGCCGAAGACGAAGAACAAGCAAGAAGGCATTGAACAGATAGTCGCGAAAGCCTTCGCCCACCCCCTGCGCGTGCAGATCCTGATCATTCTGAACGAGAAGGTCGCGAGCCCGAACATGCTCTCGCAGCAGCTCGATCAGAGCCTCAACCTCGTCGCCTACCACGTGCGCGTGCTCGAGAAATACGACTGCATCGAGCTCGTCGACACGAAACAGCGCCGGGGTGCCACCGAGCACTTCTACCGGGCGACCCGCCGTCAGTTCCTCACCGACAGCGAATGGTCGCGGCTGCCGAAGAGCCTCCGTCCGGGCCTGTCGGCGGCGACGCTGAAGGCCGCGTTCGACGACGTCGAAGAGGCCATCGACAGGAAGACGTTCGACGAGCTGGAGGACCGCCACCTGACGCGGACGCCGATGGTCGTGGACAAAAAAGGCTGGGAAGACACCAGCAGCCTCCTGCTCGAGACGCTGGACCGGCTGCTCGAGATCCAGACCGAAGCAAACGAACGGTTGGCTGAGAGCGACGAGGAGAGCATGCTCACCAAAGTCGTGATGCTGCACTTCAAGTCCCCCGCCCCCGCAGAGGGCGACGAGGATTCGGCTAGCCGCAAGAAGTCCGCGAAGCCTGCCTCCTAAGCGACTCTGAAACGCATTCGCGACGCCGCCGCAGGTCGGAGGCGGCGTCGCAGCACGGCGTATCGGCGCGTGGTCCGCCAGCGCCCAACGTGATTGTTCACCGCTCTTTCCGGGAATGGAGGGTCGCAGGCGAAAGCCGGATCGCCATCCGGAGGTTGATCGAAGGCCGGAGACCGGGATCGCTATCGTTGCTCTGACGGTGGAGGGTACCGTCGCGCTGCACGCTTCGGACTGACGCTCAAGGGGTAGCGACGTTTGGTTGAGTAACGCCGCCTAATCGATCGATGCTGTGAACAGCGAAACGACGGGGAAAAGCCCAGAGCAGTCAGGTCCGGGACCCAGCGAGGGCCTGGCCAGCGAGCGTGCCCTCTGGGCGCGCTTCGTCAAAGACCGCGATCCGGCGATTCGCGAGGAGCTGGTGCGGCGCTACCTTCCCTTCGCGAAAAACCTGGCCCTCCGCTATCGCGGCGCCAGCGAGTCCTTCGACGACCTGCTGCAGGTCGCGAGCCTGGGGCTGGTCAACGCGATCGACCGCTTCGACCCCGACCGCGGCGCCCCCTTCACCGCCTTCGCCTCGCCGACGATCCTCGGCGAGCTGAAGCGCCACTTCCGCGACCGCGTCTGGACGGTGCGCGTCCCGCGCGGCCTCCACGACCGCATGGCCGAAGTCGAGAAAGCGATCTCGGAGCTGACGGTCGAGCTGCAACGCTCTCCCTCGGTCGGCGAGATCGCCGAGCGGCTCGAGCTAGATCCCACCGACGTGCTCGAGGTGCTCGAGGCCAACCACAACCGTCGCCCGCTCTCGCTCGACCGGCCGGTCGGTGGCGAGGACTCCGAAGAATCGCCCGCCTCCGAGTGGGTCGGCGACGAGGACGCCGGTTACGAGCTGGTCGAGGACAAATTGGCGCTGGAGGGAGCGCTTCCCCATCTCGACGAGCGCGAGCGGCTGGTCCTGCAGCTTCGGTTCGTCGAGGACCTGACGCAGTCGCAGATCGCCGAACGGATCGGGCACTCGCAGATGCACGTCTCCCGTATCCTGCGCCGCACCCTGGAGCGGATCCGCGCCGAGGTCGCAGAGCAGAGCGCCGCCGAGCGCGATTAGCCGGCGCCCGTCAGCCCTGGCTCAGTTCTTCGAGAGCGAGGAGATCCCGACGACGAGGTACTCGCCTTCGTCGCCCTCCTCGATCCGTAGCTCGTCGGTCAGCGCCTCGAGCGAGCCCATTTCCGGCAGCTCGAAGCTGCTGCGCAGGCGCTGGGCACCGCCGCTGGTCATCGGCCCGACCCTGAGCTCGATGCCTTCGGGCAGCTCGGCGATGCTGAGCGAGACATGCCCGTCGGTGAAGCCCTCGGGGGCGCGGGCGGAGATCGCGTCGCTGAGCAGCATCGTGTCGGAGAGGCGGTCGACGCTGATGTCCTGGCGAGCGGCAAGGGCCGAGAGAGCGCGGCTCAACACCGGCCCGACGATCTCCGGCGGCCCCACCCGGATCCGCGTCTCGTCCTCGGCCGCCACGGCGAAGGTCGACCCTTTCACCTGACCGTCTTCACGGGCCTGCAGCGGCAGGTGCATGCGGATTTCGGTGCCTTTGTCGGCTCCCCCCTTGATCTCGAAGCTGCTGGAGAGAGCGGCGATCAGGGTCAACCCGATCCGCAGGCTGGGGCGGTCGACGTCGGGGCGGGGCCGGATCCCGCTGCCGTGGTCGCGGATGACCACGGTCAGGCCTTCGAAGTCGCTTTCCGCCTCGATCTCGAGCGGCCCCGGCTCCATGCCGGCGTAGGCGTGGACGACGACGTTCATGCAGGCCTCGGTCACCACGGTCTTCAAGTCGGCGAGGGAGGCCTCGTCCATACCCAACCGTTCCGCCAGGCCGGCGAGGGCGTGACGCACCACGGCGACGTTCTCGGCCCGCGCCGGGAGGGACATTTGGAGCCCCGAGCGATCATTGGTTGAGGTATTCAAAGTTCCAGCCTGCCCCCAAGAACATCGAGGCCCATCGTCAGAGTCGCGAGCATAACCGGCTGTCTCGCATCAAGTGCTGCTTACCCCTGGCAGGGAGGGGCAAAACAGTCCGCGGACGGGTCGCCCTCCTGCGGTAGCATCGTGCCGTGAATCCAGCCCCCTTCGAGGTGAAGGCAGGAGATCTTGAGCAAGGTGTGCGCACGATCTCCGTGACCGGCGAGCTCGACCTCAGTACCGCTCCGCAGTTGGAGGGTCTTTTGGAGGAAGCGCTCGCCAGCGACGAAGGGTCGGTGCTGATCGACCTCTCTCGGTGCGAGTTCATCGATTCGACCGGGATCGCCCTGATCGTCCGCGCCTGGCAGCGCCTCGACGGCGGCGAAAACGGCCGCGCCCTGGTGATCTGCACCCACAACGACCAGGTCCGCCGGGTGCTGGAGATCACCGGCCTCGAGCTCTCGATCCCGATCCACAGCACCCGGGACGAAGCCCTAGCCGCAATCGGCGGGTAGCTCGGGCCGCTGCCGGTAGGGGTGCGGGTGCCCCTCCGCTGGAGACCGTATGTCCCAGTAGGACAGACGAGCTTCGTCAGCTTGACCCAAAGCCTCCACCAGAGGGGCACCCGCTCCCTCCAACACGCGCCTTAGGACAGAAGACCGTGCTTCATATCGCGTGGTTCCTTTCAGACGCCGAGCAACCGAAAGGAACCGCGAGTCGAGGGCGGAGCCGTATCCGACAGTCCGTGGTTCCTTTCGGACGCTATAGGTGCAAAAGGAACCACGACTTCGGCTCGCAAGTCTCCTCCCGGCGTTGGGGGGGGGGGGGGTGTTGTATTAAAAAAACAAAAAAAAAAAAAACAAAAAAAAAAAAAAAAAAAAAAAAAAAAAAAAATATTTTTTTTTTTATTTTTAATTAAAAAAAAAA
>JBQCIG010000029.1:0-6756 GCA_051953975.1 Solirubrobacterales bacterium | reverse complement strand
CGGGATCGTCGGTGGAGTCGAATCCCTGCTCTATTCTCGGCTGTGCAAGCAGGAGTACGACCAACTCGAGTCCCTCCTGCCCTCGCTGATGTACTTCGTCGTTCTTCCGTACGAGGGTCATGAGGCGGCGGGTGAGGCGTTCGCGGTCAAGTAGATCCAGAGTACTAAAACTGGACACAAAGTACAGCTCTTTTTAGGCTTACATTGGACCATGTAAAGCTGGCTCGTCAGCCAATTTCCAGAACCCTCTCAACCCCATGAGAAGCGCCACCAAACCCGGCGTTAACGAAATCTCATAAGAACGCTCGGAACTGCGAGGCCAATGGAGAGGGGTGCGCCAGCTAGCCGGGGCTCTACTCTTTCGTCGTGCTCGCATCCGTCCTGCTGGCCCTGGCCTTTGCCGCGCTCCTGTGGGCATCGGCGATCGCTCTGCTCTTGCTCGTCGGCAGGCGCGACACCGCCCGCGCCCTCGCCGCCTTCCTTCCCGACAGCCTGATTTTAGTCCGCCGCCTGCTGGCGGACCCAAGCGTGCCGCGCTCGCGCAAGCTGGCGCTGTGGGCGCTGCTCGCCTACCTCGCCCTGCCCTTCGACCTCGTTCCCGACTTCCTGCCGGCAATCGGTCAGCTCGACGACGCGGTCATCGCCGCCCTAGTCCTTCGCTTCGTCCTCCGCGGCGCCGGTCCCGCGAGGCTGGCCGAGCTGTGGCCGGGCTCGCCGCAGGGCCTGGCGGTGATCTCCCGCCTCGCCTTCGGCGCTCAGGCCAGCGCCGCCCTCGCCTCGCGCAGCGCGTAGAAGACGATGGCCAAGCCGGCGAGCGGATCGGCCCACCGCCAGCGCCAGCATCGCCGCATACGTCGCCACGGTCCAACCGATCCCGAGCGGCGAGGGCTGGGGGCGCGCGGCCGCGAGCAGGGTGTAGGCGGCCTGGACGGCGACGTAAATCGCGAGGCCGACGAAGGCGATGCCGATCAGCCGCAGCGCCAGCCGCTCGCGGCGCTCGTCGGCGCTGTCGCGAAGCTGCCAAATCACCACCGTGGAGGCGCCGATCTCGATCAGGGTGTGAGGCCGAACCCGGCCAGCGCCACCGATCCCGCCTCCACGGCGGCGGCGAAGACGATGAAGACGCCGAGGACGTTCCAGCCGAGCGTCGCCAGCTCCAAGCGGATGCCGCGTCGCAGCAGCGACGCCTCGCGCCCGCTCACGCGATCAAGTGGTCGAGGCGGGGATGCGCGCTGCAAAGCGGAGGGAGTTGGGGGAACGAAACCAAGGCGAAAAGATGGCGGTGGCGAGCCAGCTTTAGGGACGTAACCGCCTCCTTAGAATGGCGGTTTCTGCATGAGAGCCGCGATCCCCAGCCCATCTTCCAGCGGCCTTCACCTCGGACCCTTCGAAGTCCACGTCTACGGGCTGATGTACGTGGTCGGGCTGACGGTGGCGGTGCTGATAACGATTCGCCGCTGGGAGGCCCGGGGCGGGTCGCGGCAGACCGTCTACGACGTGGCGAAGTGGGGCTTCCCCGCCGGGCTAATTGGCGGGCGCCTCTACTTCGACCTCACCAGCTCGGGCGAAGTCCCCGCGCACTGGTGGGGGCCGTTCGCGGTCTGGGACGGCGGCATGGGCATCTGGGGCGGGATCGCACTTGGAACCCTCGTCGGAATCTGGCGGCTGCGGCGGGGCGGCGTCTCGGTCGCCGAGTTCATGGATGCCGCCGCGCCGGCGCTTTTGGTCGGCCAGGCGATCGGGCGGATCGGCAACTACTTCAACCAGGAGCTCTTCGGCGGCCCGACCAGTTTGCCGTGGGGGCTGGAGATCTCGCCCGCCCATCGTCCCGCCGGTTATGAGCAGTTCGCCACCTTCCATCCGACCTTCCTCTACGAGCTGATCTGGAACCTGGCGCTCGCCGGCTTCCTCGTCTGGCTCGGCAACCACAGGCGCATCCGCCCGCCCGGCCTCTTCGCCCTCTACGTCGCCGGCTACTCGGGTTTCCGCATTTTCGAGGAGTCGCTGCGGGTCGACCCCGCCCATCACTTCCTTGGTCTGCGGCTGAACTTCTACGTCGCCGCGCTGCTCTGCCTCGCGGGCCTCGCTTGGTTCGCCTACAGCCAGGGGTGGCGGCCGACGCGGCGCCAGGCCCGGCGCGGCGCGGCCTTGATGCTGGCGGGCGGGGTAGCCGTGCTGTCGGGATGCGGAGGGTCGGGCGGCGGTAAGACTTCACCCCCGCCGAGCGGTTCAGTCCTTCGTCACAGCGCAGACGTACTAGCGATCCAAAAGGAATCTCTCCGTTCGAACGGCACCGTAGTGGCGCAGGTCGTCCCACGACTGGCAGTCGGAATCCAGCGGGGCCGAGCCCGACTAGAAGACAGGGCAGAGCCGCACAGCGTGGGCTGCTTCCTTGACCTCCACTGCCGGCGATCGGGGAGGCAAAATCGGCGCAATCTCGACTCTCATGCGCGATTGCGCGCTGCAAAGCGGAGGGGGTGGGATTCGAACCCACGAGCCCCCTTACGAGGGCCAACGGTTTTCGAGACCGCCCCGTTCAACCACTCCGGCACCCCTCCGGGAATGAGCGGACAGGGATTCTATGAGCAAGGCGCTACTCTCTGCTGACGCGGCGGTTCGCCGAGCTGCGGAGGAGAGGACCGGCACCATCGGCCAAGAAATGCCGGCCCCCTCACAATTGCGATGAAGCGCTACGTATGAGGCTCCATCACGAGCCCCGAGTATAGAGTCGGCCTCAACCTCGCGACGCCGCGTACCTCCTCCGGTACCCGCAAGTTCCGAAGCTAAGTCACGACTGCCCGCCGCTAGGGCAAGGCTCACAGGCCCTCAGCGTCGGAGGCCAAGCAGTGCAAGGAAGAGGGCAACTTGACTGCCGCCGATAGGGCAAGGCTGGCAAGGACGCAGGGAGCGTGGCGTGCTCCGCACGCGAGCGACCGAGGACGCCGCCAGCCGCCGCCATAGCGGCGGCAGCGGAGAGGGTGGGATTCGAACCCACGAGGCGGGTTAACCCCGCCCACGCGATTTCCAATCGCGCTCCTTAAGCCACTCGGACACCTCTCCGGGTCTCATCACAGGGTATTGGCTCTTTAACTGCGGCGGCTGGCGAAGAACTCGCGGAGCAGCGCCGCGCACTCCGCCTCGCGAACGCCGGCGAGGACTTCGGGACGGTGGTTGAGGGCGGGCTCGGCGAGCACGTCGATGACGCTGCCGGCGGCCCCGGCCTTGGGATCGGGCGTGCCGAAGACGACGGTGGGGACGCGGGCGAGGACGATCGCGCCCGCGCACATCGCGCAGGGCTCGAGCGTCACGTAAAGCGTCGTGCCCGGTAGCCGCCAGCCGCCCAGGACCTCGGCCGCGGCGCGGATCGCCAGCACCTCGGCGTGGGCGGTCGGGTCGCGCCGCAGCTCGCGCTCGTTCCCCGCCCTGGCCAGCAGCTCGCCCTCGCGGAAGATCGCGGCGCCGATCGGGACGTCGCCGTGGGTCTCGGCCTTGCGCGCCTCCTCGATCGCAACCTCCATCCCGAGGTCGTGCTGATCCGGGTTGCCGGTGGACACGATGCGTGAGTATGTCCGCCCACGACTTCCGCGGCGGTGCGGTGTTGTCGAGATACCGCTTGAACGCAGGGATTCCGGCGGTGCAACCAACGATGAGACGACTACTGCGAACCCACATACTCGTGGCGGCGCTGGCGGCTTCGCTCGTTCCCGCCCCTCCCGCCGGCGCGGCTACGGCGGTCGCGCCAAACCACGGCTTCGCGCCCGGGCGGTTGCTGGTCAAGTTCGAGGGCCAGCACCTGGGGCGGGCGATATCGGTCCCGCCCGGGGCAGGGGTCCGCCGCACCGCGAAGGCGCTGCGGCAGAACCCCCGCGTCGTCTATGCCGAGCCCGACTACGTCGCCACCGCCTCGGCGATCCGCGCAACCCCCTTCGACCCCAACGATCCGGGGACGATCGGCGCCCCCTTCGAACCGTCGAGCCTCCCCGACGGCTGGGCCTCGAAGCAGTGGAACTTCCTCGCCTCGGAAGGACCGGCGACGTCGCGGCTTCCCACCTCCCCGGGCGGGATCGACGCGGTCGGCGCCTGGCGTCACTTGATCGAAGCCGGCCGGCCGGGGGCCGAAGGGATCGTGGTCGCCGTCCTCGACAGCGGGATCGCCTACCGCCCGTTCGACGGGATCCCCAGGAGCCCCGACTTCTCCTCGAGCCAATTCGTGCCCGGGTACGACTTCATCGGCCACGACCGCTTTCCCGTCGACAAAAACGGCCACGGCACCCACGTAGCCGGCACGATCGCCGAGCAGACGGACAACGGCATCGGCCTCACCGGGCTCGCCTACCGCGCCAAGCTGATGCCGGTGCGGGTGCTGAACCGGGAAGGCGAAGGCCTCGAGAGCCAGATCGCGCGGGGAATCCGCTTCGCCGTCACCCATCACGCCAACGTCATCAACATGAGCTTCAACTTCGAATGCCAGGCGCGGCTGCCGATGGTCAACGAAGCGCTCCGCTTCGCCTACCGCCGCGGCGTCGTCACGGTGGCCTCCGGGGGCAACCTGGAACCGCCGAAGCCCGGCAAGGCGAAAGCCAAGCAATGCGTCTCCGCGCCGGCCACCGGGCCGCACGTGATCGGGGTGGGCGGCACCACCGAGGGAGCCTGCATGGGGTACTACTCGCTTGCCGGCGCCGCGATCGATCTCGTCGCCCCCGGCGGGGGGGAGCCGCGCCAGGGCTGCCCCTCGATCCTCCAGCGCCCGATCTACCAGGTCACCTTCCGTCCGAAAACGACGGAATTCGGGATCCCCGACAACTACATCGGGACTTCGATGGCCGCCGCGCACGTCTCGGGGGTCGCCGCGATGGTCCTTGCCTCCGGCGTCCTCGGTCCCCAGCCGACGCCGGAGGCAAAGGTAAAAGCGGTGCGTCGGCAGCTGCGCCGCACCGCCCGCGACCTCGGCTACCCCCGCTCGCTGCAGGGCGCAGGCCTGATCGACGCCGCCAAAGCGACGGAGCCGCTGGGTCTCTAGAGCGCTAGGTGGTGCGGACGATGATCACGCTGCAGGGCGCGTGGTGCGAGACGTTGTTGGGGACGCTCCCGAGCAGGTAGCGGCGGGCGCCGGTCATCCCTTTGTTGCCGACCACGATCAAGTCCGCCCTGGTCTCTTCGGCGACGTTGAGGATCGCGTCAGCGGGATCGGCCTCGACCGGATGGGTGGTGACTTCGATCCCCTCCCGCTTGGCGTCGGCGGCGGCGGCGTCGAGGACCAGGTTGACGTCCTCGCGCGGCCCGATCTCGTACTGGACGTCGACCGGGGCTGCGGCCTGCTCGTCTTTGACCCGGCGGCCCGAGACGGGCTGGTAGGCACTGACGATGCTGAGCTGGGCTCCCGAGAGCTTGGCCAGGTCGATCGCCTGGCGTACCGCCTCGGCGGCAGTATCGGAGCCATCGGTCCCCACCACGATGCGTTTAAACACGCCGCCTCCTTCGTCGCTCGCTGAACGCGCCTACTCTAACGCCGGCTCGCGTGGGAGCTTTGTTGCTTGGCGGGTAAGCCGCGAAAACCGTCGCCGAGGATTTCGGTCGGCGTTTCGACCAGGCGGACGACCCCGATCACCATCGCCAGGAGGAGGCAGGCGATCAGCACGACCATCCCGGCTTTCCAGACGGGGGGCATGGGAGAACCCTAGTGCGCCGTAATCGGCGCCGTTAAGGTGGTGCCCGATGGCGCTGGAGAAAGTCGCCGACGGAGTCTGGTTGCTGCGCGGGGACTTCCGCGGGGCGATGAACATCTACTTCCTCGAGGACGGGGATGGGGTGGTCCAGTTCGACGCCGGCACGAAGGCGATGCGCAAGCAGGCGAAGGCCGCGGCCGCAGAGCTGGGCGGGCTGAAGCGGTTGGTCCTCGGCCATGCCCACGCCGACCATCGCGGCACCGCCCCCTACATGGACGCGCCGGTCCTCTGCCATCCGGACGAACGGGTCGACGCCGAAAGCGATGCCGCGATCGCCCCCTACATGGACCTCTCGCAGCTGCCGGTGGCGTGGGTGCGCCGGCTCTACCCGTTTCTTCTGCGGCGCTGGGACGGCGGCGCGGTGAAGATCGCCGACACGGTGATCGAAGGCGACGAGGTCGCCGGCTTCGAGGTGCTGCACTTCCCCGGCCACGCGCCGGGACTGATCGGGCTCTGGCGCGAGAGCGACCGGGTGGCGTTGGTCAGCGACGTCGTCTACCTGGTCGACTCGGCGCGGCTGAAACCGCTGCCGCACGGCGAGGCCAGCGTTCCCCACCCCGCTTGGGCCTGGGATCACCAGAAGGCGAAGCAGTCGCTGCGGCGGCTGGCGGCGCTGGAACCGCGAATCGTCGGGGCCGGACACGAGCCACCGCTGCGGGGCGAGAACCTGCGGGAGACGCTCGAGCAGGCCGCCGAGAAGTACTGAAAGCGCCCACTGTCATAAGTTCCAGCGCCTGATGATCGGGACCTATGCCTCGGCGGCGCTGATCTGCGCCGTCTCGGTGCTGGTCGGCCGGGCCGTGCTTTCGCTGGCGGGCAGGGACGAATGGTCGTGGCTGGAGCCGGCAGTCGGGTTCGGCGCGGTGCTGACGGTGACGGGGCTACTGGCGCGGGCGCCCGGTCACGGCACCTCGGCGACGCTGGGAGCGGTGGTGCTGGCGGTCGTCGCGGCGTTGGTCGTCTGGCGTCTCCGGCCGATCGGTGGGAGAGTCGAGGGGGGGTGTTGGGGGCCCCACCCCGCCCCCCCCGC
>JBQCIG010000028.1:0-6269 GCA_051953975.1 Solirubrobacterales bacterium | reverse complement strand
GCCGACGCCGACGAACATCTCGACGAAGTCGGAGCCGGAAATCGAGAAGAACGGCACTCCCGCCTCGCCGGCGACGGCGCGGGCGAGCAGCGTCTTACCGGTCCCGGGCGGTCCATATAGAAGGACGCCCTTGGGGATCCGGGCGCCGAGCGCCTGGAACTTCTTCGGGTTCTCGAGGAATTCCTTGATCTCCTCGAGCTCCTGGACCGCCTCGTCGACGCCGGCGACGTCGCGGAAGGTGATTTTCGGCGCGTCGACCGACATCCGCTTCGCTTTCGATTTGCCGAAGTTCATGACCCGCGAGCCGCCGCCTTGCATCTGGTTCATCAGGAAGATCCAGAAGCCGAAGAAGAGGACGAAGGGCAGGACCAGCGTCAGCAGCGAGAGCAGGCCGGAGCTGCCCGAGCCGTGAACGTCGGTCTTGACGCGGTTTTCGGCGAGCAGGTTGACCAGCTGCTTTTCGCCGTCGGGCGGGTACCCGGTCGAGAAGCTTTCGCCGTTCTTCAGCTTGACGTCAAGCGTGTTGTCCTTGGTGTTGACGTCGACTTCTTCGACTTCGTGTTCGACGATCAGCCCCTGATTCGAGGTGATCAGCTTGTTGTAGGGCGGGGCCGGTGGGCCGCCGCCGCTAGTGATCACCCGCTGGGCGATGAAGGCCAGGATGACGACCAGCAGGATCGGGAAAGCCGCGCTTTTGAAAAACCGCCTCAAAGTCAGAAATCAGCGTACCAGGGCAATTTCGGCGGTCTAGTCGGCGCTGCTACTCGGAAAGAGCGGCGACAAAGTCGAGGTTCCGGTACTTCTGCGCGTAGTCGAGGCCGTAGCCGATCGCGAAGCGGTTGGCGATCTCGAAGCCGACGTAGCGCGGCGAGAGGTCCACCCGCAGCCGCTCGGGCTTGGTCAAGAGCGCGCAGGCCTGTAGCGAAGCGGGATTGCGGGCCTTGAGGTTGCGCATCAGGTACTGCAGGGTGAGGCCGGAATCGATGATGTCCTCGACGATCAGCACGTCGCGGTTTTCGATCGGCGCGTCGAGGTCCTTGAGGATGCGGACGACGCCGGAGGAATCGGTCTGCGAGCCGTAGCTGGAGACCGCCATGAAATCGATCTCGCAGGGGACGTCGATGTGGCGCATCAGGTCGGCGAGGAAGAGTACGGCGCCCTTCAGCACCCCGACCAGGAACAGCTCCCGCCCCGCGTAGTCGCGGCTGATCTCCTCCCCCAGCTCGGCGATGCGCCGCTGCAGGTCGTCTCTGGCGACGAGGGTCTCGCCGATCGCCGGGTCGCTCACGGCGCGCAGTCTAGATATATGAGGCCCCTTGTTGACGGGCCGATTTCACCCCCTATAGGGGTATTTGCGGCCCGTCAACCTAGTTCGGCGCGGAGGACGCCGCCTTCGACGATGGCGCGGACGCCGCCGCCGAGGTCGAGCCTGGCGCCGCCGCGGCGCAGTCCGGCGACCTGCTCGGCGAAGCGGGCGGCGCCGGCGACCGGGCGCCCGGCGGCCTCGTCGGCCAGGCGCTGGAGGACGAGGCGGCGCAGGGCCGGGTGCAGCTCGGCGAAACGCTGCTGCGAGATCGCTCCGGGCGGCACCCCATCCCCCCCGGCAAGCTCGGCATCGACCAGCGAATCGAGCAGCTCCGCCTCCTCGCGCAACAGCGCCGCCGTTCGCAGCACGTTCTCCTTCGCCGCCGGGTGGATCTTCGCCAGCTCTGGAATCAGGTCGCGCCGCAGGAGGTTGCGCTTGTAGCCCGCCTCCTCGTTGCTGGCGTCGTCGCGCCAGGCCAGCCCCCGCTCCTCGCAGTAGGCGGTCGTCTCCCCCCGGGTGGTGCCGAGCAGCGGCCGCACGAGGTCGCCGTCCCGTGGCCGCATCCCCAGCAGCGCCCGCCGGCTGGGCGAGGACGCGAGCCGGTAGAGGATCGTCTCGACCTGGTCGTCGGCGGTGTGGCCGGTGACGATCCGCGCCCCCGCCGCCTCCGCCAGCCGCGCCGCCGCCGCGTAGCGCGCCTCGCGCGCCCAGGCCTGGAGGTTGCCGGACCCTTCGGGTCGGCGAGGGCGCTCCACCTCCAGCGGCACCCCCAGCCGCTTGCAGAGCTCGGCGCAGTGGCGCTGGTCCGCGTCCGCCTCCTCCCGCAGGCCGTAGTTGACGTGGAGCGCGGTCATGTCCGCCGCCCCCCGCGCCCGCACCGCGAGGTCGAGCATGCAGACCGAATCCCGGCCGCCCGAGAGCATCACGACCAGCGGCGCCGGCGGCGCGATCAGCCCCTCCGCCTCGACCCGCGCCAGCAGCTCCTCGGCGCTCATGCCGCGCCGACGACGAAGAGGTCGGTGGGCGCGGGGAACCCCTTCAGCTTGACTTGGCCGATCCCCTCGAGCTGGAGCCGTTCATTTTCGGCGATCGCCGCCGCGACCGCGTCGGTGACCAGCACCTCCCCCGCCAACGCCCGGTTGACGACCCGGTGGACGAGGTTGACCTGGCTGCCGAAGTAGTCGCCGTCGCGGTAGACGGCGTCGCCGCAGTGGATGCCGACCCGCGGCTGCGGCCGCTGCGGGAAGCCGGCGAGGAACTCGACCGCCCACTCGGTCAGCGCCGCCGCGTCGGGGGAGACGATCATCACCTCGTCGCCGATCGTCTTCACGATCGTCGCCTCGCGCGGCAGCGTCGATTCCACCGTGGCGACGAAGTTCTCGATCACGTCGAGCGCCTCGATGTCCCCCTCCTCCTCGGTGTAGCGGGTGAAGCCGGTGAGGTCGATGAAGCAGAGGGTGACCTTGACGTGGCCGAGCTCGATTTCCGTCGTGTCCATGCTCGAGTCGGCCTCCATGTGGCCGACCACGTCCTGCTCGACGAAGAAGCGCAGGTAGCGCTGGTGCAGGTATTCGGTCAGCGGCGCCGCCAGCGGCAGGATGTCGCCCGCCAGCTCCCCCATCTCCTCGGCCATTTCCAGCTCGGGGACGGCGTCGCGGATCAGCGGTTCGTGCACGTAGAGATGGAACAGCCGCACCTCGGCGTCGGCGATCCGGCGCATCGACTGCGCGTAGACGCGCACCAGTTGCAGGAAGGCGACGAGCGGGAAGCCGGCGGCGAGGACGCGGGCGCAGTGCCGCAGCGCTGCAGCGTCCTCGCTGGTGAGGTCGCGGCGCCGTTCCTTCGGCGTGCCGAGGATGACGAGGATGCGCTCGACCAGCTCCGGCTCGAGGCCCGTTTCCTCCGCCACCTGCTCGACCGTGTACTCGGCCTTGGAACCTGAGAAAAGCTCCTCGGTGAAGCCGAAAGCGAGACGCCCCTCACGGCCGGCCTCCCTCAGGTCCTCAAGCGAATAACCCCGCTCGCGCATCCGCGCCACTACCCGCGCCTGCGCCGCCGCAGCGGCCGTCCAGCGCCCGCGCCGAACCGGCACGATCTTCTCCTCCGCCCAGCGTTTCAGCGTCCTCGCCGGCACCCCCGAGCGCCGCGCCGCCTCGCTGAGGGAGATCCGCGTATCGGGCATGGGCCGAGGCTAACTGGGTTCTTCCCGCAGCAGGTCGTAAACGCCCTGACGGGAAAGGCCGGCCTCGGAGGCGATCCGCGTGATCGGCAACCCCGCCTTCTGTGCCTCGCGGCAATAGGCCTTCAACTGCCCGGTTGCCTCTCGCTTGGCCGCATCGGCTTCCGCTCGTCTGCGAGCGGCAGCTTTGATCTTGCGGATAACGGCCTCCTCGCTCATTTCCCGATTGTCCTCAGGCGCTGGGATGCTGTCAAGGTGGTTGACAGCTCAAGGCCCCTGTCAAGCGACTTTACAGATGAAGCGTTTTGGCTGCCGCCTTCGAAGCTAGCTTATGGGAGGGCCAGATTGGCTCTGTTGCACTGAAGAACTCAAGGGGAGGTCTACACTCGTCTCATGGCTGGCCATAGAAAGGCAGAAAAGGCGGCCTCTGAATTATTGGAGGAATGCTGGGACGGCACCCTGCCGATCGACCCTGTTCGCATCGCGAAATCCCTTGGCGTTGAAGTCTTGGACGTCTACCTGAAACGCGACGTATCTGGGGCTCTCGTCAAGAAAAAAGGCGAAGACCCCTCCATCCTCCTCAACTCCGAAGACAACAGGAACCGGAAACGGTTCACCTGTGCCCACGAGCTCGGCCACTACATTCGCCGCGCCGCGCGACCGGAACAGCAATATGAATACGTCGACTACCGGGATCAGAGATCCTCAACCGGCACGGATGAGGAGGAGCGCTACGCAAATAGCTTCGCCGCAAGCCTGCTGATGCCAGAGGTGGCGGTGAAAGCGTTTCACGAGCAGGACATGGCGGCCTTCCGCATGGCCAAGATCTTTGGCGTGTCCCCCGAGTCAATGCAGTATCGACTGGACAACCTCGGCCTCTCCTAAGCGGTGGACGAGACGGAGGTGATTGAAGGCTCCGGCGAGCCGGCGGAGCCTTCAGCAGAACAGGCAGAGCAACCGAGCAAGCTCGCCGAAGCAGGCATCTCTCAAGAGGATCTCGAGAATGCCGTTCCGCTGGAAGGGCTCGATCCCCATGACCACAAAGCCTTGGTTGGGATCGATCACTTCCAGGACATCAAGCTCAAGAAAAAATACGCCAACTGGCTGCTGTGGCTGATCACGATCCAGCTGGTTGTCGCCGATGCCGTGTTCGTCGCCTATGCCTGGGCGGGAGAACACTGGCACCTCGAAGCGGGCGTGATTCAAATCTGGCTGGTCGCCACCCTCGTCGAGCTGATCGGTGTTGCCCTGGTCATCACTCGTTACCTGTTCCCCCGTCGAGATCGGCAAACTCCGTCCCCCTGACGGCCGTCGCAAAGACCGGGGCGGTCCGGAGAGCTAGGGTCGGCGCGGCGATGCCTGCACGACTTCGACCCACCGCCCCCATCGCCGCCAGGGCGATCCTCGTTGGCGATCCCGGCCGCGCCCTGATGCTGGCCCAGTACCTGCTGGAGCAGCCGAAGATGAGCAACCACGCCCGCGGGCTGTGGGGCTACACGGGGGTCACCGAGAGCGGCGAGGAGCTGACCGTGCAGTCGACCGGGATGGGCGGGCCGAGCGCCGCCGTGGTCCTCGCCGACCTTGCCGAGCTGGGCGTTCAGAGGGCGATCCGGATCGGCACCTGCGCCGCGCTCGAGGACCCTCCGAAGCTGGGCGAGCTGACGATCGTCTCCGAGGCCTTCCCCGAACCCGGCGGCTCCTTTCGCCGGCCGGGCGAGGACGAACCGTGGCAGCCGGTGGTCGAGCCGAGCCCGGTCCTCACTCACGAACTCGTGCTCACCCTCGGCGAGGAAGCCCGGGGCGTGATCAGCGTCAGCCTCGACGTCCTCCACAAGCCGGAGCAGGAGGTGCACCCAGCCGCGGAAGTGGCGGACATGCAGACCGCGGCCCTCTTCGCCACCGGCTCCGAGTTCGAAGTCGCGATGGCAGCGCTGCTGATCGTCGAGCGCGACGCCGAGGGAGAGACCCTCGCCGACGAGAAGCTCGAAGCCGTCGCCAAACGAGCCGGAGCGGCCGCCGCAACCATACTCTAACCCTAAGGTCGAGGGTTAGAGTCGGTTTTTTTCCTCACCTTCTTCGCTTTCTCGCGGCGCATCGCCCCCAGCTCCCGGCTGAGGTCGTCGATTGCCTCCTCGACGTCCTCCAGGCGCTGCGAGAAGGAGCGCAGGCGCCGCTCTAGCCGTTCGACATCGGTCGCCGAGGGCAGATTGAGGGCGCTCATCGCCGCCTGCTGAGCCTCGAGCGCCTTCTCCCGCGCTCCCAGCGCCGCGGTGACGGCGTTGTGCAGCGTCGGGTTGTCGATCAGCGCCTGGGCCAGCTCCGCCAGGGCCTGCTCTGAGCGGGCCCGGAGCCCGTCCTGCTCGTAATCGTCGAAGGTCAAGCGCTCGCCTTTCCGCCTCGCGTTGACGAGAGCTTAACGAGCACATCCGCCGCGGCTGAAAATCTCCGTTACAGAGATGTGGCAGTGGTTGATTAAGGACTTGTTGGGAGCGCCTGCTTCCATTGCGGACACCCGTACTAGTGGGTAGCTTGAACTTTCGCGAATGCCCGGGAGGGGAACCGAGCGCGGGCAGGGACGCTTTGGGATGAGAACTAAGTTCGCACTGATCGCCGCCATCGCCAGCTTTTTGCTGGTCACCGCCCTGGGCACGGCTCTCGCCGGCGCGGGGGGGGGGGGGGCCCGCGGCGCCCCCGGCCCCGGCGAAACGACGCAGGGCGCGACCCCGACCCAAGAGCCCACCCCCCACCCACCACCCTTCGCCCACGGAAAATACTACAACTCAA
>JBQCIG010000027.1:0-4532 GCA_051953975.1 Solirubrobacterales bacterium | reverse complement strand
CGGCGCCTCGGTGCCGATCGCGACGGCGCACGTCGGCTCGACCGAGGGCATCTATATCGGCTACTCGCCGGCCGGCGGCGCGCGGCCGGTCTTCTACGACCCGACCGAGGCGCCGCGCGAGGCGCGGGCCTCGGCGGTGCTCTTGGCCGGGACGCTCGGCTCGGGCAAGACGATCGCCGCGCAGTCGATCGCCTTCGCCGCCCAGCGCCGGGGCTCGCTGGTGGTCGACTTCGACCCCAAGCCCGACCACGGCCTCGACCGCGTTCCCGAGCTGGATGGCGAGGTCGAGGTCCTGGAGCTCTCGGGCGACCCCGAGCACCGGGGCAAGCTCGATCCGCTGGCGATCGGGCTACCGGAGCTGCGCGAGGAGCTTGCATCCAGCTACCTGGTCGAGCTGCTGCGCGACCCCGCGCCTTCCTGGGAGGTCGCGATCGACCGCGCCGTCCGCGACGCGGTGAGGGCTGGCGAGCGGAACCTCGCCGCCGTGATCGAGCGGCTGCGATCGGCCGAGGCCGAGGCCGGACGCGAGGTCGCCGAGGCGCTGGACGTGCTCTCGGACTTCGGGCTCGCGCGGCTGGGCTTCGGAACCGGCGAGGCCGAGCCGATCGAGGTCGAGCGGTCGGTAATCACGATCCGCACGCCGGGGCTGAGCCTCCCCGACCCCGGCGCCTCCCGCGAGACCTACACCCGCGCCGAGCGCGTGTCGGTGGCGACCCTCTCCCTGGTCGCGGCGCTCGCGCTGCGGCTGATCGCGGGCGACCGCAGCCGCCACAAGGTGGTCGTCCTGGACGAGGCGTGGTTCCTGCTCGCCTCGACGCAGGGACGCTCGCTGCTCAACCGGATCATCCGCCTGGGCCGCGCCCTGAATGCGACCGTCCTGGTCGCGACCCAGCGGCTCGCCGACCTCGGCGAGCTGGCCGAGCTGTTCGGCGTCTACTTCCTCTTCGGTCAGGAGACCGACGCGGAGGCGCGGGCCGGGATCGCCCAGATCGGGCTCGACACCGAGGACACCGCCGCCCGTGCCCGCCTGCGCGAATACCGCCAGGGCCTCTGCCTGATGCGCGACCTCGACGGGCGGGTCGGCGAGCTGCGCTTCGACCTCGTCTTCCCCGAGCTGCTGGCGGCACTCGACAACACCCCGCGGGTGGTGGCGACGTGAGGGTGCGACCGCGGCGCAGCTGGCGGCGGCGCGCGGGTGTGGCGCTCGGACTGGCGACCCTGATCGTGCTGCTGGCGCATCCTCTCGCGGGCGCGGCGACCGACGTATGGAGCAACGTCGGCCCGGCGCCCCCGCTGGGCGGCGGCGGTATCGCCGGCCGCTATCCGCTCCTCAACTACTCGCTCGACCAGCACTTCGACGCGGTCTCGGCTTCGCTGACGGGCGGGGTGGACGTCTCGGGCGTCCCGCCGATGATCGCCTACTTCTTCGCGTCGATCCTTTGGCTGGCCACGAGCTTTCTGGCAAACCTGCTGGTCACTCTTTTCAGCTTCGCCTTCGGGCTCGACCTGGTCAACGGCTCGCAGGCGACCGGCGGCGCCGGGGCGCTCGCGCCCGTCGCCAGGGCGATCCACTCGATCTACGCCGACGTTCTCGGCCAGCCCTGGCTCGTCCTCGCGGTGGCGATCGCCGGCATCTGGGCGATGTGGAAGGCGCTGGTCCAGCGCCGCTACACCGAGACCGCCGGGGCGCTCGGGCTCTCGCTGATCTACGTGGTCTGCGCGCTGTTCTTCGTCGCCCAGCCCGGGGGGACGATCGGCGCCGTCTCCGGCTGGACGAACGCGATGTCCGGCGCGTTCCTGTCGATCTCCTCCGACGGCAACGCCTCCAGCGCCGGCCGGGCGCGACAGGACACCGCGAACGAGCTGTTCGACCTCCTCGTCTTCAAGCCCTGGGTCGTCCTTGAGTTCGGCGGGCTCGAACACTGCGTCCGCGCCGGCACCGGCTCAGAAGACTCAGACCCCGAATCGGTCGCGGTGCGGCCGCTCTCCTCCGACCCGGGCCGCGACGGCGCGCTCGCCCGCCGCCTCCAGTCCGGCACGGAGATCACCGCCGACGGCAAGGTCTGCATCAACAACGCGAACAAGTACGCGGCCCACTTCCTCCGCTACAGCAACGGCGCCGAAGAACACGACGAACGGGACGCCGAGTACGAAGCGCTGAACCACGGCGACGCCTCGAAGCTTCCCGAATCCGACACCGAAACCAAGGGCTACCGGCTCGGCGTCGCCGACAAGCCGGCCACCGACGCGATGGAGGAGGGCGGCCAGTACCAGCGGCTGCTCCTGGCGCTCGTCCTCTTCGTCGGCGAGCTCGGCGCCTTCCTGCTCCTGGGCGCGCTCTCGATCGGGGTGATCCTCGCCCAGGTCCTGCTGCTGCTCCTGCTCGCGTTCAGACCGGTCGCGCTGATCGCGGCGGTGATCCCCGGTCGAGGCCATGACTTCTTCAAGGGGTGGCTGGAGAAGCTGGCCGGCTACCTGCTGCGAAAGGCGGCCTACTCGCTGATCCTGGCGGTGCTGCTCGCCGTCACCGCCGCCCTGTCGAGCGCGACGGCGCAGCTCGGCTGGCTGATGTCCTTCGGGCTCCAGTCCCTCTTCTTCTGGGCCGTCTTCCTCCAACGGCGCACCCTCGCCGACAGCCTGATCGGGATCGCGACCGGGCCGAGGGCGCCGGGGCGCGACGCCTCGCTGAAGCTGCTCTCGATCTACGCGGGCGGGCGCATCGCCGGCAAACTCTCACGACCGCTGCGGCGCAAAGGCCGGGCGATGATGGGTCGCTCCGATCGCGCCCTCGGCGGGTTCGTGGGAGCCGGCGGCGACGATCCGACTCGTCCCGGACGCCCGCGGCGAGCCCCGCTCCTCGGCACCAGCTACAGCGCCCCGGTCGGCGGCGGCGCTCCCGCCCGCGAGGCAGCCGAGCGCCCCCGCCGAGGGCGATCCGGCGGCGAGGCCGAGACGGCGGATTCCGGCTCTGCGACCCGGCCCTCCTCCCGCGAGGCGGCGACCGGCGGCGAGTCTGCCGCCAAGGGAGCCGGCAGGCGCAAGCGCGCCTCCGGGCAGGGAAGCGCGGCAGACGCGAAGCCGCGCGAGACGCGACCCGACAGCGAGCAGAAGCCCGGCCGCGCTCCCAAGCGCGACGGCGCTCCGAGCGGAGGGGCAAGCCGTCCGCCAGTTCGCAACGGCACCGCATCGGCTGGGGGCGAAGACAGCCTCGGCGCCGAGCTGCGCGCCGAGGCGGAGCGGAGCCGTGAGGCCGCCCGGAAGCCGTCGGGCGCGCAGGCACGGCCGAAGCCCGATCGCGAGCCCCGACCTTCTCGGCGTCGCTGGCGCTGGCGGAAAGGCGGTAAGCGATGAGCGCGCGGCGTCGCGGCGGATCGCTCCTCCTCCTGCTCGCCACCGGCGTCCTGGCGATCGTCGTCGTCGCGATCACCGCGACGGTTATGGCGATCCTCGGCAGCAGCATCGGCTGCATGGGCGGGGGCGGCATCGCCGTCGCCGGCCCGCCGACCAAGGCTGCCGTCAAGGCGATCCCGCCAAAGCGCCTGCGCATCTACCAGGAAGCGGGCAAGCGCTTCGATGTCGATTGGGCCTTCCTCGCCTCGATCGGCTACCAGGAGTGCGGCCACCGCGCCTGCGCCCACGTCTACCCCTCCGGCTGCGGCGGGCCGATGCAGATCGCGATCGTCCCCAAATCGGCGTGCAGCCCCGGACCCGGCCCGACGATCTGGGACCGCTACAAGGTCGACGCGGACGGAGGCGGCGCCGATCCCTTCGACGCCGCCGACGCGGTCTTCACCGCGGCGCGGATGATGCGCCCGGTCTTCGGACTGGCCGGCGACTCCTACGCCGCCTACCGGCAGGCGGCCTGCAACTACTACGGAGCCTGCTCGGACTCCTCGGCGAACTACGCCGACGAAGTAATGCAGCGAGCCGTCGAATACGGCTTCCGCGGCAAGGGCTCGCCGGCGCCGACGAGCCCGGTCGCGACCCGCCAGGAAGCGAGCGGCGGCGGCTCGGCCTGCGGCGGGTCGAGCTCGTCGGCCGGGGCCAGCGGCAGCGAAATCGTCCGCATCGCCGAGAGTCAGCTCGGGACGACCGAGAACCCGATCGGCTCCAACTGCAATCCCTACGGCCCCTGCGTCGAATGGTGCTCGCTCTTCGTCGCCTGGGTCTGGGAGAAGGCGGGCGTGCCGCTGAGGGGCGGCACCGCGCCCTATGCCTACTCGGGGACGATCTACGAATGGGCGAAGGCCCATGACGGCGGCCCCTTCGCGGTAACGGCCCCCGGCGACCCGCCGCTGTCAACTCCGGAAGCCGACGGCGCCCGCGTCCTGCCGCCGAGCGCGACGCCGGCACCGGGCGACGCCGTCCTCTACGTCTCGGGCCCCGGACCCGGGGAAAGCGACCACGTCGGCATCGTCGAGCGCGTCTTCCCCGGCGGGCAGATCACGACGATCGACGGCAACTTCGGCGACCGGGTGGCGCGCTCGGGGCCGTTCCTGCCCTCGCAGGCTGTGCAGTGGGGGATGCCGGCG
>JBQCIG010000026.1:0-4241 GCA_051953975.1 Solirubrobacterales bacterium | reverse complement strand
GCCTGGCCGAGACCGCTTCGGGTGCCGGGCGCGCCGCCCGTTGCCGCTATTACCGAGAAGACGGCCGAGCGGGCGGGGGAGAAAACGCCGCGCTCCTCCCTTATCTCCCCATGCGGATCGAGGAGGCGCGATAAGCGATGGCCCTGGAGCTGGCGGAGGTGGCGGCGGGGTTGCCGATGGCCGCGTCATTGGCAGTGGCAAGCGGAATTGCGACGCTGCGCGAGGGACGGCGGCGTGCTTCGCTGAACGAGGCGATGCACGAGTTGCGGCGCCCGTTGCAGGTCCTATCGCTGGCCCTCCCCGCCGAATCCGGCAGGGGCGAGGCCTACGAATCGTCGCTGCGCATTGCCACCGCCGCGCTCGAGCGGCTCGAGCGCGAGATCAACGGCCGGTCGGAGCGATCGTGTCTGCGCCCGCTTTCGGTCAGGCCGGTGGTAGAGGTTGCGGCGCGGCGCTGGAAGGCTCCGGCCGCGCTGCGCGGGAGGAGCCTGCGGTTGCGTTGGCGGGCGGGTAATTCACTGGTGATCGGCGACGAGCTGGAGCTCGCTCAGGCGTTGGACAACTTGATCAGCAATGCGCTCCGACACGGGAGTGGAGAGGTGGAGATCGACGTCCGGGAAGAGGGTCGCCGGCTCCGCCTCGCCGTCGTCGATTCGGGCGGAGGTGACGGCGTTCCCGGAGGCTCCTGGCAGGGCGCGTTGCGCAGCCAGATCGACGGACGCCGTCGCCACGGGCACGGCTTACGGGTCGTCGCGCGAACTGCGCGCCGCCACGGTGGCAGCTTTCAACTCCGCCGCTCCCCGCGGCGGACCGAAGCGCGAATCGAGCTGCCGCTGCCGGAAGGGGAGGCACGGTGAGCCGGCGCGGTCGGGCGGTCGGGTTCCTGCTGGCGGCGCTGCTCGCCGCGGCTGCCGCCGCGACGATCGCCAACGGCTACGGCGACAGCGTCGTCAGGGGATACGGCGCGCTGCGGCCGGTGCTGGTCGCCGCGGACGATCTGGAGGCGGGGAAGGCGATCGGCTCGGCGGCGGCCGCGGCCGAGCTCGAGGTCCGCCGGGTGCCGGTCCGCTTCGTGCCGCCCGACGCGCTCGGCGCTGCGGCGGAAGCCGTCGGCCTGGTTCCCGCTGTCACCGTCCCCGCCGGCTCCTACCTGTCGGCGTCCCAGCTGCGGGTGCCGCGAGCGAGGGTGGCGGGACCTCGGCTCGGTCGCGACCGGCGCCCGGTCGAGATCGCGGTCAGCGGCGCCGGCGCCCTTACCGCCTTCGGGGCGCAGCCGGTCGGCTCCAGGGTCGATGTGGTGGTGACGACGGAACCGTCGGGATCGGGAGCCGGGCGCACCTACGTCGCCGCCCCGGCCGTTCCCCTGCTGGGCCTAGGCCCGGGCGCCGAAGGGCCGGGCGGGGAGACCGCCACCGCGACCCTCGGTCTCACCCGCGCCCAGGCGCTGCGCCTGATCGCCGCCGAGAGCTTCGCCCGCCGCGTCACCGTGATCCCGAGGGGCTGATGGACCGGCGCGAGCGAGACGTCGCCGCCGTCGCCACCGCCCTGCGCGGGCGCCTGGTCGAGAGACGACGGGCGGAGGCGGCGACGGGCGGGAAGCCGGAGGAGGACCTCGCCGTCGCGGTTCGAGGGTTGGTCGACGAGCACGCGGCGATCCTGCCGGCCGGCGAGCGCGAGCAGCTCGCCGAGCGGATCGTCCGCGACAGCGTCGGCCTCGGTCCACTCGAGGTCCTGCTCGCCGACCCGGCGGTCGAGGAGGTGATGGTCAACGGGCCCGACTGCGTCTACGTCGAGCGGCGGGGGCTGCTCGAACCCACCGACGTCGCTTTCGCCGACGAGGAGGAGCTGCGCAACACGATCGAGCGGATCCTCGCGCCGCTGGGCCGCCGGGTCGACGAACTGAGCCCGATGGTCGACGCGCGGCTCGCCGACGGCTCGCGGGTCAACGTCGTGATCCCGCCGCTGGCGGTCGATGGCCCGGTGCTCTCGATCCGCCGCTTCGGCGCTAACCGTCCCGGCCCCGACGAGCTGGTCGCGATCGGGACGCTGACGGCGGGGGAGCGGCACCGGCTCGAGCGGGCGGTGGCCGAGCGGCGCAGCGTGCTCGTCAGCGGCGGCACCGGCTCGGGCAAGACGACGATGCTGAACGCGCTCTCCAGCTTCATCACCGCGGGCGAGCGCGTGGTGACGATCGAGGACGCCGCCGAGTTGCGACTGCAGCAGCCGCACGTAGTGCGGCTTGAGAGCAGGCCGGCCGGTGTCGAGGGCAGGGGAGAGGTGACGATCCGCGACCTGCTCCGCAACGCGCTGCGGATGCGCCCGGACCGGATCGTGATCGGCGAGGTGCGGGGGACGGAGGCGCTCGATCTGCTGACCGCGCTCAACACCGGCCACGATGGCGCTCTCTCCACCGTGCACGCCAACTCGCCGGCCGACGCGTTGCGGCGACTGGAGACGCTGGCGCTGATGGCGGGGGTCGGGCTGCCGCACGCCGCGATAGCCGAGCAGGTGCAGCGCGGCATCGACCTGGTCGTGCACCTGCAGCGGCAGGCGGACGGCAGCCGCCGCGTCACCGAGATCGCCGAGGTCCCATGACCCTCGCGGTGCTGATCGCGGCGGCCGCCGGCGGGTTGCTGGCGCTGGCGGTGCGGGAGGCGCTGCTGGCGAGCCCGGCGGCGGCGCGCTGGTTGCAGGCCGCGCTGGAGCCGCTGCGGCGCGCCGAACGGGAGGGGTACGCGCCCTCGACGCTGGAGCGCCGCCGCCTCGTCGCCCTCGGGACCGGCGCCGCCGTGGTGGGCGGCTGGTTCCTCGGCGGCCCGGCGCTGGCCCTGCCGCTCTCGGTTGCCGCCCCGGCGGGGGTGGGATGGGCGATCGGCAGCCGCCGCCGGCGCTACCGTCGCGCGGTCGAGCGCTCCCTGCCCGAAGTCGCGACGGCGATCGCCGACTCGCTCAGCGCCGGTCGCTCGCTGCGGGCTTCGCTGCCCGCGTCGGTTGCCTCGCTCGATGGGCCGCCGGCGACCGAGCTGGCGCGGCTGGGCGCCGAGCTCGACCTCGGCGCTCCCACCGTCGAGGCGGTGGAGGGCTGGCGGCGGCGGATGCGCTCGGAGCGGGTGGACGCCTTCGCCGCCGCGTTGCTGAGCCAGCGCCTCGACGGCGGCGACCTCGCCGGGCTCCTGCGCAGCTTCGCCGCCGGGGCGGCGGAGCGGGAGCGGGTCGCCGAAGACGCCCGCTCGGCGACGGCGCAGGCCCGCTTCACCGGCCTGCTGGTGGTGGCGATGCCGACCGGCGGCGCCCTCTTCGCCGAGCTGCTGCAGCCCGGCTTCCTCGCCAAGCTGCTGGCCTCGCCACCGGCCGCCGTGTTGCTGGCGCTGGCCGCTGCGCTTCAGGTCGTCGGTTTCCTCGCTATCCGTCGTTTCGCGCAGGTGGCCGAGTGAGCGGGGCCGGGCTGCTTGCCGCACTCGCGGCGCTGTTCGGGACGGCCGGGGTGTGGGAGCTGCTGCGGGGCCGCGCCCCCCACGTCTCGAGGCTGCCGTTTGGCCTCGGTCGGCCGGGGCTGCTCGCCGCCAAGCTCGGTGGCGCCTTCATCGGCTTCCTGGTGGGTCTGCTCGCTTCGCCCGCGGCTCCGGGTCGCTTGTCCCTCCTCGTCGTGGTGGCCCTCCCGCTGGCCGGTTTCCTCGCGCCCGACGCATTGCTGGCGCGGCGGGCGCGGCAGCGGCAGCGCCGTCTGGTCGCCGCCCTGCCCGACGCGCTCGACCTGCTCGCGGTCAGCGCCGGTTCCGGCCGTGGTCCCGCCGCGGGGATCGAGCAGCTTGCACGGGCGGGGGAGGGACCGCTGGCGGAGGAGATGCGAACGGTGCTCGCCGAGCTCTCCTGCGGGGTGCCGATGAGCGCCGCGCTCGCCTCGCTGCGCAGCCGGGTCCCGGGCAGCGAGCTGGCGACGCTGGTCGCGGCGATCGAGCGCTCGCGCCGGTTCGGCTCGCCGCTCGCCGACCAGCTCCGCCGCCAGTCCGCCTCGCTGCGCACCGCCAGCCGCCGCGCCACCGAGGAGCACGCCGCCCGCGCCGCGCCGAAGATCCAGCTCGTCGTCGCCCTGGTCCTCGTGCCCTCGGTCCTGCTGATGATCGCCGCCGGCCTGATCGCCAACGCCGGCACCCTGCTCGCCGGTTTCTAGCCCCGCCGGTAAGGGGTGGGGGGGGGGGGGGGGGGAAGTTTTTTTTGGTGTGTTGTGGGTGGTGGAGGTG
>JBQCIG010000025.1:0-11025 GCA_051953975.1 Solirubrobacterales bacterium | reverse complement strand
GATGCTGAAACCGGGGGCTATGGGGGCCTATTTTTGTTTGGCGCTGGGGCGGCCCGCCCAACACCCACCCCCCCCGGGCTGTTTGGTGGGGGTGCGGGCCGGGCTGGCGCTCTACCCTTTAAGGCGATGGAACGAGAGCTCTTCGAGCACTACTTGAGCGACGAGAGCCGGCTTGGGCCGGCGATTGAGGGTGGCTTCACCGGCGCTGCGGGTGGCGCTGCCTGCGGCGATCTGTCGCGGGTGTCCTTTGCGGTGGCTGACGGGCGAATCAGATCGGTCACTTTCGACGCCGAGGGTTGTGGAGCGACCAGGGCGGCGACGGCTGCGGTTGCGGAGATGGTCGATGGAGAGCCCGTTCTAGAGGCGGCTTTGATCGATATCGACGCGGTAGATGCCGCCCTCGGCGGTCTCACCCCCGCCAAGCGCCACGCCGCTCAGCTTGCGACGGACGCTCTTCACCGAGCTCTCCAAGGTGTCGCCTCGTCGCCGCTGAACCTGGTTGCCGCCTCGGATGCAGGGACGGGAGACTCCCCGGAGGAGCCTCCACGACATTTGCGACGGAGGGGAGTCTCCCGTCCCTCACACCGTCGCCTCGCCGTCGCCATGTCCGGCGGCGTCGACAGCGCTGTCGCTGCGCTGCTCGCCCGCGAGGAAGGCGCCGAGGTGGTCGGGATCACGGTCAAGCTCTGGGCCGATCCCGAGACCGATGGCGCCAAGGCCTGCTGCTCGCCCGAGGCGGTGCTGGGTGCGCGGGCGCTTGCCCACCAGCTCGGCATCCCGCACTTCACCCTCGACCTCGAGGAGGACTTCCGTCGCCGCGTCGTCGATCGCTTCATCGGTGGCTACGCGGAGGGGCGCACGCCCAACCCCTGCATCCTCTGCAACGGCGAAGTCCGCCTGGCGGCGATGATCGACCTCGCCGAGCGACTCGGCGCCGAGCGCCTGCTGACCGGCCACTACGCGCGGATAGTCGAGGACGCCGACGGGCCGCTGCTGGCGGGCGCCGTCGACCAGGCCAAGGACCAGAGCTACATGCTCGCCGCCCTGCCGCCTGAGCTGCTCAGCTGTCTCGGCTTCCCGCTCACCGAGCTGACCAAGGCCGAAGTGCGCGAGATCGCCGCCCGCCATGGCCTCGCCGTTGCTCGCAAGGCCGAGAGCCAGGACCTCTGCTTCCTCGCCGGCCAGGGCAAGCGCGGCTTCCTCCGCCGCCACGGCGGCCTGCGCGAGCGCGAGGGGGCGATCCTCGACTCATCCGGTCGCACCCTCGGCCGCCATCGCGGCCACCATGACTTCACCGTCGGCCAGCGCCGCGGGATCGGCGTCTCCGCCCCGGAGGCGCTCTACGTCCTTGCCACCGACGCCGCCGCCAACACGGTCACGGTCGGCACCCGCGCCGAGCTGGAGCAGCGCAGCGTCCGCGTCCGCGACGCGGTCTTGCACCGCGACAGCAGCGAAGTCGACCGGGTTAAGCTCCGCTACCGCTCGCGCGCCCTCCCCGCCACGATCCCCGCGACGGAGAGGGGACGCCATCCCTCCCTGGAAGTCCAGCTGGGCGAGGCTTTCGCCGGCGTCGCCCCGGGCCAGACGGCGGTGCTCATGGCCGGCGAGCGGATCGTCGGCCACGGCACCATCGCCGCCTAGCTGAAGCCTGCAGCACGCAGGCTGGGTCTTACGACTGCGCTTCCTGTTCGTGCTTTTCCTTCTGCATCTGCGCGACGCCTTTCACGCAGGTGCTGAACGGGGTGCCCGGAGCGCCTTTGACGTGCTTCTTGCTGAGCGCCTTACAGGCTTCCCGCGCGGTGAGCTGTTCGTTGTGGTCGGCACGGGCGGCAGCTTTCACGCACTGGCTGAACGGCGTCCCAGGCGTGCCTTTGACGTGTTTCCTGCTCTCTTCTTTGCAGTAGTAGCCGTAGGCGTGTCCCTTCGGCTTGTGTTCGTGCGTGGGACCGCCGGTTTCGTAGTTCGGGCCGGTGGCGGCGGCGATCCCCGGCAGCGCAAAGAGCGCCAGCGCAGCAGCCACCAGCACAGCCTTCATTTGCAGCTTCATTCCTCTGCCTCCTTCGACATCGTCAGGACGTTCAGATGCCCCTGAAACGCATCACCCCCGCCGTCTGTAAGGGGGAACTTTTGGTGAACCGCCCCCGAATCGAACAAATATTTAGGCTTCCTAACATGAGGGCGAAGGAGATCCGGGACACGTATCTGGCGTTCTTTGCCGAGCGCGAGCACAAGATCGTGCCCTCCGCCTCCCTGGTCCCCTCGGTCCACGATCCCTCGGTGCTGCTGACCACGGCCGGGATGCAGCCCTTCAAGCCCTACTTCCTGGGCCTGGAAAAGCCGCCGGCGCCGCGCCTCGCCGACGTGCAGAAATGCTTCCGCACCACCGACATCGAGGAGGTCGGCAGCACCGCTCGCCACATGACCTTCTTCGAGATGCTCGGCAACGGGAGCTTCGGCGATTACTTCAAGGCCGAGTCGATCCCCTGGGGCTGGGAGCTCTCGACGCAGGGATTCGGGATGGACCCGGAGCGGATCTGGGTCACCGTCTTCGGCGGCGACGAGGAGCTCGGGCTCGGGCCCGACGAGGAGGCGATCGAGATCTGGAAGGCGACCGGCGTCCCCGAGGAGCGGATCGTCCGCCTCGGCCGCGAGGACAACTTCTGGCAGGCCGGCCCGACCGGCCCCTGCGGCCCCTGCTCGGAGCTCTACCTGGACCGCGGTCCCGTGTTCGGCGCCGCGGGCGCGCGCCCCGGCGACGACACCGACCGCTTCCTCGAGTTCTGGAACCACGTCTTCATGAGCTACGACCTCGCCGAGGACGGCACCCTGACCGAGCTGCCGATGCGCAACATCGACACCGGCATGGGCCTCGACCGGATGGCGGCGATCCTCCAGGACGTGCCCTCGGTCTTCGAGACCGACCACGTGCGGCCGCTGATCGAGCTGGCCGAAGAGCTCTCCGGCCGCCGCTACGAGGAGGGCGGGGCGATCACCCGGGCGATGCGGATCGTCGCCGACCACAGCCGCGGCGCCGCCATCCTGATCGCCGACGGCGTCGTCCCCTCCAACGAGGACCGCGGCTACATCCTGCGCCGGATCATGCGGCGGGCGATCCAGCAGGGGCGGACGCTGGGGCTGGAGGCCCCCTGGCTCGGCCGCTTCGCCGAGCGGGCGATCGAGCTGATGGGCGACGCCTACCCCGAGCTGGTCGCCGAGCGGGAGACGATCCGGCGCTGGGTCGGCGACGAGGAGGAGAGCTTCGGCCGCACGCTCGAGCGCGGCAGCGAGCTGTTGGAGCGGCTGGTAGCCGAGGCCGACGCGGCGGAGACCTCCTGGATCGACGCCGCCGAGGCCTTCAAATTGCACGACACCTACGGCTTCCCCTACGACCTGACCAAGGAGCTCCTGGCCGAACGCGGCCTCTCGGTCGACGACCAGGGTTTCGAGGAGCTAATGGAGGAGCAGCGCCAGCGCGCCCGCATGGGGGCCGCCACCGCGCACGGCTCCGAGGACACCCACGACCGCGTCGTCGCCTTCGCCTCGGCGGCGCCGCCGACGCGCTTCGTCGGTTACGAAACCCTGCGCGCCACCACCGGCCTCGCCGCGGTCGAGCCGGCCGAGGGCAAGGCGCTGGTGAAGCTGGAGGAGAGCCCCTTCTACGCCGAGGGCGGGGGCCAGGTCGCCGACTCCGGCGTCCTGCGCTGGAACGGCGCCGAGGCGCGGGTCGTCGACGTCTACCGGGTCGGCGAGGACCAGGCGCTGGAGGTCGAGCCGAGCGGGGCGGAGATCGAGCCGGGCGTCGCGGTCGAAGCCGAAGTCGACCACGAGGCGCGCCACGCGACGATGCGCAACCACACCGCGACCCATCTCCTGCACGCGGCCCTGCGTGAGCGGCTCGGCACCCACGTGCGCCAGGCGGGCTCGGCGGTGCGGCCCGACAAGCTCCGCTTCGACTTCACCCATGGCCAGTCGCTCAGCCCCGACGAGCTGCGCGACGTCGAGGAGCGAGTCAACGAGTGGATCAAGGCGAGCCGGCCGGTGCGCTGGCTGAACATGAACCGCGAGGAGGCCGAACGGCTCGGTGCGATGGCGCTGTTCGGCGAGAAATACGGCGAGTGGGTGCGGGTGGTCGAGGTCGAAGGCGTCTCCCGCGAGCTCTGCGGCGGCACCCACGTCGCCAACACCGCTGAGCTCGGCATCTTCAAGGTCACCTCCGAGGGCTCGAGCGCCGCCAACGTGCGCCGGGTCGAGGCGATCACCGGCCCCGCGGCGATCGACTGGTTCCGCGAGCGCGAGGCGCAGCTGCGCGAGGTGGGGGAGGCGCTGGGCAACGCGCAGGACCCGGCCGCCGTCGCGCGGCGGGCGGCGGAGCAGCTGAAGGAGGCGAGCGCCGGGGCCGAGAAGACGCAGCGCGAGCAGTTGGGAAGCGAAGCCGAGGAGCTCGCCGGCCGCGCCGAGGAGCTCGCCGGCGACTGCCGCCTCGTCGCCGCGGCCGTGAAGCAGAGCCTGCAGGCGAACCCGAAGCAGTTGCTCGATCTGGCCAACCGAATCCAGTCGAAGCTCGGGCAGCGCTCCGTCGTCATCCTCGGCAGCGAGTTCGGCGGCAAGGCCGGACTGGTCGCCCTGGTCTCGAAGGACGCGGTCGGGGCCGGTCTCTCGGCCGGCTCGATCATCGGCGAGATCGCCCCGATCGTCGCTGGCGGCGGCGGCGGCCGCGACGACATGGCTCAAGCCGGCGGCAAGGACCCCGCGAAGCTGGACGAGGCGCTGGCGGCCGCGCGGGCAGCGGTCGAGCGGGAGCTCGGCTGAGGATGCGGGTGCTCGCTCTCGACCACGGCACCGTCCGCATCGGCTGCGCGATCTCCGACCCGAGCGGGACGCTGGCGACGCCGATGCCGGTGATCGAACCGCCGGAGGCGCGCGCCGTCTCCGAGCTCGTCGCCGAGCACGGGGTGGAGAAGGTGGTGGTCGGGCTGCCGCTGCACCTAAGCGGCGAGGAGGGCAGCCAGGCCGCCCTCGCCCGCAGCTTCTGCCGCGAACTGGAAACGATGCTCGCGGTGCCGGTCGAGACCTACGACGAGCGGCTCACCTCGCGGATGGCCGACGCCAGCCGCCGCGGGGGCGCCTCCGCCGCCCGCGACTCGATCGCCGCTGCCCACCTGCTTGAGTCCTACCTGGCGAGCAGCGGCGACGAGGACACCCCCGGCCCGATCGACGAAGAGGGGCTGGACGAGGAGGGCGAGCTGTGAGCGACGACTGGCTGAGCGGCGACCCCTTCGCCGACCCCGACGACCCGGCCGCGCGCGAACGCGAGCAGCGCCGCCGCGAACGCGAAGCGAAGCGGCGCCAGCGCGCCACCAAGCAGACCGAAGCCGAGCAGGAGGCGCCTCCGCCGCCGCAGGCAAAACCTCCGCCTCGAGCGGCTGATCCCTCGCCCCCTCCCGGCGACTCACCGCCACCGCCGCCGCCACCGTCGCCGCCGCGCACGCCCGAGCAGGAGTTCTGGGACGAGGAACCCGAGCCGCACCCCGAGGCCGCGGTCCCGCCGGTCGTCACCGAGCCTGTCTACCACGACGAGGGCGACCCAGCGATGGCCGGCGCCGCCCGCAACGGCCGCCGCGCCGGCGACGGTGGCGGCAACCGCCGTCGCGGCTTCCTCGGCGCGATCGCCCGCCACCCCTTCCGGGTCTTCGCGGCGGTCGCCCTGATCTTCGTCGCCTGGTTCCTGATCGAGCTCTTCCAGCCCTTCCACGGCGCCGGCAGCGGCCGGGTCGAGGTGAACGTCCCCAAGGGCGCCGGCGTCAGCGAAGTCGGCGACCTGCTCTCCGAAAAGGGCGTAATCGACAACTCGACCCTCTTCCAGATCCGGGTGACGCTGGCCGGGAAGCGCTCGGAAATCTATTCGGGCCACTTCACCCTCGCCCACGACATGAGCTACGGCGAAGCGATCGACGCGCTCTCCCAGCCGCCGGTCAAGCGCACGGTGACGGTGACGATCCCCGAGGGCTACAGCCGCCCGCAGGCCGCGCAGCTGGTCGAAGAAGCCGGCGTCCCCGGCAGCTACACGAAGGCGACGGTCCGGTCGAAATACCTGAACCCGGCCGACTACGGCGGCAAGGGGGCCAAGAACCTCGAGGGCTTCCTCTTCCCCGACACCTTCGAACTGAAGCCGGGCGCCCCGGTCGCCGACCTCGTCCAGCTGCAGCTGCAGGACTTCAAGCGGCGGATCAAGGGCGTGAACATGAGCTATGCGAAGTCGAAGAACCTGACCGTCTACGACGTGTTGACGATCGCCTCGATGATCGAGCGCGAGGCGGGGGTGCCGAGCCAGTTCAAGGACGTCGCCTCGGTGATCTACAACCGCCTGCACGAAGGGATGCCGCTGGGGATCGACTCGACGATCCGCTTCGCCACCGGCAACTACACGAGGCCGCTGACCGAATCGGAACTGGCGATCAACTCCCCCTACAACACCCGCACCAACGTCGGCCTGCCGCCAGGGCCGATCAACAGCCCCGGGCTGGAAGCGATCGAAGCGGCGGCCCACCCGGCGAAGACCGACTACCTCTTCTACGTGACCACGCCGGGGGCCTGCGGCAAGCTCACCTTCGCCAAGACCGAAGCCGAATTCGAAGCCGCGGTCGCAAAGTACAACTCGGCCCGGGAAGCGGCCGGCGGCAACTCGCCGACGAGCTGCGGGGAATAGGCGATGCCACGTCTGGCGGTGCTCGGCCACCCGGTCTCCCACTCGCGCTCGCCGGCGATGCAGAACGCCGCCCTGGGGGCGCTGGAGCTGTGGGACTGGAGCTACGAGGCGATCGACGTGGCGCCGGAGGGGTTTGCGGCGAAGGTGGGCGAGATGGCCGCGGGCGACTTCGCCGGCGCCAACGTCACCGTCCCCCCCAAGGAGGCGGCGCTGGCGCTGGCCGACGAGGCAAGCGAAGCCTCGCAGCAGATCGGCGCCGCCAACACGCTGGTCTTCGCCGAGGAGGGGATCGAGGCCCACAACACCGACGCCGACGGGCTGCTGGCGGCGCTGCCGGTCTCGCCGCGGAACCGGCACGTGCTCGTGCTGGGTGCTGGCGGCGCCGCGCGGGCGGCGATCTGGGCGCTGCTCTGGGAAGGAGCCGAGGTCGCGGTCTGGAACCGCACCGCCGCGAAAGCGGCGGCACTCTGCGCCGAGCTGGGCGGGGCCGCGGTGACTGATCCACACCAGGACCACTACGAGATCGTCGTCAACACCAGCGCCGCCGGGCTGCGGGGTGAGGACCCCTTCGAGCACCTGCCGCTGGACCCGGACCTGTTCGCCGCGGGGCAGACGGTCGTCGACATGGTCTACGGCGAGCGCCGCAGCCCGCTCCTGGCCGCCGCCGAGGAGGCCGGCGCGACCACCGTCGACGGCCTCGAGGTGCTGGTCCAGCAGGGGGCGCGGTCGCTGGAAATCTGGAGCGGCCGCGAGCCTGATCTCGACGTGATGAGGAGAGCCGCCCGCGATTGGTGAGTTGTGGCCCCTATAGGGACCAAAACTCACCAGTCGCCGCGCCGATAGCCTTGCCGGGATGACGACGTTCCGTTTCACCACCGCGGGGGAGTCGCACGGGCCCGGGCTCGTGACGATCGTCGAGGGCATGCCGGCGGGCCTGGAGCTCGACCGCGAGGCGCTCGACCGCGACATGGCGCGGCGCCAGCTCGGCCACGGCCGCGGCGGCCGGATGAAGATCGAGACCGACAGCGTCGAGGTCCGCTCCGGCGTCCGCCACGGGCGCACGCTCGGCAGCCCGATCGCGCTGCTGGTCGCCAACCGCGACTACGCCAACTGGGAGGAGCGGATGAACCCCTGGCCGGTCGAGGGCTTCAGCCCCGATGAGGTGCACCTGCCGCGGCCCGGCCATGCCGACCTGATCGGCGCCCAGAAATACGGCCACACGGACATCCGCAACGTGCTCGAGCGCGCCAGCGCCCGCGAGACCGCGGCCCGCGTCGCCGCCGGCACGATCGCCCGCGCCTTCCTCGCCCGGCTCGGCGTCGAGATCCACAGCCACGTGCTGCAGATCACCTCGGTGCGCGCGCCCGAGCGCCCCGACCTCGGGCCGGAGGACTTCGCGAACGTCGACGAGGACCCGGTCCGCTGCCTCGATCCCGAGGCCAGCAAGGCGATGGTCGAGGAGATCAACCGCCTGCGCAAGGCGAACGAGAGCCTCGGCGGCAGCTTCGAGGTGCTCGTCTTCGGCCTCGTCCCCGGCCTCGGCTCCCACATCTCCTGGGAAGACCGGCTCGACGGGCGCCTGGCCGCCGCCGTCGCCTCGATCCAGTCGATCAAGGGAGTGGCGATCGGCGAAGCCTGGGACGTCGCCGGCCGCCCCGGCTCCGAGGCCCACGACGAGATCTTCTGGAGCGAGGAGCGCGGCTACTACCGCGAGACCAACCACGCTGGCGGCCTCGAGGGCGGGATGACCAACGGGCTGCCGCTCTCGGTGCGGGCGGCGATCAAGCCGATCTCGACCCTGACCAAGCCGCTGCGCTCGGTCGACACCGAGACCAAGGAGCCGGCGCAGGCGCTGCGCGAGCGCACCGACTCGACCGTGGTCCCGGCCGCCGCGGTCGTCGCCGAGGCGATGGTGGCGCTGACTCTGGCCCGCTGCTACCGGGAGAAGTTCGGCGGCGACCACATCGACGACGTGGTCGCGGCGCTCGAGGCCTACAAGCAGCGGATCGACTTCCGGGGCTGAGCCGGTGGCTGAGCCGGCGATCGTCTTCATCGGCTTCATGGGGGCCGGCAAGAGCACCGCGCTCGCCGCCGCCCGCGAGGCGGGGCTGGAGACGACCGAGATCGACGAGCTGATGGAGCGCGAGCTCGGCAAGCCGATTCACCAGGCGTTCGAGGAGGACGGTGAGGAGGCATTCCGCGCCCGCGAGGCCGAGGTCGTCGGCTCGCTGCTGGAGCGGGCCGACGGCGGCGCGATCGCCCTCGGCGGCGGCAGTGTCCTCGCCGAGCGGATCCGCAAAGCGCTCGCTCGCCACATCGTCGTCCTGCTGGAGATCGACGCGGCCGAGGCCTGGCGGCGGATCGACGGGACCGAGCGGCCGCTGGCGACGAGCGAAGCCGACGTCGCCCGCCTGCTGGCCGAGCGGTTGCCGCTCTACGAAGAGCTCGCCGACGCGGTGGTGCCGATGGCCGACCGCGGGGTGGTTGGCCGCGCCCTGCCGGCGATCCGGGAGCTGGCGAAGATGCCGGCGGGGACGAAGCTGCTGTGGGCGTCGAGCCAGTCGGGGGATTACCCGATCCTGGTCGGCAAGAATGTTCTTGAGACTGATTGGTGGCCGTTGGAGAGCCGACGGTTTTGCGTCACCGATCAAAACGTCGCTACCTACGCCGAGCGGGTAGAGCCCCTTGCCGGCCTGATCAGTCTTGACCCCGGGGAGAGATCGAAGACTCTGGGGCACGTGGAAGAGGTCGTCGAATATTTCGCCGAACTTGAGATGACTCGCGAAGATCACGTGGTCGCTTTAGGTGGCGGCGTGATCGGCGACCTCGCTGGCTTCTGCGCCCACATCTATCAGCGGGGGGTGCCAGTGGTGCAGGTGCCGACGACGTTGGTCGCTCAGGTCGACTCGGCATACGGAGGCAAGACTGGGGTGGACGTGCAGCACTTGAAGAACTACGCCGGTGCCTATCACTTACCTGCGGCAGTGCTCACCGACACGGCAACGCTGCGGTCCCTGCCGCAGAGAGAGCTCGCGGCGGGCTTTGTCGAGGTGCTGAAGACCGGTCTGCTTGCAGGAGGAGCGCTCTGGGAGCGGGTGCGGGGAATCGAGGCCCTTGAAGCCGATGACCTTGCTGCCGTCATTTTCGACTGTGCTCGTTACAAGTGCTCTGTGGTGGCCGCCGACGAGCGGGATGGCGGGTTGCGACACGTGCTCAATCTCGGCCACACCGTAGGTCATGCCATCGAGGGGATGTCTGGATTTACCTATTTGCACGGGGAGGCAATAGGCCTTGGGCTGCTGGCCGCTCTGCGGCTATCCGATGCGCCTCAGCTCCGCAGTGACGTCGAGATGATCCTCGAGCGCCATGAGTTGCCAACCCAGCTGAAGCTGTCGGTAGAAGCCGACGCAGTGCTCGCCGCGCTGCAGCGCGACAAGAAGCGCACCGCCGCCGGGGTCGGCTTCGTGCTCCTGCGTGAGCCGGGCAAGCCCGAAACCGGCCAGATCGTCGAGGAGGCTAAGGTCAGGGAGGCCGTGGAGGAGCTCTACCCATGACCACCGTCAGCAACCGCGTCGCCGTCCTGCACGGGGTCAACTTCGACGTGCTCGACCGCCGCGACCCGAATGTCTACGGCGGCCTCTCGCTGACCGAGCTGGAGGCGAAGATCTCCGGCTGGGCGCGCGAGCTCGACCTGGAACCGATCTTCTTCCAGACCAACGCCGAGGGCGAGTTCTGCGAATACCTGCACCGCTCGGCCGACCTCGCCGATGCGGCGATCGTCAACGCCGGCGCCTGGACCCACTACAGCCGCGCGATCGCCGACGCGCTGGAGCTGACCCGCCTGCCCGCGGTCGAGGTCCACCTCTCCGACGTCGAGGCGCGCGACGATTGGCGCAAGCTCTCGGTCTTCGACGGCCTCGTCCTCGCCAAGATCGCCGGCAGAGGGGCCGGCGGCTACCGCGAGGCGCTGGGGCTGCTGGCGCGCGAGCTGGGCGTGTCTTCCTGATGCGGGGCCGCGGCGAGCGCCTCGAGCGACAGTTGGCCGAGCGCGAGCTCGACCGGATGCTGGTCACCGACCTCACCAACGTCCGCTACCTGACCGGCTTCACCGGCACCAACGGCGCCTGCATCTGCGGGCCCGGCGTTCGCCTCTTCCTCACCGACTTCCGCTACACCGAGCGCGCCAAAGCCGAGGTCGAGGGCTGGGAGACGGTGACGGTCGCCAACGACTGGCTGAAAGGCATCGCCGAGCGCCTCGACGGCAAGGTCGGCTTCGAGGACGACCAGATGTCGGTGCGGATGCTGGAGAAACTGCAGGG
>JBQCIG010000024.1:0-4660 GCA_051953975.1 Solirubrobacterales bacterium | reverse complement strand
TCGAGCGCTGCTTGTAGAGGAGGTTCGGGAAGGGCGACTCGCGCGGCTCGTAGTGGGTCGGAAAGGGACCGTCGACGATCCCGTTCGGCGCGTACAGCCAGGCCCGGCCATCACCCTGCATGATGAACGGCTCGTCCCCGCGCAACGCCTGCTGGGCCGTCGCGGCTTCGGGCGGGATGTAGTCGGGCGACTTGTCGGGGGTGAAGTCGGGGACGTCCTCGCCGGTCCATTCTCCTTCTTCGGCGTCCCACCAGACGTAGCGCTTGCGCTCCGACCACGGCTTTCCCTCGGGGTCGGCGGAGGCGCGGTTGTAGAGGATGCGCCGGTTCATCGGCCAGGCCCAGGCCCACTCGGGTGCCACCCAGCTTTGCTCGCCCGCCGGCTTGCGTTTGGCCGGCTGATTGGCGCCGCCCTTGTAGCAGCCGGCGTAGATCCAGCAGCCGCAGGTGGTCGAGCCGTCGTCGCGCAGCGGCAGGTAGTCCGACAGCGGCGCTTTCTCGGCGTCGAAGCCGCCGATCTCAGCCAGCACCGCTTCGGCGTCGGGCTCCTCGGTTGGGCCGATCGTCGGATAGTCCCAGGTGAGGTCGAGGATCGGCCGGTCGCGGGGGTCGGTGGAGCCGGCCAGCTTCTCCCGCACCCGGCGCCCGAGGTGGTACATGAACCACAGCTCGGAGCGGCAGTCCCCCTCCGGCTCGACCGCTTTGTGGTGCCACTGCAGCAGCCGCTGGGTGTTGGTGAAGGAACCGTCCTTCTCGGTGTGGGCGGCGGCCGGCATCAGGAAGACCTCGGTGCCGATCTCCTCGGTCGCCAGCTCGCCGGTCTCGATCTCCGGCCCGTCCTTCCAGAAGGAGGCGGTCTCGATCTCGTCGAAGTCGCGCACCACCAGCCATTTCAGCTTCGCCAGCGCCAGCCGCTGCAGCTTCGAGTTGGCCGAGCCGACTGCCGGGTTCTCGCCCATCACGAAGTAGCCCTCGAGCTTGTTGTCCTGCATGTCGGCGACCGTGCGGTAGTGCGAGTGGTCCTCGTCGATCCGCGGCAGGTGGTCGAAGCAGAAGTCGTTCTCGAAGGTCGCCGCCTCCCCCCACCAGGCCTTCAGCAGGCTGACCATGTAGGCCTTGGTGTTGCCCCAGAAGCCGGTCGGCGGCGCGTTGCGCTCGACGTAGAGGTCGAGGCCGGTTTCTTCGTGCGCGTGGGGCATCGGCAGGTAGCCGGGGAGGATGTTGAAGAGGGTCGGGATGTCGGTCGAGCCCTGGATCGAGGCGTGCCCGCGCAGGGCCATGATGCCGCCGCCGGGGCGGCCGATGTTGCCGAGCAGCAGCTGGACGATCGCCGCGGTCCGGATGTACTGGACGCCGACCGTGTGCTGGGTCCAGCCGACCGCATAGGCGAAGGCGCTGGTGCGCTCGCGGCCGGAGTTCTCGCAGAGGGCCTCGGCGACCTCGAGGAAGGTCTCCTTCGGGACGCCGCAGATCCGCTCGACCATCTCCGGCGTGTAGCGGCGGTAGTGCTTCTTCAGCAGCTGGAAGACGCAGCGCGGATCTTGCAGCGTCTCGTCCTCCTCCGGCGGCTCGCCGTGTTCGAGTTCGCCGCCGTGAGCGCCGTGGGCCTGCTCGCCTTCGGCCTCCCCCATGTCGCGCATCCCGGCGGCGGCGGCCTCCTCCATCCCCTTGTACTGCCAGCTTTCGCGTTCGTATTTGCCGGTTTCGGGATTGAGGCCGGAGAAGACGCCGTCGAGGTCCTCGGTGTCGCGGAAGTCGTCGCTGACGATCGTGCGGGCGTTGGTGTAGGCCTGCACGTACTCGCGGAACTCGCGTTCGTTTTCGAGGATGTAATTGACGACGCCGCCGAGGAAGGCGATGTCGCTGCCTGCTCGGATCGGCACGTGCAGGTCGGCGAGGGCGCTGGTGCGGGTGAAGCGGGGGTCGACGTGGATCACCTTGGCGCCGCGTTCGCGCGCCTCGACCACCCACTGGAACCCGACCGGGTGGCACTCGGCCATGTTCGAGCCCATGATCACGATGCAGTCGGAGTTCTGCAGGTCCTGCTGGAAGGTGGTGGCGCCACCCCTACCGAACGACGTCCCCAAACTGGGGACGGTGGAGCTGTGTCATATCCGCGCCTGATTCTCGATCTGAACCGCGCCCATCGCCGTGAAGAACTTCTTGATCAGGTAGTTCTCCTCGTTGTCGAGGGTGGCGCCGCCGAGGTGGGCAAAGCCCAGGGTGCGGTTGAGGCGTTCGCCTTCGCGCTCGTCCTGCCAGCCGGCCTCGCGGGCGGCGATGACGCGATCGGCGATCATCCCCATCGCCCGGTCGAGGTCGAGCTCCTCCCACTCGGTCCCGTGCGGCCGGCGGTATTTGACCTTCTTCAGGCGGCTCGACGAGTTGACCAATTGCTCGGAAGCGGCCCCCTTGGGGCAGAGGCGACCGCGCGAGATCGGGCTGTCGGGGTCGCCCTCGATCTGGATCACTTTCCCCTCCCGCGACCAGACTCGCTGCCCGCAGCCGACCGCGCAGTAGGGGCAGACGGAACGGGTCATCTTCTCCGCCGCCTCGGTCCGCGGCCGCAGCTCTTTCGAGTGCTGCGACTGGGCCGCCTTGCCGCGCCCGGTGAGGTCGCCTTCCCTCAGCTGCCGGAGCAGCGGCCATTTCCCGAGCGGACCCAGCATTCCGGGATCCACGTTCCCCCCGCTCCGAGGCCCGAAACCTGCCGAGCGTCAGCCCGCGGACACCCCCACTTCCGTGGTTGCTTTGTGCTGGGATACCGGCCAAAGGAACCCAGGAACGAGCGTCCGCCCGGAACTCGCCCGTATTGCGGCTAGGCCGCGAAGCGGCGTGCCGCGCAATTCCCGCGGAGTGGGTATCGGCGCCCTCCCTGCGCGCCACCTAAAAAGTTTGTCAGCGCAAGGACATTTCCGGTTCCGGGCGTGCCTGGCGGGTAGTCGAGGGGCATGGACAACGGTCGCGAGATCGGTGCCCGAGCCTGGGCGATCGCGGAGGGCTACATTCCCTCCGCGAGCACCGGGGACGGGCCGGAGCTGGAAAGCCACGAGGCCGCCTGCCTGCTGAACGCGGGCGAGGCGGCGGCGGAGGTCGAGGTGACGGTCTTCTTCGCCGACCGCGAGCCGGCCGGCCCCTACCGCGTCACCGTCGAGCCCCGGCGCACCAAGCACATGCGCTTCAACGACCTCGAGGACCCCGAGCCGGTCCCGCGCGACACCCCCTACGCGGCGGTGATCGAGTCCGACCAGCCGATCGTCGTCCAACACACCCGTCTCGACTCGCGCCAGCCGGCGCTCGCCCTGCTCTCGACCGTCGCTCATCCCGCTTCCTAGGAAGGAGAATCTCCATGTCCGAAACCGTCGGCGCCTACATCCTCAAACGCCTCCACGAACACGGGATCAACCGCATCTACGGCTACCCGGGCGACGGGATCAACGGCATCCTCGGCGGCTTCCACCAGCACGGCGAAGAGGTCGAGTTCGTGCAGACGCGCCACGAGGAGATCGCCGCCTTCGCCGCCACCGCCCACGCCAAGCTGACCGGCGACGTCGGCGTCTGCATGGCGACCTCGGGCCCCGGCGCGATCCACCTCCTCAACGGCCTCTACGACGCCAAGCTCGACCACCAGCCGGTGGTCGCGATCGTCGGACAGCAGAAGCGGATGTCGCTCGGCTCCAACTACCAGCAGGAGGTCGACCTGGGCACCCTGTTCAAGGACGTCGCCTCCGAGTTCGTGCAGATCTGCATGGAGCCGAGCCAGGCGCGGCACCTGATCGACCGCGTCGTGCAGGTGGCGAAAGCCTCGCGCTCGGTGACCGCGGTGATCTTCCCCGACGACGTCCAGGAATCCACCTACGAAGACCCCGAACGCGTCCACGGCGCGGTCTACTCGAGCGTCAGCGAGCCGGCGACGCCGCGGCTGATCCCGCCCGCGATCGAGATCCGCCGCGCCGCCGAGATCCTCAACGCCGGCGAGCGGGTGGCGATCCTGGTCGGCCAGGGCGCCCGCGGCGCGGCCGACGAGGTGATCGAGGTCGCCGACCGGCTCGGCGCCGGCGTCGCCAAGGCACTGAACGGGCGCGACGTCCTCCCCGACGACCTCCCCTTCGTCACCGGGCCGATCGGCCTGCTCGGCTCGAAGCCGAGCTACGAGATGGTCAACGGCTGCGACACCTTCCTGATGATCGGCTCCAGCTTCCCCTACGCGGAGTGGCTGCCGGAAGAAGGACAGGCGCGCGGGGTGCAGATCGACATCGACGGCCGCCTCGTCGGCATCCGCTACCCGATGGAGGCGAGCCTGGTCGGCGACGCCCGCGACACCCTGCGCGAGCTGATCCCCCAGCTCGAGCGCAAGGAGGAACGCTCCTGGCGAGAGGAGATCGAAGCCGAAGTCGAACGTTGGTGGGAGATCTTGGGCGAGCAGGCGATGGTCTCCGCGCGGCCGCTGAACCCGCTGCGCGTCTTCCACGAGCTCAGCCCCCGTCTGCCCGACGACTGCATCCTCACCGCCGACTCGGGCTCGGCGACCGACTGGTGGGCACGCCACCTCAAGATCCGCCCGGGCATGGACGCCGCGCTCTCCGGGACGCTGGCCACGATGTGCCCGGCCGTCCCGTACGCTCTGGCGGCGAAGTTCGCGTATCCCGATCGGCCGGTGA
>JBQCIG010000023.1:0-11331 GCA_051953975.1 Solirubrobacterales bacterium | reverse complement strand
CCTGGTGGCGAGGGGCGAACATCACCCCGATCGAGGAGATGACGACGTCGAAGCTCTCGTCCTCGAACGGCAGCGCCTCGGCGTCGGCCTCGACCCATTCGAGCTCGACCCCGGCGGCCTCGGCGCGGGCGCGCCCGGCCTCGAATAGCTCCGGCGTCAGGTCGCTGGCGACAACCTCGGCGCCGCGTTTGGCGGCCTCGATCGCGGCGTTACCGGTGCCGGCGGCGACGTCGAGCACGCGGTCACCGGGCCCGATCCCGCAGGCGTCGACCAGCCGCGGCCCGAGCGGCAGGAGGAAGGTCTCAACCATCGAGGGGTAGTCGCCCGAGGCCCACATCTTCCGGTGGCGGGCCTTGAGCTCGGGATTGGGGGACGAGGCAGGGGTGGTCATTGATGGATCTCCTTTGGTGAAGGTTGCCGATCCTTTCTACGTCGGCGCGGGCAGAGGATCAACCCCGAAGGGCCTTCGCGCAGACGATCGAGGCGGGGAAGACGACGCCTTCCTCGCCGACGAACTCCTCCGCCTTTGCGAAGACCGTGGAGCGAATCGATTCCCGATCCTCCTCGGGCAGCGCCTTCAGCATCGCCGCCAGCGGGCCGCTGACCTCGAGGATCTCCTCCCACCAGCCCGCGAGCGAGTCGTAGGGCTGCTGCGTCTCGATCTCGACGACCTCTGCTTCCCTGAGGCCCGCCTGCTCGACCAGCTCTTGCAGCCGCGCGGCGTCGCCGAGCGAGAACGGGCCGGGCTGACCCGGCTGCGGCGGCGGCGCGCCCAGGTGGGCGATCACCGCGTCCAGGATCGTCCCCAGCCACGGGTTCTTCTCGCCGGCGCCCCAGACCGCCAGCACCAGGCGCCCACCGGGGCGGAGGGCGCGGGCGCTTTCGCGCAGCGCCTGCAGCGGGTCGGCCATCAGCATGTAGCCGAAGCGGCAGAGGACGGCGTCGAAGGGATCCCCCTCGAGCTCCAGGTGTTCGGCGTCGAGCACCCGGGTGCCGACGTTGGCGATCCCCAGCCGCCGCAGCCGCTCGGCCACGGCCTCGACCATCGCCGCGGAGAAGTCGCTGCAAAGGACGGTGCCCTCGGGCCCGACCCGCGCCGCCGCCTGCAGACCGACCCGGCCGGCGCCGCAGGCGAGTTCCAGCACCCGCTCGCCCGGCTTCAGGTCGGCCGCCTCCAGCATCCAGGTCGTGGCCTCCCCCGAGGCGCCGGTCTCCTCCTCTTCGGCGGCGCGCGCCCAGCTCGAGGCCGCCGCGCTCCACTGCTTCCTGCTCTCCTCCCGGTATTCCACCTCGCTCACGGGTTCGAGCCTACAACCGATCTGCGGGTGCGCCGGTCATTTGTTCTGCATAGCGGTGCAAAAGACCGGCGCACTACATTTCCCTCCATGGCGGAGCTGATCCTCTACGCGATCCCGGCCTTCGTGCTGCTGCTGGTGGTCGAGCTGCTCTGGTTCAAGTACGCGCGCGACGAGGAGCTGGTCGGCTACGAGACGCGCGACACCCGCACCAGCCTGACCATGGGCGGCGGCAACGTCGCGATCAACGCGGTCTGGAAGCTGGCCGTGATCGCGATCTACGCTGGGCTGTACGAGCTGACGCCGCTGCGGATGCCGGCCGACGAGTGGTGGACCTACGTCCTCCTCTTCTTCACCGACGACCTCGCTTATTACTGGTTCCACCGCATCCACCACGAGGTGAGGGTCTTCTGGGCCAGCCACGTGGTGCACCACTCCTCTGAGCACTACAACCTCTCGACCGCGCTGCGGCAGACCTGGACGCCGATGACGGCGCTGCCGTTCTGGGCGCCGCTGGCGCTGGTCGGCTTCGCCCCGTGGATGATCCTCACCCAGCAGGCGATCAGCCTCATCTACCAGTTCTGGATCCACACCGAGCGGGTGAAGAAGATGCCGGCTTGGTTCGAGTTCCTCTTCAACACGCCCTCGCACCACCGCGTCCACCATGGCTCCAACGAGGTCTACCTCGACCGCAACTACGGCGGCATCTTGATCATCTGGGACCGCCTCTTCGGCAGCTTCCGGGGCGAGACCGAGCGCCCCCGCTACGGCCTCACCAGGAACATCCGCACCTTCCGCCCGACCAGGGTCGCCTTTCACGAGTTCGCGGCGATCTGGCAAGACGTGCGCGAGGCCACCAGCTGGCGCCACCGCCTCGCCTTCGTCTTCCGCTCCCCCGGCTGGTCACCCGACGGCAGCGACGGTGGCACGCGGGGGTAGCATGTATGTCTTGCGAGCCTCCCTACTGTCGCTGGCGGCACTCGTCGCGCTCCTTGTCCTGACGGCATCCACCGCCGGCGCTTCGGGGGCGGGCGCTTCGAGCGCGCCGCCGTGCAAGACCGCCGGCCTCGACATTTGGTTCGAACCCGAAATCGGCGGCGGAACCGCCGGCAGCGTCTTCTACCGCTTCCAGTTCACCAACTTCTCCCATCGTCGCTGCACGCTCAGGGGTTATCCGAAGGTGTTCGCGGCCAACCTCGCCGGGCACCGTTTCGGCAGCGCCGCTTCGCGGGAAGAAACGGCGGCTCCCCACACGGTCAGCCTCGCCCCCGGCGCCAGTGCCTCGGCCCTGGTCCGCGTCGTCGAGGCCGGCAACTTCTCGCCCTCGCAATGCCACCCGACGATGGCGGCGGGCTTCCGCGTCTCACCGCCCGGGCAAAGTGCATCGAGATTCGTGCCCTTCCCTTTCGAAGCCTGCGCCAAGGTTGGCCACAGCAACCTCTCCGTCCAGGCCGTGAAGCACTGACCCACGGGTGACACCCGGCGCCGCCCAGGTGATTTCAGGCGCATGTGGGGGTACCGGTGGATCAAATGGGCAACCCTCGACGGAGGTGCGGCAGAACCGACGCCAAGCATGTGGTTGCGCCCGATGGCCGGCAGCGGGCGGCTGTATAGGTTGGTGTCGATGGTCCTAGTTACCAGTCAACTGGACCCATCGGCCTCAGCGAAGGGCCGGCAGCGCGAAGCGCTGCGGGCGATCGTCGCCGAGCTCGGCGACCGTCTCGACGAGATCAGTTTCAGCGACTATCGAGCGCTGCGGGAAAGCTCCGCCGAGCCGCTCCCTTCGCCGGCGGCGATCTGGGAGATGTTCGGCGGCTTTCACCGCATGCGCGAGCGGGCGACGATCATCGCCGCCCGCTGACGCGCCGTGTAGAGGGCGATCGCGATCAGCGGCACGATGAAGTCGCTCCAGAGCAGCAGGCCGGTGTTGTCCGGGTCGTGGTTGTCGTGGGCCGCCTCCTGGTGGAGGTGGCCGTAGGCGTCGCCGAGGTAGCTGATCGAGACGGCGACGATGGCGGCGAGGAGGAAGCCGTCGCGGAAGCGCCAGCAGAGGACGCCGAGGACGCCGATCGCCAGGTCGGCGAAGCCGACCTCGGTCTGGAAGCCGCCGTCGCCATTGGTGTAGCCGATTTCGCGGGCCGTGTGGGGGCCGTCGAAGAGGTGGAACATCGAGCCGAAGATCGCCGAGACGCCGACCGCCACCACCATCCACCAGACGAGGAAGATTTCCAGCGTGCGCGCGCCGCTGCGCGGACGGGTGTCGCGGTGCAGGTGGATCGAGGCGCCGATCAGCGCGACCGCGGCGAAGAAGAGGAAGGGCATGGGGCCGCGAGACTACGCGGCGGCTCGGATCAGATCGGCGGCCTTCTCGGCGATCATGATCGTCGGCGCGTTGGTGTTGCCGTTCGGGATCACTGGCATCACCGAGGCGTCGGCGATGCGCAGCCGCTCGAGGCCGTGGACGCGGAGCTCGGGGGAGACGACGGCGTCGGAGCCGGTGCCCATGCGGCAGGTGCCGACGGGGTGGTAGAGGAGCTCGGCGCGGCGGCGGACGTCGGCGGCGAGCGCCTCGTCGGTGTCGACCTCGCCGCCCGGGAAGAGCTCGCGGCCGAGGACCTCGGCGAAGGGCCCGGCGGCGGCGATCTCGCGCGAGAGCCGCACCCCCGCGACCAGCGCCGCCACGTCCTCCTCCTCGGAGAGCGAGTTGGTGAGGATGCGCGGCTTGGCGGCGGGGTCGGCAGAGCGCAACCGCACCCAGCCGCGGGCGCGCGGTTTGACCAGGACCGGCCCCATGCTGATCGCGTGGCCGTCGTATTCCTCGAAGCCGTTGTCGACGAAGTAGGCGGGGGCGAAGTGGAACTGCAGGTCGGACGCGGGCAGGCCCGGCCGGCTGCGGACGAAGGCGAAGGCCTCGGCGACCGAGGAGCTGAGCGGGCCGGTGCGGCGCAGCAGGTACTCGAGCAGCGCCTTCGGCTTCTCGGCGTCGGCGAGCGAGCCGCCGCCGGGGACGTCCCAGACGCAGACGACGTAGGGATGGTCCTGCAGGTTCTCGCCGACCCCCGGCAGGTCGTGGGCCACCGGCACTCCGAGCTCGCGCAGCTGCGCGGCCGGGCCGACGCCGGAGAGCAGCAGCAACTGCGGCGAGCCGATCGCCCCGGCGGCGAGGATCACCTCGCGCTCGGCTCGCGCCACCCGCTCGCCGCCGCGGCGGCGCGAGTAGCGGACGCCGGTGGCGGCCCCGCCCGCGATCTCAACCCCGGAGACGAGCGCCCCCGTCACCACCTCCAGGTTCGGCCTCCTCAGCGCTGGGCGCAGGTAGGCGTCGGCGGCGCTCCAGCGCCGGCCGTTCCGCTGGGTCACCTGCGCCAGCGAGGCGCCGTCCTGCTCGGGGCCGTTGTAGTCGTCGATGCGGGGGATGCCGGCCTTCTCGCAGGCGGCGAGGAAGTGCCCGGTCAGCGGCCGCGGCGAGCGCTCGTCCTCGACCCGCAGCGGCCCGCCCACCGCGTGGTGCTCGGAGGCGCCGCGCTGGTTGTCCTCGGCGCGCAGGAAGTAGGGACGGACGTCGTCCCAGCCCCAGCCCTCCGCACCGGCCGCGGCCCAGCCTTCGTAGTCGAGCGGGTGGCCGCGCACGTAGAGCATCGCGTTCATCGAGCTCGAGCCGCCGAGGCCCTTGCCGCGCGGCATGTACAGAGAGCGGCTGTCGCAGTGGGGCTCGGGCTCGGTCGCCAGGTCCCAGTCGAGCTTGGTGCGGAACTGCTTGGCGAAGGCGGCGGGGATCTTGATGTTGGGATGGCGGTCACGCCCGCCCGCCTCGATCAAGAGCACCCGCACCGAGGGATCCTCGCTGAGCCGGTTGGCGAGGACGCAGCCGGCCGAGCCGGCGCCGACGATCACGTAGTCGTGCATCAGCTCCGGTCGACCCCCATCCGTAGGCGCACCTGGGTGCCCTGCTTGCCGGAGCGGATCTGGACCAGGTCGCAGAGCTGGTTGGCGATCCAGAGGCCGCGGCCGCTGATCTGGTCGCTCGAGGGCCGGGCGCGACCGACCAGCGGGTCCTCGATGCGGCCGGCATCGCGAACGTCGCAGAGGAGCGCGCCGTCCTCGTACCAGACGCGGAGATCGCCCTCGCCGCCCCCGTACTGGATGCTGTTGGTCGCCGCCTCGCAGGCGGCCAGAACCAGGTCCTCGGTTCGGCGGGTATCGAGGCCGGCGGTGGCGGCGCGCTCGGAGATGAGCCGGCGCACCTCGCGCAGCTCGGCCTTGCCGAAGGGCATCCCGAAGTAGGCGCCGCTCGGCGGCGGCAGCGATCCCTCGAGAAGGGGATCCGCGGCACCGCCGTCCTTGTGGTTGTGGGCAGCGGTGCTGAGGACGTCGTCGCTGAGCGCGCTGGCGTCGTACGGGCACATCAACGTCCAGCCGGGACCGTCGTCGAAGGCGAGGTTGAGGAGTCGCTCGTGGCGTTGGCACTCGTCGATCTCCGCGGCGGAGCGCCCGGGCCAGATCGCTTCGCCGATGCTCCTGATGCCGGTGGTGCCATGGTCGCGGAGGAAGTCGTTCCAAGCGGAGACCAGGCGAGCGGGGTTGCGCCCGACCTCTTCGATCGCGAGGAAGTGCACCCGTTCGGCGCCGGTGTCGAGCTCCTTTTCCAGCAGGCTGCGCGTCGCCAGCGGCAGCCCGACCAGTACGGCCTCCCCGACGGCGATTCCCTCTTCGACGAAGGGGACGGTCCCGGCGAGGAACTCCTCGTGGTCGGCGTAGAAGAACGCCTCGTGGCAAAAGCCCGCACCCTGCCGCTGCGTCGTCGTCACAGCGTCAGTTCGAGCAGCTCGCAGAGGCGGTCGACGACCGGGGGCGCGTTGTGGACGGCGCCACCGCTTTTGGCGAGGCGCCGGGTGTGGGCCGCGAGCGTTTCGAGCCCGTGGTGGTCGATGAAGTCGAGCTCGCCGAGGTCGAGGGAGGCGGGATCGCGGTCGAGCGCCGCCTCGAGCACGCGGTCGAGGGCGGCAGCGGAGAAGCAGTCGACCTCGCCGGAGAGCACCAGGTCGCCGGTCTCGCCGAAGAGGTGGAACGGCGGGCCGCCGGGAGCGGCGTTGGCGGCGGGATGGACGGCGGCCAGGTCGCAGAGGAGGTGGTCCGGCAGGGCGTCGCGCCGGTAGCCGCACAGCGCCGAGAGGGGCCGGACCGACATGAACCGGTCCGCCACGCTCTCCCAGCGGACCTGGGCCTCCCAGGTGCCGGGATCGGCGACCAGGTCGGTCACCTGCGCGGCGACCCGCAGCCCGGTGTAGCCGTCGGCGAGGGCGGCGTCGGTGGCCGCGGCGTAGGTGGCGAGTTGCGCATCGCAGTCGATCGGCTTCCCCACCGCGTAGAGGTCCTCGAGCTGGAAGAGCTGCAGCATCCCGGTATCGATCATCGAGCCGACGTCGCCGAGGGGATCGAGGCGCTCCCGCTGCTCGGCCGCCGTTTCGCTGCCGACGTAGGCCAGCCGCTGCCCGGCGCGGAGGCCGTCGGCGAGGAACTCGAGTGCCGCGGCGGCGAAGTCGCTCCCCTGGTCGAAGGTCCAGCAGGCGTGGCCATCGTCACCGAGGCCGCCCCCGGAGTCGATGCTCCCATGCTCCCTCATGGGGCGAGTATCTCACCGGAATCGGCTCCTGCATAGGCGCTTCTGCTGGGCTTGAAAAGGCGACGAACGGAGTCATTCGCAAGTCCGCCAGGGGTGGGCGAAGAGGTCGTACGACTTGCCGATCGCGCTGAAGCCGAGGACCGCGGCGGCGGTGCAGTAGTCGCTCGGTTGGAGTTCGTACTCGGCCTCGAAGACCGCCTTGTCGGCGCGGACGAAGGGCTCGAAGCTGCCGCATTCTTCGTACTGGAAGCACTGCTCGACGATCGCGAAGTCGAAGCGGCCGAGCAGCGCCGGCACCTGGCGCGGATCGTTCTTGAGCGCGACCGCCATCCCCAGCGCGTGCACGCGGGCCGCCACCCAGCGGTTGAAGCGCAGTTGGTCGGCGGCGGTGAGGGAAAAACCGGTTCTGTTTTCGAAGCCGGCGAGGTTGTCGGGCTCGACCGCGTCGAAGCCTTTGCGGGCGCAGCGCTGGAAGCGGCGCTCGAGGACCGGCGCGAACCGGTGGAAGTGGGCGATGTCGAGCCAGCGCTCGTCGGGGAAGCCTTCGTAGCGGCGGCCGATCACCGAGCGCGGGAAGTGCTTCGCGTCGGGGCGGTAGCTCTCCCAGCTGCCGACGTCGAGGTAGCAGATCGCGACGCGACCGCTGCGATGCAGCGCCGCGACCGTCACCCGCGGCGTTTCGAAACCGTCGACGTCGAAGACGCAGGCACCGACGCTCGTGTCGATCTTCCCCTGCAGCTGCCACTGCCAAGGCGCGGTGGTCGGGGTCGCCTTCCAGATGCCAGCGCCATTGCGCTGGACCGGCGGGCAGTTCGCCGCTTTGCCGCCGGCGGCGGCCGAGGGGGAGGTCGCGAGAAGGACCAGGGCGATCGTCGTCATTGCCGCCAACGCTCGGCGCACCGCTCGAACTTAGCGGGCGGATAGCCTGGAAGCGATGGTCGCGATTCGGGCGGTTGTACGGGGGCGGGTGCAGGGGGTCGGATTCCGCGAGGCCACCGTTCGGCGGGCGCGCAATCTTGGCCTGGTGGGCTGGGTTCGCAACGCCGAGGACGGCAGCGTCCGCGTCCACGCCGAGGGTGAGGAGGGGGCGGTCGAGGAGCTGAGCGCCTTCCTCGGCGAGGGACCGCGAGGGGCGGAGGTCGCGAAGGTGGAGGTCGAGCGCGTCAAGCCCGAGGGGCACGAGCAGTTCGCGATCCGTGGCGTCAGCGCCGGCGTCTTCGTCGTCCAGGAGCACCAGGCGACCGCGCACCACTTCGACCTGCGGCTCGAGGTGGAGGGGGCGATGCGCTCCTGGGCGGTCCCGAAGGAACCCTCGATGGACCCGGCGGTGAAGCGGATGGCGATCCAGGTCGAGGACCACTCGCTCTCCTACAACGACTTCGAGGGCGAGCTCGACGGCGGCTGGGTGAAGATCTGGGACCGCGGCACCTACGAGCAGGGCGGCCGCGTCCCCTGGCCCGAGGCGCTGGAGCGGGGCCACGCCGTCTTCGTCCTCCACGGCGAGAAGCTGCGCGGCGGCTTCGCGCTGCAGCGGACCCGCGGCGGCGAGAAGCCGCAGTGGTTGCTGATCAAGCGGCGGGACGAGTTCGCCCGTTCAAGCGACTTGGCGTAGTAGCCGATGAGTCCTCTGTGGACACCGCGTCCAAGCGGTCCCTCGGATCGCGAAAAGCCGCTTTCGCTGCGACGGGGCTCCTTTTGGGCCTCTTGCTCTTCTATGCCGTCGTAATCCTCTGGGGGCTTGGCGGCGAAGCGCTTCAAGACGCGACCGGCCGCTGGGTCTACGACGCTGTCGTCCTCGGTGCGGCCCTGGTTGTCCTCTGGCGGGCGGCGGCGATCGAGGCGGAGCGCAGGGCATGGCTGGCGCTGGGCGCCGGTCTGCTGCTCTGGGCGCTGGGTCAGACCTACTACTCGGTCGTCCTCTACTACGTCAGCCCAGCGCCTTTCCCCTCGCCTTCCGACGCGCTCTTCCTCGCCTTTTACCCCGCTAGCTACGCCGCCCTGGTCCTCTTGCTGCGGGCGCGGCTGGCGCAGCTCGAGCCGCTGGCCTGGGTCGACGGGCTGATCGGGGCGCTGGCGGTCGCCGGCCTCGCCGCGGCGCTGATCTTCCCCCCGGTGCTGGAAGCCCTCGGTGGCAGCCCGCTCGGCGTCGCCGTCAGCCTCGCCTATCCCTGCTTCGACCTCGTCCTGCTCGGCCTGCTGAGCGGCGCCTTCGCGGCCTCGAAGTGGCGGACCGAGCCGACCTGGCTCTTGATCGCGGTCGCCCTGCTGCTCTTCGCCGCCTCCGACGTCGTCTACCTCTCGGTCCTGGGTCAGTCGACCGAGGCGCTGAACCTCGCCAGCGTCGGCTGGCCGCTCGCCTTCCTGCTGCTGGCGGCCGCGTCGTGGTTGCCGGCGACGGCGACGGCGACCCCGCTCGCCGGGCCGGGCCGGCGCCGGATCGTCGTCCCGATCCTGATGGCGGTGATCGGGATCGCCCTGCTCGCCGCCGGCAGCTTCGTTCCGATCGGAGCGGTCGCCGTCGGGCTCGGCGTCGCCTGCTTGGCCGCGGTGCTCGTTCGCCTCCTCATCACCTTCGACCAGAACACGCAGATGCTCGCCGCCACCCGCGACGAGGCGGTGACCGATCCGCTCACCGGCCTCGCCAACCGCCGCCGCCTGATGTTCGACTTGGAGCGGGTGGTCGCGGCTACCCCACCCGAGTCGATGGTCCTGGCTCTCTTCGACCTCGACGGGTTCAAGGCCTACAACGACAGCTTCGGGCATCCCGCCGGCGACGATCTGCTGCGCCGGCTGGGGAAGCGGCTGGACGCCGCGATGGAGCCGCACGGCTGCGGCTATCGTCTTGGCGGCGACGAGTTCTGCATCCTCGCCTCGACTCGGACGCTGACGGCCCAGGAGATCTGCGAGACGGCCGAGCAGGCGCTCTCGGAGCGCGGCAAGGGGTTTTCGATCGGCGCCTCCTGGGGCAAGGTCCTGCTCCCGGCCGAGGTGGTGGTCCCGACCTACGCGCTACGGCTCGCCGACCGGCGGATGTACGCGAAAAAGGGCCGGCGCGCTGATTCTGCGCGCAGTCAGACCCGCAGCGTCCTGCTCAGCGTCTTGCACGAGCGCGAGCCCGACCTGGAGCGCCACCTCGACGGCGTCGCCCGCCTCGCCGCCGCCCTCGGCAGACAGCTCGCGCTCGACGCCGAGGAGCTCGACGTGCTGGTCCGGGCGGCCGAGCTGCACGACATCGGCAAGATCGCGATTCCCGACGAGGTCCTCCACAAGGGCGGCGACCTGACTGCGGAGGAGTGGGAGCTGATGCGCAAGCACACGTTGATCGGCCAGCGCGTCCTCGACGCCGCCCCCGCCCTCGGCCAGGTCGCGGAGCTGGTCCGCTCGACCCACGAGCGCTGGGACGGGAAGGGCTACCCCGACGGCCGCGCCGGCAGCGCCATCCCGCTCGGCTCCCGCGTGATCCACATCTGCGACGCCTACAACGCGATGACCGAAGGCCGCCCCTACCGGGCCGCGCTCGGCAGCGAGAAGGCGCTGGAGGAGCTGCGCAAGGGCGCCGGCACCGAGTTCGACCCCGAGCTGGTGGCGATCTTCGCCGACAAGGTCGTGCCGGCGCTGGTGGGCGCGGCGCCGGCTTCGACTTGAGCTAGTCGCTGGCCGCTTCCAGATCCTCGAGGTCGGCCAGGTCACGCGTACGCCCCGCGGCGCGCTTCATCGCCTTCAGGTCCTCGAGTGAGCAGACGGCGACCGTGACGCCGAGAACATCCGCTTCGGTTGCTCGGGCGCGTAACTCCCCATAGGGAGGAACCCCCTCAAGCCCATGCACCACATCGAGCCGACCGAGGTCGGTCTCGATCATGACCTGTTCGCCGCTTGCCAGAGCCGAGGCGATGGAGATGGGGGTGCCGAGCAAGGGTTCGTCCTGCTGAACGTGTCCGTTGGCGGCGACCGCGACCTCGGCGACGCGCTTCAAGTTCTCGGAGTCGGGGGCGAGGACGACGTCGACATCCTTGGTGCCGCGGACGACGCCCCAGGTTCCAACCGCTAAACCGCCCACGATGACGAACTGGGCATTTGCTGCCACGAGGCGTCGCAGCAGCTCGTCAAAAGCCGGCTCGTTCAACTCTTACGCGCGGAGCCCGCGATCCGCATCAGCTTGTGGCTCAAAGCGATGGTCTCCGCCAGGTTCACGCTGTGTGGCCGGAGTGCGTCTTCGCGGATCCGCTGCAACCGCACGGCCTCCGCGGCTTGGGCGGGGGAGGGGGCGTCGTGATCACGTCGCTTCACGGCCGCCTAAGCGTACCGTCGCCTATGCGTGTTCGAGCAACCTCAGCGTCACCTCGTCCGGCTTGCCACCGAAATAGCGTCCCAGCACTTGCTCGAAGACTTCGGTTGCACCGAGTCCGCGTGAAT
>JBQCIG010000022.1:0-2853 GCA_051953975.1 Solirubrobacterales bacterium | reverse complement strand
GGAGGAGGTGAGGCCGTAGTGGATCCAGCGGCCGCCCTCGCCGACCGAGGCGGCGACGACGTCGACGAAGGCGGCGACGTCGTGGTCGGTCACCTTCTCGCGCTCTTCGACCGCCTCGACCGTGAAGGCCGCCTTCGCCCGCGCCTCGGCGGCGGCCTCGGGCGGCACCGCCCCCTCTGCCGCCCAGGCCTCCGTCGCCGCCAGCTCGACTTCGAGCCAGCTCTGCAGCTTCGCTTCCGGCGTCCAGACCGCCCCGATCTCGGGGCGGGTGTAGAGGGGGATCACGCGTTGATTATCCGCGCGGCGAGGACGCCGGCGTTTTTCGCCCCGTCGATCGCCACGCAGGCGACTGGGATCCCGGGCGGCATCTGCACCGCCGAGAGCAGCGCGTCGAGGCCGCCGAGGCTCTTGCCGAGGATCGGCACGCCGATCACCGGCAGGTCGGTGTGGGCGGCCGCCACTCCCGGCAGCGCCGCCGACATCCCGGCGCCGGCGATGATCACCTTCAGCCCCCGCATGCGCGCGTTCTGGCAGTACTCGCGGACCAGCTCCGGGTCGCGATGGGCACTCATCACCCGCACCTCGTAGCGGATGCCCGCTTCCTCGAGCGCTTTCCCCGCCGGTTCCATCTTCGGCTTGTCGTTCTTCGAGCCCATGATGATCCCGACGTGCGGCTCGTCGACGTCGATTTCGGTGAAGGCTTCCTCGACGGTGGCCATCGTCGCCGTCTCGGCAGGGTCGGCAGGGCCCGCGGGCTCGGCGGCGCCGGTCGGCTGGGGCTCCTCTGAGATCTCGCTCATCTCACTCCTCTCGGGGGGGTTGTCAACTGGGGACCCGCTCGACGGCGCGGGCGGCGATGTCGGTGCGGATCTGCATTCCCTCGAAGGAGATCCGGCTGGCCGCATCGTATGCACGATCGCGTGCCTCGCCCGGGCTCGTCCCGAGGCCCGTTACGTTCAGTACCCGGCCACCGGCGGTGACGATCTCGCCGTCGCGCTCGGCCGTGCCCGCATGGGTCACCTCGGCAAGCTCCGCCGCCTCGGCGAGGCCGTGGATCACGTCGCCCTTCGAGGAGGACTCGGGATAGCCGGCCGAGGCGAGGACTACGGTCACCGCCCACTCGTCGGCGAACTCGGTTGAGACACCGGCGAGGCCGCCGGGCTCGCGCGCGGCGAGGAAGAGCTCGGCGAGGTCGGAGCGCAGCCGCGGCAGCACCGCCTGCGTCTCGGGGTCGCCGAAGCGGGCGTTGAACTCGAGCACCTGCGGCCCCTCGGGCGTGATCATCAGCCCCGCGTAGAGGACGCCGTGGAAGGGGACGCTGCGGGCGGCCATCGCCGCGACCACCGGCCGGTGGACCCGCTCGACAATCTCCTCGACCTCGGCGGCGCCGAAGCCGGGGACCGGCGAGTAGCTGCCCATGCCGCCGGTATTCGGTCCCCGGTCGCCATCGAAGATCCGCTTGTAGTCCTGGGCGGGGGCGAGCGGGACGACGTTCTCGCCGTCGCAGAGGGCCAGTAGCGAGAGCTCCTCGCCGGCGAGGAACTGCTCGAGGACAACGGTCGTCTCCCCGAAGCGCCGCTCGGTGAAGAAGACGTCGACCGCCTCGCGCGCTTCGTTCTCGTCCTGGCAGATGATCACGCCCTTGCCCGCGGCGAGGCCGTCGGCCTTGAGCACGGTGGGGTAGGACGTGGCGGCGAGCTGCTCGAGCGCCGCCTCGCGGCTGCGGAGGAGGACGTGCGCCGCGGTCGGCACCCCCGCCTCCTGCATCAGCTCCTTGGCGAACGCCTTCGAGCCCTCCAGCTCGGCGGCGGCTCTGCTCGGCCCGAAGGCGGGGATGCCCGCCTCCTCGAGCGCGTCGACGGCGCCGGCGACCAGCCCCGCCTCGGGACCGATCGCGACCAGGTCGACGCCGTGCTCCCGGGCGGCGGCGACGATCGCCGCCGCGTCGTCGACGGCGACCTGCGGCAGGCACTCCGCGTCGGCGGCGATGCCCGCGTTGCCGGGCGCGCAGAGAATCTCGGTGACCCGCGGCGAGCGTCGCAGCGCCCGCACGATCGCGTGCTCGCGACCGCCCCCTCCGACTACGAGCGCCTTCAAGCGCTTAGAGCGCGCCGGCCAGGTCCTCGGCCGGCATCGCGGCCAGAGTCTGGCTGCTCATCGTCCCGCGCGAGCCGAGCTCGACCGAGACCTTCGCCATCGTCTTCTCGTCGGGAGCTTCGACCACGGTGACGAAGTCGTACTGCCCCAGCGTCGCGTACTGCGCGATCACCTTCGCCCCGATCTGTTCGACCTCGCGGTTGACCTCGGCGACGCGGCCGGGGTTGTTCTTCAGCGTCCGCACGCCCTCGGCGGTCAAGTTCGTCAGCATCAGATAAGTAGGCATCTCCGCCCCCTTCAGGTCTAGATCGAGCCTCCGGGTCCAAACTTACTGGTTCTGGGGTGGTGGGGCGAGCGGGTGGCCCTCTGCCGGAGACCGTATGTCTCAGCAGGGACGAATCCGGGTCATCAGCTTGACCCAAAGCCTCCGTCAAAGGTCCACCGCTCGCCTGCAATCGAGCACCGGCAGACGTCCAACATCCTGTGGTTCCTTTGTCCTGTATAGGCGGACAAAGGAACCGCGCAACGGGCAGATCGGTCCCGCTATGAGTTCCGTGGTTCCTTTGTCCTGCCAGAGAGGACAAAGGAACCACGCAAAGAGAGGGGGACGGCCTGGGATTCGGAGCCTTGCTCGAGAGCGGCAGCTATCCCGTGGTTCCTTAGGCACTGCATACGTGCAAAAGGAACCACGGAATTGAGGGGGCCTTCGTCGCTGGCGTCTGGCGGAGCTCTGTTGCTTGGAGGGGTGGGGGTGGC
>JBQCIG010000021.1:0-9643 GCA_051953975.1 Solirubrobacterales bacterium | reverse complement strand
CGAGACGGGGTTGCCGGGGAGGCCGAAGACGAGGGTCGGGCGCTCGTCCTCACGCGGGAGGACGCCGAACCAGGTGGGGCCGCCCGGGCGCATCGCCAGCCGCCAGAAGCGCTCCTCGACCCCGAGCTCGGCGAGCGCGCCCTTGACGTGGTCGTGGCGGCCGACCGAGACGCCGCCGGCGATGGCGAGCACATCGCAGTCGAGGGAGGCGGCGATCGCCTCGCGGGTGGCCTGCGACCGATCCGGGAGATGGGCGGCGCCCAGGAGCTCGCCCCCCGCTTCGCGCACCAAGGCGGCGAGGGCGAAGCTGTTGGAGTCGTGGATCTGGCCCGGCCCGAGCGGCTCCCCCGGCGGGACCAGCTCGTCGCCGCTGCCCAGCACCGCCACCCGCGGTCGGACGGCGCACTCGATCTCGGCGACGCCGGCGGCTGCCAGCACCGCCACCTCGGCGGCGCCGATCCGGCGCCCCGGCCCCAGCAGCGGTTGCCCCACCTCGACGTCCTCGCCGGCACGGCGGATGTTCTCGCCGGCCACGACCGCCCGCCCCGGCAACACGCGGTCGCCCTCCTCGGCGGCGTCCTCGACCGGCAGCACCGCGTCGGCGCCCTGCGGGACCATCGCCCCGGTCGAGATCCAGACTGCCTCGCCCTCTCCCACCGGGACCTGCGCCGGGCGCCCCGCCCGCGACTCGCCGACCAGGCGCAGCCGCGCGGCCGGAGCCGCGGCGTCGGCGCTGCGCAGCGCGTAGCCATCCATCGCCGAGTTGTCGAAGGGCTGGATCGCGATCGCGCTGCGCACTTCCTCCGCCGTCACCCGGCCGAGGCACTCCTCCAGCGCGACCGGCTCGCCAGGCAGCGGCACAACCTCGGCGAGGACGATCTCCCGCGCCGCCTCCGGCGCCAGTGCTGCGCTCACGGGCGATGTGCGGTCGGCGCGCCGCGCAGCAGCGAGACCGCGTGCGGCAGCGCCGGCAGCAGGGCGCCGGCGGTCTCGGCGATCGCCTTCGGGTTGCCAGGGAAGTTGACGATCAGGGTGGCGCCGCGGATGCCGGCGGCGGCGCGGGAGAGCATCCAGTGCGGCGTGTGCTCGGCCGAGGCCGCCCGCATCGCCTCGGCGATCCCCGCGGCCCGCCGCTCCAGCACCGCCTCGGTCGCCTCGGGGGTGACGTCGGCGGCGGCGAAGCCGGTGCCGCCGGTGGTGAGGACGAGGTCGCACCCGCCACCGTCCGCCCAGCGCCGCAGGGACGATTCGATCTCACTCCGCTCATCGGCGACCAGCTCGCGCCCGACCAGCTCGCCGTCAAGCTCCGCGACGAAGGCTGCCAGAGCGTCGCCGGACTCATCGGCGCCGCCGTCCCGCGCGCGCGAGCTGCTGATCGTGATCACCGCCACCCGCGGCGGTGGCTCAGCCGGCGCGCCAGTCACTCTTGCCGCCGCTCTTCTCCAGCAGGCGCAGGCCGTCGATCACGACCCCGCGCTCCAGCCCCTTGACCATGTCGTAGAGGGTCAGCGCCGCCACCGAGCAGGCGGTCATCGCCTCCATCTCCACCCCCGTACCCGCGGTGGTCGCCGCCTCCGCCTCGATCCGCGCCTCGCCGCTCTGCCCGTCCACCTCGATCTCCACCTCGACGTGGGAGAGAGGCAACTGGTGCGCGAGCGGGATCAGGTCCCAGGTCCGCTTCGCCGCCTGGATCCCGGCCAACCGGGCGGTGCCGACCACGTCGCCCTTCGGCGCGTCGCCGGCCAGCACTCTTGCCGCCGTCGCCGGCGACATCCGCACCCTCGCCTCGGCCCGCGCCCGCCGGTGCGTCGCCGGCTTGCCGCCGACGTCGACCATCCGGGCGCTGCCGCTCGCGTCGAGGTGGGTCAGGTCGCCTGGACCGCTGGCCTCGGCAGGGGCGCTCATCGGCCTATCCTAGGCCGATGTTGCTGCAGGTACGCCTCTTCGCGGTCCTGCGCGAGCGGGCAGGGCGGGACAGCCTCGAGATCGAGGTGTCGGAGGGAGCGACGGTCGGCATGGCGCTGCGGGCGCTGGCGGAGACGAGCGAGCCGCTGGGCGAGGCGCTGGCGGCGATGCCGGTGGTGATGGCGGTTAACCGCGCCTACGCCGGCGAGGAGGAGACGCTCTCGGCCGGCGACGAGCTGGCGCTGATCCCGCCGGTCAGCGGCGGTGAGGAGTCGCGCCCACACGTCCGCGTCGGCCCCGAGCCGCTCTCTCCCGACCGGCTGGGCAAAGCGGTCGCCACCTCCCACACCGGCGCGATCGTCACCTTCCAGGGCACCACCCGCGACATCGAGCGGCTCGACTACGAGGCTTATGAGCCGATGGCGAGCGAGCGGATCGAAGCGATCCTCAGCGACGTCGCCTCCCAGCACGAGATCGAGGGCATCGCCGCCGAGCACCGGACCGGCCCCGTCCCCCGCGGCGAGCCCAGCGTAGTGGTCGCGGTCGCCGCCGCTCACCGCGGCCCCGCCTTCGCCGCCGCCCGCGAAGCGATCGACCGGATCAAGGCCGAGGCCCCGATCTGGAAGCGCGAGGTCGAGGGCGGGCGCGGGGAGTGGGTCGAGGGAACGCCGCCCGTGGGTTGAAGGCCCCGGAAAGTGCGGAAATTCGCTGTGGTTGTGTATGTCTCTGTATGTCCCTATCATGTCGGAAAGAGCGACATGATCCCGACATCCGTATGGAAGTAGGAGGCTAGATGCCCGACGTTCTCTCCAAACCAGATCGAGAGCAACTCGAGAAGGTGGGGAACAGCATTGAGCGCTGGCAGATGGAGGTTCGCGAGGAGTTAGCGACGAGCGTGGCAGGGAACGAAGGTGCGCAGCCAATCGACCCGGCGTACATGGAGAGATTCCGCGAGACCGCCCAGCGGCTCTCGTCACAGGTGCACAAGGAGGTTCCCCCCGACCTCGATCCCGAAGCGCTGGCGGAGATCCGCGGCCATATCCTCGACGGCCTCGAGGCGCTGAACCAGTTCGATGAGGCAAGGCCTTGGGACAGCGTCGACAGCTTCCTGGTTCACGCCGAATCGGTTCGCCATATCGTCCGCGACGCTCTCGATGGACAGCCGGCCGGCGGCGAATCGGAAGCCAGAGACTTGCTGGCCGGGATCGCCGAGCGGCTGTCGGGTGTGACCCGCAAGGAACTAAGCAACCTGCTTGGGGTTGGGGAGAGGCAAATTCAGCGGTTGGCCAAAGACGAGGGCCGACCGCCATCTCGGCGCCTTCAGCTAGTGGCACGACTCGTCTCTTTGCTTTGGCGGGCTTGGACGCCTCAGGGCGTAGTTGCCTGGTTCTACAGAGGCCGCGGCGACCTTGAAGGCAAAGCTCCGATCGACGTTCTCGACGATCCAGCTTTCGAGCGGAGCCTCTTGCTGGCAGCGCGGAGAGGGCGGGCTCAACATGGCTCCTGAACCCGATCCCTCACTGACGAGCTTCGACGACGTTGCATTCCGCTATTCGAACTACGACACCCCTTTTTGGGTGAGGTCAAACAGCGAAGACGGCCGGTGGCATAAAGCCGGAGAAGAAGCTACGCAATACCTGAGTACCACCGTAGAGGGCGCCTGGGCCGAGTTGATCAGAGCGGAGGGCCTGCGTTCCGAGGCAGAAGTGGCACTGATCCGCATGCCCATGTGGGTGGCGGAAGTCCACGTTCAGCAAATCGCGGACTACAGCACCTTTGAAAAAGCCGCCTCAGCGGGGTTCCCTCCCGAAGCCCTGATCGAGGACGACTACGGCCGCTGTCAGGAAGAGGGAAAGCGAATGCGAGCCGCTGGACTCCAGGGCGTCCTGGCTCCATCCGCGGCCTTGCCGGGAAGTTTGAACCTGACTCTCTTCGGCCCGCGCGTTGCTTGCACCTGGGGCGCGAGGCCTTTGCTGGCTTCTTCGATATCCGCGACTGAGATCGCCGTCGGCGCTCCGCCTGAAGGTGTGGTTGAAAGAGTGCGGCAGCTTGGAGAGCCTCACGTTTTGTTTGAGCAGTTCGCCCGCACGGAAAGCTGACGAGCCTCAGCTCGAAGTGGGGAAATGCAGCGAGCCGGCCTCGCCCGAGCCGGCGGCATTGCTGGCGGGCCAGCGGCTGGTGATCGCCTTGCCGCGGGTGTAGAAGCGGACGCCCTCGGGGCCGTGGATGTGGTGGTCGCCGAAGAGGGAGTCCTTCCAGCCGCCGAAGGAGTAGAAGGCCATCGGCACCGGGATCGGCACGTTGATCCCGATCATCCCCACCTCGACCTCGCGCTGGAAGCGGCGCGCCTCGTAGCCGGAGCCGGTGAAGATCGCGGCGCCGTTGGCGTAGGGGTTGGCGTTGATCAGCTCGATCGCCTCGTCGAGGCTGCCCGTCCGCACCACCGAGAGGACCGGGCCGAAGATCTCGTCGCGGTAGACCGACATCTCCGGCTCGACGCCGTCGACCAGCGTCGGCCCGACCCAGAAGCCGCCGCCGTCCATCTCCAGCTCGCGCCCGTCGAGGGTCAGGCGCGCACCCGCCTGCTCTCCCTGGCCGATGTAGTCGACGATGCGCTCGCGCGCCTGCGGCGTCACCACCGGCCCCATCTCCGAGGCGGGGTCGAGCCCGGGCCCGACCTTGATCTCGCGCGCCCGCCGCGCCACCTCCTCGACCAGCGGGTCGGCAACCTCGTCGACCGCGACCGCGACGGAGACCGCCATGCAGCGCTGGCCCGCGGAGCCGAAGCCTGCGGCGGTGAGCTGGTCGGCGGCGTAGCCGAGGTCGGCGCCGGGGACGACGACCGCATGATTCTTCGCCCCGCCCAGCGCCTGCACCCGCTTGCCCTTCTCGCTTGCGCGACCGTGCACGTAGGAGGCGATCGGGGTCGAGCCGACGAAGGAGACCGCCGCCACGCCGGGGTGGTCGAGCAGGGCGTCGACCGCGACCTTGTCGCCGTGGACGACGTTGAAGACGCCGTCCGGCAACCCCGCCTCCGCGTAGAGCTCGGCGACCAGGTTGGAGGCGGACGGATCGCGCTCGGAGGGCTTCAAGACGAAGGCGTTGCCGCAGGCGATCGCCACCGGGTGCATCCACATCGGCACCATCGCCGGGAAGTTGAACGGGGTGATCCCGGCGCAGACGCCGAGCGGCTGGCGGAACGAGTAGGCATCCACGTTGGTCGAGACCTGGTCGGAGAACTCGCCCTTCAGCAGCTGCGGGATGCCGCAGGCGAACTCGACCACCTCGAGCCCGCGCAAGACCTCCCCTTTCGCGTCCTCCAGCACCTTGCCGTGCTCGGAGGAGACGATTCGCGCCAGCTTCTCGACGTTGCGGTCGAGCAGCTCGCGGAAGGCGAACATCACCTTTGCGCGGCGGCTCAGCGACGCCTGCGACCACTCCTCGAAGGCGCTCTTGGCCGCCGAGACCGCCGCCTCGACGTCGGGCGCCTCGGCCAGGACCACCTCGGCCTGGACCTCGCCGGTCGCGGGGTCGTAGACGGGGGAGGTGCGGGACGAGGAGCCGGCGGTCTGCTCGCCGCCGATCCGGTGCCGGATCGTCCGCCTGGTGGCTACCGAGCTCACCGGCTCATTGTGACGCGACCGGAGTCAGCGGCCCTTGGCCGCGCAGTACAGAGATCGCGTTGCGGGCCGCCAGCTCGGCCATCGCGGTGCGGGTCTCGATCGTGGCCGAACCGAGGTGCGGCGCCAGCACCACATTGTCGAGCTCCAGCAGCCCGGGCTCGACCCGGGGCTCGCGCTCGTAGACGTCGAGCCCGGCGGCGGCGATCGTGCCCGCCGCCAGCGCCGCGGCCAGGGCCCGCTCGTCGACCACGGGCCCGCGGGCGGCGTTGACGAGCACCGCGCTCGGCTTCATCGACTCCAGCTCCGGCGCTGCGATCAGGTGGTGGGTCTCCGGCGTCAGCGGGCAGTGCAGGCTGACGACGTCGGCCTCCGCCAGCAACTGCGGCAGCGGCATCCACTCCGCCTCCAGGGCCCCGACCGCCTCCTCCGGCGCCGGGTGGCGCGAGTGGTAGGCGATTCGCATCCCGAAGGCGCGCGCCCGCGCCGCCACCCGGCGGCCGATCCCGCCCAGGCCGACGATCCCGAGCAGCTTGCCCTGCAGCGAGCTGCCGAGCATGAAGTGCATTCCCCAGGCCCAATCGGCCCCCGAGCGGATCAACCTGTCTCCCTCCACGACCCGCCGCGTCGCCGCCAGCATCAGCGCCATCGTCAGGTCGGCGGTGGCGTCGTCGAGCACTCCGGGCGTGTTGGTGACCACGACGCCGTGCCTCGCCGCCGCCTCGAGGTCGATGTTGTCGTAGCCGACGGCGACGTTGGCGACGCAGCGCAGCTGCGGGCCGGCCGCCTCGAAGAGCGCCTCGTCGACCCGGTCGTGGAGGAGGGTGAGGACGGCATCCGCCCCCATCACCAGCTCCAGCAGATCCGCCCGGGGGATCGCTCCCTCCCGTTCGTCCGTCCGCACCGTTCCCGTATCCCGCAGCAGCTCCACCGCCGAATCGGGGATGCGGTTGGTAACCGCGAAGCTCACGCGCCTACCGGAGTTCATCTGCAGACGCTATCGCCCCACCCCAGGGATAGGCGGAGGCGAAGCGTCAGCTCTCTCATGAAAACTCCCGAGACACTCTGCCTAGGAGTGGTGCCTCGGGAGTCAGGAGAAATACACACAAGGCTTGTACCGGCTCGCTGGCGTACCGGTCAAGAACCAGCGAGTGTCTATATATGCAGGTGACAGGTTGCACCTCGTTCCCCCTGTCATCCGAGAAGTCGCCGGAGACGCCGAGTTCTGGATCGTCAGCGGCGTCCTCGGTCCCCTTGCCAAGCTGCGCTGACCATACAAACTCCCGCCGCCCCTGGTGCGGCGGGAGCTGTAGTCAAGCCCGAGAGGTCAGATGGGAGGTGGGGCGGCTAGTACCACCTGCCGCGGGCGAAGCCGCCGAAAGCGATCAGCCCGATCAGGGCGATGATCAGCCCGATCCAGAAGCTCCAGACGATCATCAGCACGATCCCGACGATCACGAGGATGCCCCCGAGGGAGATCCCCCCGGTGCCGGCGCCTCTGTCTGCTCTGGTGTTCATCTGCTCCTCCGTTCGCCGTTTTTTTTGGACGAGTCCTGCTTTCCGGTAGTACCCCGCTCGGGGCGTTCCTACTCCGGCTCGGGGGCCTCCTCGCCCGGCCAGCTGCCGGTCAGCTTGGCGAAGGAGGTGCGGCTGCCATGGTCGACCAGCCCTTTGACCAGGCGGAAGATCGCCCCCTCCAGCACCAGCGCCGCAACCAGCTTCGGCCAGGAGAGCTCCCGGTGCTCGGGGCTCGGCGGCTCCTCCTCGTCGATCAGGCCCCAGACTTGTTCGAACACCTTCTTGCCGACGAGCCCGGCGATCAGGCCGAGCACGATGCTGAACGGGGCAAAGATCAACTTCATGGCGCTCCTTCCCTCGGGTCAGGTGGTCTTTTCGTCCTTCGGCTCTTCGCGCGGCTCGAGCTGGATCTCCTTCTCCGCCCGCGGCAGCCCTTCGTCGATCTCGGCGCTGCGCTCGCGCTCGGCGTTCAACTGGTGGCCGAAGAGGATCGCCAGGTTGGTAATCCAGAACCACAGCAGCAACACCACCAGGCCGGCGAGGGTGCCGTAGGTCTTGTCGTAGGAGCCGAAGTTGGCGACGTAGAGGGCGAACAGCGCCGAGGCGATTGCCCAGACGACGATCGCGACGATCGCCCCGGGGGTGACCCAGCGGAAGCCGCGCACCTTGACGTTCGGCGAGGCGTAGAAGAGGACGTCGACCATGAGGATGAAGATCGCCGCCATCACCGGCCACTTGGCGATGTTCCAGACGTCAACCGCGGTGCTGCTGAGGCCGATCGGGTTGGCGATCGCTTCGACCACTGGCCCGGTGAGGACGAGGCCGACGGCGAGCAGCGCCATCATCACGATCACCGTCAGGGTGACGGCGATCTGCAGCGGCCGCAGCTTCCAGAACGGCCGCCCCTCCGGGGTCTCGTAGATGATGTTGGAAGCGCGCATGAAGGCGCCGACGTAGCCGGAGGCCGACCAGAGGGCCGCCGCCAGGCCGAAGACGAAGGCAAAGCCGGCGGTGCCCTGGTTCTTGACGATCGATTCGATCGGCCCCTTGAAGGTTTCCGCCCCGGATTCGGGGCCGATTTCGGTGATGATTTCGGTCAGCGTCGAGGTCGTCGTCTGCGGGTTGCCGAAGATCCCGATCAGCGAGACCATCGCGATCAGCGCCGGGAACAGCGAGAGCAGCCCGTAGTAGGTGAGCGCCGCCGCCCAGTCGCTGAGGTTGTCCTCCTGGAACTCGCTCAGCGTCCGCTTCAGGGTCGGCCAGAGGCCGGTCTTCGCCGCGGCGCCCTCGGGCTTGTAGTCGCGCCTGACCGTGCTGCTCTCCATAACACCTACCTGCCCCGATTCGACGGACTTTTAACCCGCCTTCAGCAGGGAGTTCGGCAGGAGGGGACGGTAACTTCCGCCCCCTCCTGCCTGGAGAAAACCGAGGGGGAGAAGATGCGACCCCCCCTCGTATATGAAGTACCTGAGTACTTTCCAGTCATAAGACCAGCGGGAGCCTCCAGACACCAGCGAATCTCGCTTATCCACCGGCTGGCGCCGGGATCGACAAAGAAATCCCTGCATTTCCCGATGATCGTCGATCCGCCCGCATCGGTTTGCGGCCGCCTAAAGATAAAGCGAAGATCGCTCGATCAGTCCAAGCTGCCCTGGAGGGAGCGTGGAGAAGGCCGCCCCGTCGCTCTTAGCGCCTCCGTGATCGACTCTGCCAGCCGCCGCTCGCCTCCGAGCTCGACTTGAAGCCTTGGCTCGCCGTTCATCTGTCGCAGCCATGCCATCGCCGAACCGGCTGCCCAAGCGTCCACATCTCTCCCATCCAGGCGAACGGAGCAGTGGACGAGGTGGCCGTTCTCGATGGTCACCACCACCCCGGCGAAGGTGGCCTCCTTACCGCCTTGCATCTCGACGGCGAGCCGGCAGACGCCGCTTGTGTCGCCGGGCAGCTCCATCAGCGGCACCGCAAGCAGAAGCGCGGCCTCGACGTCCAAGCGTCCGATCCGGGCGGTTGCTTCCGGTAGGTACTTTCGCTCCCAGGCCGTTGCGCTCACCAGGGGGACGACAGCCTGCCGGAGCCATTCCGTTGCTTTGTAGGGAGTGCCGCGGCCCTCACCGGGATGGGGCTCCACCTGATTGACGAGGCGCATCGCCGAGAGCCGTCGCTCGAGCGCCGGATAGCTGGTCTGGTTATTGGTCTTGCTCAACTCGGTGAGCGAGTAGGGACGGGCCGCAAGAGCTCGCACGATGCTGGTTGACCAACCCTCCACCAGCGCTCGGGTGGCGTGCTTCGCCGCCGGGGTGCCGACAGAGATCCCACCTTCTGGAGCCAAGCTGAGCCAAGCTTGGAGATAGTCCCTGACCTTGAGGAGCGCCCGACCGGCGTCGGTCAAGGCGTATTCGACGACCGGGGGAAAGGTGCTCTGGCACCTGCGGTCGATTACCCCCAGCTCGGTCAAACCCTGCGAGTAGAGGCGCATGGTGCTCTGAGGAGGTGATCCGACCGCCCGGCGCAGGTCAAGGGCGCCCATATCCTCTTGCTCCAGCGCTTGCAAGATCTCAATATTGAGCGGGCTAGCAAGTAGCGCCAACACCGTTCCTCCC
>JBQCIG010000020.1:0-10809 GCA_051953975.1 Solirubrobacterales bacterium | reverse complement strand
TGAAGCCGAGGAAACAGCTCACGGCGGCTCGGGGAGGTCCTCGCCGGACACTCAACCGCGAGCCATGGGCGAGCGGTGTCCGGGGAGGACCGCCCCGACCCGCCGCCCCCGCTGTTACAGTGAGGCCGTCCTTTTAAGCGGGTCCTGTGAGGCCGGAAAGGAAGCAAACGAAGTGAACGAGAATGTCGTGCTGGAGCACGACGATCTGAGGCGAACGCTGCGGCGGATCGCCCACGAGATCGCCGAGAAGAACCCGGATGCGGGGCGCCTCGCGGTCGTCGGCATCCACACCCGCGGCGCCGTGCTCGCCCGCCGCCTCCACGCCATCCACGAGGAGATCACCGGCACCGAGCTGCCGATCGGGGACATCGACAACTCCTTCTACCGCGACGACGTCGGCGCCAAGGCACCCGCCGCGCCGGTCGTCCACGACTCCCACCTCGACTTCGACCTCAGCGAGCGCACCGTCGTCCTCGTCGACGACGTCCTCTACACCGGCCGCACCGTGCGCGCCGCGATCGAGGCGCTCTTCGACTACGGCCGACCGCTGCGGGTGCAGCTCGCCGTCCTCTGCGACCGCGGCCATCGCGAGCTGCCGATCCGCCCCGACTACGTCGGCAAGAACCTGCCGACGGCGCCGGGCGAGCGGGTCAACGTCCGCCTCGAGGAGGTGGACGGCACAGACGGGGTGACGATCTCCGAGCAAGCCGCCATGGAGGTGGGGCGATGAAGCACCTGCTCTCGATCGAGCAGCTCTCGCGCGAGGAGATCGAAGCGATCCTCGACCGCGCCGAGAGCTTTGCCGAGGTCGGCCGCCGCGACATCAAGAAGGTGCCGACGCTGCGCGGCCGCACCGTCGTCTCCCTCTTCTACGAGTCGAGCACCCGCACCTCGAGTTCCTTCGACCTCGCCGCCAAGCGCCTCTCCGCCGACCTCGTCTCGGTCAAAGCCAGCGGCTCCTCGGTCGAGAAGGGGGAGTCGCTGAAGGACACGGTCGCCACCCTCTCCGCCTACGACCCGGCCGCGATCGTGATCCGCCACCCCTACGCGGGCGCCACGCAGATGGTCGCCGGCTGGACCACCGCCGCGGTCGTCAACGCCGGCGACGGCAAGCACGAGCACCCGAGCCAGGCGCTGCTCGACGTCTACACCCTGCGCCGCCGCCTCGGCTCGCTCGAGGGGGTGCGGATCTGGATCGTCGGCGACGTCCTCCACAGCCGCGTCGCCCGCTCCAACCTGATCGCCTTCAACCGCATGGGCGCCGAGGTCACCGTCTGCGGCCCGCCGACGCTGATCCCGCGCGGGATCGAGGACCTCGGCTGCGACGTCTCCCATTCCCTGGAAGGGCTGGAGGAAGCCGACGTCGTCTACGCGCTGCGGATGCAGCAGGAGCGGATGGGCGAGAGCTTCGTCCCCTCGCTGCGCGAGTACGCGGCGACCTTCCAGATCGACACCCGCCGCCTCAACCCGCGCCAGCTGCTCATGCACCCGGGGCCGGTCAACCGCGTCGTCGAGCTCTCCGGCGAGGCGATCGATTCGCCGCAGTCGCTGATCGCCGAGCAGGTCGCCGCCGGGCTGGTGGTGCGGATGGCGATCCTCTACGAGCTGCTCGCCGGCGGCGATGCCTCCAGCCCCGCCGCCGAGGGCGAGGGCAGCAAGCCGACCCCGATCGGAACCTCGGCGTGAGCCTGCGCGACGCCCTCGACCTGCGCCCCGGCCCCGAGGCGCACCTGGTCCTGCGCCGGGCGACGGTGCTGGATCCGGTGGCCGGGATCGACTCGGTCCACGACGTCGTCGTCCGCGACGGCGAGATCGCCGCACTCGCCTCGCCGGGGGAGGCGGAGACCGACGGGGCCGAGGTGATCGAGGCCGAGGGCCTGCACGCCTTCCCGGCCTTCTTCGACCCCCACGTCCACCTCCGCACTCCCGGCTACGAGCACAAGGAGGACGTCGAGACGGGGACCCGCGCCGCCGCGGCCGGCGGCTACTGCGGGATCCTGGCGATGGCCAACACCGAGCCGCCCATCTCCACCGCCGCCGACGTCAGCGCCCTGCGCGAGCAGGCTCGGGCAAGCGCCTCGGTCCCGGTCGGCTTCCTCGCCACCGTCACCCAGGACATGGAAGGCAGGGAGCTGACCGAGATGGTCGAGCTGCGCGAAGCCGGCGCGATCGGCTTCTCCGACGACGGCCTGCCGATCGTCGACGCGGGGGTGATGCGGCGCGCGCTCCAGTACCAGCGCCTCTGCGGCGGCAACATCGCCCTGCACGAGGAGGACCCGCGGCTCTCGCAGGGCGGCGCGATGCACGAGGGGCCGGCCTCTGCCGCCCTCGGCATCGCCGGCATCCCCTCGGTCTCGGAGTCGACGATGGTCGCCCGCGACGCCGCCCTGGCCGGCTACGAGGACGCCCGCATCCACGTCCAGCATCTCTCCGCCGCCGAGTCGGTCGAGATCGTCCGCGCCGCCAAGGTGGCGGGGGTGCGGGTCAGCGCCGAGGCCAGCCCGCACCATCTCTGCCTCACCGACGAGGAGGTCCGCAGCCTCGACCCGCACCGTTTCAAGATGAACCCGCCGCTGCGCGAGGAGCGCGACCGCCAGGCGCTGATCGAGGGCCTGCGCGACGGCACGATCGAGTGCATCGCCACCGACCACGCGCCGCACCAGCCGGAGGAAAAGGACGTCCCCTTCGAGCAGGCGGCCTTCGGCGTCACCGGCCTCGAGACCGCCTTCGCGGCGCTGCACACGGAGCTGGTTCTGCCCGGGGCGATCAACCTCGGGCTGCTGGTCGAGCGGATGGGGGGAGGAGCCGAGCCCTTCGATCTCCCGCGCCCGACCCTGGCTCCGGGCGCGGAGGCGAACGTCGTCCTCTGCGACCTCGGCGCCGAGTGGACCGTCGGCGAGGACGGCTACGAGAGCCGCTCCGCCAACTCCTGGTGCGCCGGCCGCACCCTCACCGGCCGGGTGCTGATGACCGTCGCCGCCGGCCAGGTCGCCTTCCGCCTGCGCAGCTTCTCCCTGGGAGTCGCGGCATGAGCGCCTACCTGCTGCTCGAGGACGGCACCCGCCTCGACGGCCTCGCCTGCGGCCACGACGGCGCCGTCACCGGCGAGGTCGTCTTCAACACCGCGATGACCGGCTACCAGGAGGCCGTCACCGACCCCTCGTATGCCGGCCAGATCATCGTCTTCACCTACCCGCTGATCGGCAACTACGGCGTCTCCGCGGCGGCGATGGAGTCCGAAGCGGTCCACGCCCGCGGGGTCGTCATGCGCGACGCCAAGAACCGCGAGGACGTCGCCACCGCCGAGGGCGGCTGGCTCGACTGGCTCGGCGACCGCGGCGTCCCCGCGATCAGCGGCGTCGACACGCGGGCGCTGGTCCGCCACATTCGCGATCAGGGGGCGATGCGCGGCGGCATCTTCCCGGCCGCGACGCCCGAGGCCGAGGCGCGCGAGCGGGTCGCCGCCGAGCCACCGATGGACGGCGCCGACTTCGCCCGCACGGTGACGCCGCCGGAGCCGATCCGCTTCGAGGGCGAGGGGCCGCACGTGGTCGGGATCGACACCGGGGTCAAGCTCAGCATCGTCCGCCAGCTGCGCGAGCACGGTGCCCGCTTGACCCTGCTGCCCTGCACCAGCAGCCCCGAGGAGGTGCTGGCCGAGGATCCCGACGTCGTCTTCCTCGCCAACGGCCCCGGCGATCCCGCCGCGCTCGACTACGTCGTCGAGACCGTCCGCGGGGTGATCGGCCAAAAGCCCGTCTTCGGCATCTGCCTTGGCCACCAGCTGCTCTGCCGGGCCGTCGGCCTGCAGACCTACAAGCTCCCCTTCGGCCACCGCGGCGCCAACCACCCGGTCAAGGACCTGGAGACGGGGCGGATCGACATCACCTCGCAGAACCACGGCTTCGCCGTCGTCGGCCCGGGCGGGGAGCCGAAGATCGAGGGCGACGAGCCGGTCCGCTGGGAGACCGACTTCGGCGTCGCCGAGCTCTCGCAGCTGAACCTCTACGACCGCACCGTCGAGGGGCTCGTCCTCCGCGACGTCGCCGGCGCCACCGTCCAGTACCACCCCGAGGCCGGCCCCGGCCCGCACGACGCGAGGCATCTCTTCGACCGCTTCCTCGCCCTGGCGGAGGCGGGCGCGTGATCTGGTCACCGCCCGACCGCGTGCTCGAAGGCCGGCTGGTCCGTCTCGAGCCGCTGACCGAGGCCCATCGCGAGCCGCTGCGGTCGGTCGCCGGGCACCCGGAGATCTGGCAGTGGATCGACCGCCGGGTCAGCGAAGAAGACGGCTTCGACACCCACTTCCAGGAACGGCTGGATGCGCGCCAGGCCGGCGCCGAGCACGGCTACGCGACCCTGCGCGCCGGCAGTGGCGAGCCGCTAGGCAGCTCTTCCTTCCTGGCGCCCCGGCCGATCCACAACGGCGTCGAGGTCGGCGCGACCTGGCTGACCCCCTCCGCCTGGCGCACCGGCGTCAACGTCGAGGCGAAGCTGCTGATGCTCGGCTTCGCCTTCGAAGAGCTCGGCTGCATGCGCGTCGAGCTGAAGACCGACGCCCGCAACGAGCGCTCGCGGGGGGCGATGGAAGCGTTGCCGGCGAAGTTCGAGGGCATCTTCCGCAAGCACATGCTGATGCCGGTCGTCGGCGTCCGCGATTCGGCCTACTTCTCGATCGTCGACGACGAGTGGCCTTCGGTCCGGCAAAACCTGGAAGCGCGCCTGGCAGGGGCGCAGGAGGTGACGAATGCCCAAACGTGAGGACATCCAGAAGATCCTCCTGATCGGCTCCGGGCCGATCGTGATCGGCCAGGCAGCCGAGTTCGACTACTCCGGTGTGCAGGCCTGCAAGGTCTTGCTCGAGGAGGGCTACGAGGTCGTCCTCGTCAACTCGAACCCGGCGACGATCATGACCGACCCCGAGTTCGCCACCCGCACCTACATCGAGCCGCTGCTGCCCGGCCCGGTGACCAAGATCATCGAGAAGGAGCGCCCCGACGCGCTGCTGCCGACGCTCGGCGGCCAGACCGCGCTCAACATCGCGATGAACCTGTTCGAGGACGGGACGCTGGAGCGCTTCGGGGTCGAGCTGATCGGCGCCGACGCGGCGGCGATCCGCCGCGCCGAGGACCGCGAGGAGTTCCGCCGCACGATGACCGAGGCGGGGCTGCGGATCCCCTGGTCGATGACGGTCGAATCGCTCGGCGCGATGGAGGAGGCGCTCGCCGACGGCCGCATCACCCTGCCGGCGATCGTCCGGCCTGCCTTCACGATGGGCGGGCAGGGGGGAGGGATCGGCCGCAGCGAGACCGAGCTGCGCCAGGTCGTCTCCGAGGGCCTCGCCGCCAGCCCGATCAACCAGGTCCTGGTCGAGGAGTCGGTGCTCGGCTGGGGCGAGTTCGAGCTCGAGGTGATGCGCGACCGCAACGACAACGTCGTGATCATCTGCTCGATCGAGAACGTCGACCCGATGGGAGTCCATACCGGCGACTCGGTCACGGTCGCGCCCGCCCAGACTCTGACCGACCCGCTCTACCAGGACCTGCGCGACCAGGCGATCAAGGTGATCCGGGCGATCGGGGTGGAGACCGGCGGCTCCAACGTCCAGTTCGCGGTCGACCCCGAGAGCGGCGAGATCGTCGTGATCGAGATGAACCCGCGCGTCTCGCGCTCCTCGGCGCTCGCCTCCAAGGCGACCGGCTTCCCGATCGCGAAGATGGCGGCGAAGCTGGCGGTCGGCTACGCGCTGGAGGAGATCCCCAACGACATCACCCGCGCCACGCCCGCCTCCTTCGAGCCGACGATCGACTACGTCGTCACCAAGATCCCCCGCTTCGCTTTCGAGAAGTTCCCTGGCTCCGAGGGCCGGCTCTCGACCTACATGCAGAGCGTCGGCGAGGCGATGGCGATCGGCCGCACCTTCCGCGAGTCCTTCGCCAAGGCGATGCGCTCGCGCGAGCTCGACTCGCCAGCCGAGATCCCCGCCTCCGACGAGGAGCTGCTGGCGGCGATCGCGGTCCCCTGCGCCGAGCGCTTCGACCAGATCCTCGCCGCCTTCGAGCGCGGGATCGACGTCGAGGCCGTGCACGAGGCCTGCAAGGTCGACCGCTGGTTCCTGCGCGAGCTGCAGGCGCTCGCCGCCGAAGGCGACGGCACCGACGGCCTCGCCCGCACCTACAAGGCGGTCGACACCTGCGCCGCCGAGTTCGAGGCGGCGACGCCCTACTACTACTCGGGTCACGAGCGCCCTCGCCACGACGGCACCCCGCCGGCGAGCGAGATCCGCCGCGGCGAGCGCGACTCGGTGGTGATCCTCGGCGCCGGGCCGAACCGGATCGGCCAGGGCATCGAGTTCGACTACTGCTGCGTCCACGCAGCGATGACCGCCCGCGAGCTCGGCCGCGACGCGGTGATGGTCAACTGCAACCCGGAGACCGTCTCCACCGACTACTACACCTCGAACCGCCTCTACTTCTAGCCGCTGACCGCCGTGGACGTGCTCGCGGTTTGCGAGCAGGAGCGACCGGAGGGGGTGATCGTCCAGTTCGGAGGGCAGACGCCGCTGAAGCTCGCCCGCACCCTCGAAGAAGCGGGGGTGCCGCTGCTGGGGACGCCGGTCGACGCGATCGACCTCGCCGAGGACCGCGGCCGCGTCGGCGCCCTGCTGCGCCGGCTCGGAGTCAAGCACCCGCCCTACGGCACCGCGCTCTCGGCCGAGGAGGCGGAGGTGATCGCCGCCGAGGTCGGCTTCCCACTGCTGGTCCGGCCCTCCTACGTGCTCGGCGGCCGGGCGATGGAGATCTGCTACTCGACCGCGGACCTCGCCGCCTACCTGGAGGCCAACGTCAAGGCCGACCAGGAGCACCCCCTGCTGCTCGACCGCTTCCTCGAGAACGCGATCGAGGTCGACGTCGACGCGCTCGGCGACGGTGAGGAGGTCTACGTTGCCGGGATCATGCAGCACGTCGAGGAGGCCGGCGTCCACTCCGGCGACTCTGCCTGCGTGATCCCGCCGCTCAGCCTCGGCGAGGAGATGCTGGAGCAGATCCGCGCCACCAGCGAGCAGATCGCCCTCGAGCTCGGCGTCATCGGCCTGATCAACATCCAGTACGGCGTCGCCGGCGGCGAGCTCTACGTGATCGAGGCCAACCCGCGCGCTTCCCGCACCGTCCCCTTCGTCTCCAAGGCGATCGGGGTGCCGCTGGCGAAGCTGGCCTGCCGGCTGATGCTGGGGGAGAAGCTGGCCGACCAGGAGCTGCCGCAGGGGCCGCTGGAGCACGTCAGCGTCAAGGAGGCGGTGCTCCCGTTCGCCCGCTTCGCCGGCGCCGACTCGGTGCTCGGGCCGGAGATGAAGAGCACCGGCGAGGTGATGGGGATCGCCTCCGACTTCCCGACCGCCTTCGGCAAGGCACAGGCTGCCGCCGGGGTGCGGCTGCCGGACTCGGGCTCGGTCTTCATCACCGTCACCGACACCGACAAGGCCGCCGCGACCCAGCTCGCCACCCGTTTCCACGACCTCGGCTTCGAGGTGATCGCGACCCACGGCACCGCTCAGGCGATCGAGCGGATGGGGGTGCCGGTGACCCGGATCAACAAGCTGCAGGAAGGCTCGCCGCACGTCCTCGACCTGATCCGCAAGCGCAAATGCGACCTGGTGATCAACACCCCGACCGGTTCCGGTGCCCGCACCGACGGCTATGAGATCCGCACCGCCGCCGTCCGCCACGGCATCCCCTGCGTGACGACGATGACCGGCGCCACCGCCGCTGCCCGGGCGATCGCCGCCGCCAAGCAGGGCGACGCGGACGTTCGCTCGTTGCAGGAGATCCACGGCAGCACGGCGCCGGCCCCGCAGGCGCGATGAGCGCGCCGTTCGGCCGCCGTCTCTGCGAGGTCGCCGAGAACCAGGCATCCGGCGGCTACCGCATCTTCTCCCTGCTCGACCGCGAAGGGCCGGCACCGCGGCCCGGGCAGTTCTACATGCTCGCCGCCGAGAAGAGCTGGGGGGAGGGGGGAGGCCGCCCCTTCCTGCCGCGGGCGATCTCAGTCGCCGAGGCGACGCCGGCGAAGCAGGGGGTGCGGCTCGATTTCCTGGTCGAGAGCGTCGGCCCCGGCACCGATCGCCTCTGCAATCTGCAGCCAGGCGAGGAGGTATGGGTCACGGGCCCGCTCGGCAACGCCTTCTCAACCCCAAAGGAGGTCAACCCCGAGGCAGCTGGAGCGATCCTGGTCGGCGGCGGCGTCGGCATCGCCCCGCTGGCAATCTGGCGCCGCCATCTGGTCGAAAAAGGGATTCCGCTGCGCGTATTGCTGGGCTTCCGCAACCAGGAGCATTCGGGGGGTCTGGATGAGCTCTTCTGTGCCGGCGGCAGTCTCTGCCCCGACGTTAGGCTCGCCAGCGAGGACGGTCACGCCGGCCACCGGGGCTACGTCACCGACCTGCTCGCGACGATGCTCGCGGGCGACGATGCGGCCTCAGCCGTCGTCTACGCCTGCGGACCTCCCGCAATGCTGGAGGCGGTCCGAGCGCTCTGTCAAGAGCACAACGTGGCCTATCAGCTGGCCGAGGAGACGCCGATGGCCTGCGGCTTTGGCGCCTGCTTCGGCTGCGCCGTTCCAAAACCCGATGGTGGATACCTCCGCTTGTGCGTTGACGGTCCCGTTTTGGGGTCTCTGCCGGTGGGTGGCGCGGATTTGGGGGACCACCCCGAAAGGGGTGGTGGCACCAAATCGGCGACAGGACCCGCCGGCCCAACCACCATCGAGTTCTGCGGGATTGAGCTGGCCCACCCGGTGATCAACGCTTCCGGCACCTACGACGCGATAGCCGCGCGCAAGGTCTTCGGCGACGAGCTGCTCGAGGAGTTTCCGTTTTCGGCCTTCGTCTCGAAGACGATCACGCCGGAGCCGCGCGCCGGAAATGCGCCGCAGCGGATCTGGGAGACGCCGGCGGGCATGCTGAACTCGATCGGGTTGCCGAACAAGGGCTTGGAGGGGTTCCTGGCCCAGGACCTGCCGCAGCTGGCCGAGTTGCCCGTGCCCCTGATCGTCTCGGTGATGGCGACGAACCGGGAGGAGTTCGGCCGGTTGGTTGAGGCTGTCGCCGAGCGCGAAGAGGTCGCCGCGATCGAGCTCAACGTCTCCTGCCCCAACGTCCACTCTGGCCTGATCGTCGGCGAGAACCCAGCCGAGACCGAGGCGCTCCTGGAAGCGCTGCGGCCTCTGACCGCAAAGCCGCTGATCGTGAAGCTGACTCCGAACGTGGCCGATCCCGGGGCCGTCGCCATCGCTGCCGAAGCCGGTGGGGCCGATGTGGTCTCGCTGATCAACACGCTGAAGGGAAGCGCGATCGATCCCGCCACGGGAGAGCCGGTCCTCGCCGCCGGCCACGGCGGCCTCTCCGGGCCGGCGGTGCGGCCAATCGCGCTGCAGCAGCTGCGGGCGGTGAAGGAGGCCTGCGAGCTGCCGGCGATCGGGATGGGGGGAATCTGCAGCGGCGCGGACGCGGCCGAGTTCCTCGTCGCGGGGGCGAGCCTGGTGGCTATCGGTACGGAGAGTTTCAGAGACCCCCGGGCCGGTTCGCGGATTGCAAAAGAGCTGGAAACCGGGTTGTCGGGAAGCGCTTTGCCCGTTCAGGCACTAGACCTCGAGTAGAGGTCGAGGTGAATTTCTGGGTAAATCGCCCCTCTTGCCTTGCAGGCTCCCAAACCGCGGCTATACTCGCCGCCCACATGCCCGCCCCCCCGGTCAAATCTTCGCTTGCGGCGCCGGAACGTTCGCTGGACCAACGGATGGAGGCCCTCAAGCGGGCGAACGACATCCGCACCGCCCGGGCCAAATTGAAGAAGGACCTGAAGGCGAACCGGGCGAGCATCCAGACGATCCTGCTCGACCCGCCGGAGTACGTCCTCACCGCGAAGGTCTTCGACATGCTCCTCGCCGTGCCCAAGTACGGCCGCGTCAAGACCAACCGCATCCTCAACCAGTGCCGGATTTCCCCGTCGAAGACGATCGGCGGCCTCTCCGAGCGTCAGCGCACCGAGCTGATCTCCTACCTGCGCCGTTAGCGACCGCCGCGGCGGTCATGATCCCCGCCTTGAGCGCGGAACGACCAAGCGTCCATCTCTGATTCTTCGCGCCGGGAGAGAAGCGCGAAATTTGCTTATGGCCAAAGTCTTCGTCATCACCGGGCCCTCGGGGGTCGGCAAGGGGACCCTGATCAAGGAGCTGCTGGCGCGGGTCCCGAACCTCGAGCTCTCGGTCTCGGCGACCACGCGGGCGCCGCGGGAGGGGGAGGTCGATGGCCGCGACTACCACTTCCTCACACCCGAGGAGTTCGACGAGCGGATCGCGGCCGAAGACTTCCTCGAGTTCGCCACCTACAGCGGCAACCTCTACGGAACCCTGCGCAGCGAGGTCGAGCGGCGCCTCTCCGCCGGCCACTCGGTCGTGCTGGAGATCGAGGTGCAGGGGGCACGCCAGGTGCGGGCGGCGATGCGCGAGTCGGTTCAGGTCTTCATCGCCCCGCCCGATCCCGCGGTGCTGCGCAAACGCCTGCACGGGCGCGGCACCGATGCCCCCGCGGCGATCGACGCCAGGCTCGAAGTCGCGACCCAGGAGATGGCCGCCCAGGACGAGTTCGCCTACCGGATCGTCAACGACGACCTCGAGCGCGCCGCCGAGGAGCTGGTCGGGATAGTGCGCGCTGAGCTCGGTCTGGACTAGTTCCGTGGGTTCTTTTTTCTGTTTATGCCGTCAAAAGAAACACCACATGCCGATACACAAGACATCCCCCACCGCTTATAAAAA
>JBQCIG010000019.1:0-12705 GCA_051953975.1 Solirubrobacterales bacterium | reverse complement strand
GACCGCCCAGGCGCTGCGCACCGACGCGCAGAAGCAGGCGGAGCTGCCGGAGAGCGTCGACACGATCGTCGCCCAGGCCGTCGACAAGGCCCTGGCGGACGCCGGCCCGCGCCGCAAGCGCATGCCGCGCGAGCGCCAGTCGATCACGCACAAGTTCTCGATCGGCGGCCACGAGGGCTACATCACAGCCGGCATGTACGAGGACGGCACCGTCGGCGAGATCTTCCTCACCGACATCGGCAAGGAGGGCTCGACGATGCGGGGGCTGCTCAACGCCTTCGCGACGGCAATCTCGCTCGGCCTCCAGTACGGGGTGCCGCTGGAGACCTTCGTGCGCAAGTTCAGCTACATGCGCTTCGACCCGGAGGGCATGACCCAGAACCCGGAGATCCCCTTCGCCAAATCGCTGCCCGACTACATCATGCGCTGGGTCGCGAGCCGCTTCATCGAGGACACGGAAACGCTCGAGGAACTGGGGATCCTGACCCAGGAGGTCCGCAGCAAGAAGGAAGCCGAGACCGCCCAGCTGGGTCTCGGGGTGCCGACCGACACCGCCGGCCCGGCCAACGGCAACGGCCACTCCAACGGCGGCAACGGCAACGGCGATGCGGCGGCGAAGTCCGGGACCTCGGTACCGGCCGCCGCGGCGATGACCGAAACGCCCCCGGTGCGGCCGGCGAAGATGCAGGGCCTCGACCTCGGGCCGGCCTGCGAGCAATGCGGCGGCATGATGCAGCGGACGGGCAGTTGCTACACGTGCAGCCAGTGCGGCAACAACACCGGCTGCGGTTGATCCGATAGTCCACTCACCAAGCGCTTAAGAATCGGCCCCCCGGGGCCGATTCTTCGTTTGTGCGCGGTGGCGAGGACCTACAGGGGGTGATCAAGCTCAGCATCGGCGTGCTCTGCGCCGTGGCTTTCTTGCTGATCCTGATCATCCTCTCGGGAAACACGCTGCACGAGGCCAGCGTCAGGGCGATCGGCACCGCCGCCGCGCTGGCCTTCCTCAGCCTCACGGCGGTCGCCGGCTCGCATCTGCGGCTCCGCCAGCGCCAGCTGGCGCTGCTCGGAGGCGCGACCATCGCCGTCTCCATCCTCGCGTTCCTGGTCACGACCGCGGCGATCTGGGCCGAAGGCAGTTGGGAGCCCGCCGGCATCAGCCTGGTCCTCGCCTTCGCCTGCGGCCACAGCTCGGTCCTCCTCGCCGGCATGGACGAGCACGACGACGACACGGTCCGCTTCGTCCGCGGCGGAACGATCGTCGCGCTCTGGCTGCTGGCCCTGCTCGTGATCGGCGAGTTCCTATCCGGGGACGACGGGTCGGTTCAGGTAGTCGGGGTCCTGGCGGTCCTCTACGCCCTCGGCACCCTCGTCCTGCCGCTGCGGCGACGCGCAGCTCGCAAGCAGGGTGGGGCCAAGGGCATCCAGCTCGACCACCTCGAGCTCGCCGGCTCAGACCCGAACCGCACGGCGCGCTTCTACGCCGAAGGGCTGGGAATCGACGCTGCGGTGGCAACCGGCGCCGAGGACAAGGTCTGCCTCGTCTGGCCCGGGACGGCGGAGGGCGCGGTCACCCACCTGCTCAGCAGGGGCATTGAGGTGATCGGCGAGCCGGCGGTCCGCTCGGGCGCCAATGGCGTCGGGGTCAGCGTCCACTGCCGCGATCCCGACGGCCGCCTGGTCGAGCTGATCTCCTATCTCTAGCCGTCGATGCCCCGCGCCGCCAGCCATGCGGCGAGTGGCTCGGGCGGGTCGCCCTCGAAGACGAGGCGGGTGCCCTCCCGCAGGACGTGGTCGCCGTTGTCGGCCTGGCCGGGGTTGGTGGCGAGCCAGATCGCGGCGGCCGCAGCGGCAAGGGCGGCGGGGTCGTCGCCCTCGGGATCGATTCCCTGGGCGGTGCTGAGCAGCTCGCCTTGCAGGTCCTCGGCGGCGGTGGCGGGCCGGTCGTCGTCCTCGAAGCTCTCGAAGAAGCCGGTGACGGCAGTGTGGGCGCCCTCAGGATCGACGATCGCCGCCGCCTCGCGCACCACCTCGGAGATCGTCGGAATCGTCTCGCGGCTGCCGGGCTTCATTGTCGCCTCCTACCCACCTGCCGATGGGCCGAAAACCGGTCTATACAACCGGAAATCGTCCCCGTCGGCACTAAGAGAGCACTACCGTTGCGTCGTGCCGGGGAGTCTCGGTGATCGCGCGGCGGTAGGGGCGCTCGGAGACGGGGTTCGCGGGTGCGATCTCGCGGCGGCGGACCAGCTCGCGGAGGACGACCGACATCTCGAACTGAGCGAAGGCGGCGCCGAGGCAGCGGCGGATGCCGCCGCCGAAGGGGATCCAGGTGTAGGTGCCGGGCGGCTCGTCGAGGAAGCGCTCAGGGAGGAAGCGATCCGGTTCGGGGTAGATCTGCGGGTCGCGGTGGATCAGGTGGATGCAGGGGTTGACCGAGGCGCCGGCTGGCAGCTCGTAGCCGCCGAGCTCGACCGGCTCGGTGAGTTTGCGGATCACCAGCACGATCACCGGCCGCAGGCGCAGGGTCTCCTGGATCGTCGCCGTCAGGTAGGCGTCTTCGCCGGCCTCGACCTCGTCGCGCAGACGCTCCAGCTTCTCCGGGTGGCGGACCAGCCGCTCCATCGCCCAGGAGAGCGCCGTCGCCGTCGTCTCGTGACCGGCGACGAGCAGGGTGAGGAGCTCGTCGCGGATCTCGGCGTCGCTCATCGGGCTGCCGTCCTCGTGGCGGGCGGCGACCAGCATCGAGAGGATGTCCTCGCGCTCGGCCAGGTCCTCAGCCGTCCGCCGTTCGGCGATCTCGCGCCCAATCAGCGCGTCGACCCGTTCGACCCGGCGGCGGAAGGCGGGGATGCGGTTGATCCGGTCGGGACCGACCATCAGCACCGGCAGCAGCGCCCGCGGGTCCGTCGTCAGGTCGAGGAAGTTCCGCAGCGCATCGCGCAGCGGCTCCATCCGCTCGCCGCCATGGACGCCGAAGACCGTCTCGATGATGATCTCGAGCGTGATCGCCTGCATCCGCGGCCGCAGCTTGTAGGGGGTGCCGGTCGGCCAGCTCTCGATCTCGCGGCCGGCGATCTCCGCCATCTTCTCGCCGTAGGCCTGCATCCGCTCGCCGTGGAAGGGGGGCAGCAGCAGCTTGCGCTGGGTGATGTGCTTCTTCTCGTCGAGGACGAGGACCGAGTTCTCGCCGAGGATCGGGCGCAGGATCTGGTTGCCCTCGCCGGCGTGGAAGACGCGGGGGTCGCCGGTGAAGATCTGTTTCACCAGCTCGGGATCGGAGATGATCACCCAGTCGCCTTCGTAGGCGATCTTCAGCGAGAACATGCGCCCGAAGCGGGCGCGGCCCTGCTCGAGCAGCCACTGCGCGCGGCGCGACCAGATCGCCGTCTGCAGCGCCCGACCCATCCGCGGCCCCGGCGGCAGGCCGCGAATCGGGCCCGGGCCGTGCCCGTCGATCGAAGCCGCGGCTGGCGCCATCGCCTCCATGGGTCAAGCCGAGCCTACTCCCACGCTTACACGAAGTTGTGTGACTTTCGTACAGCGCCCCCAGTTGCGTGGTTCCTTTGGCCTGAATAACCGGACAAAGGAACCACGCAACGCGTAGCCTGCGCCCGTGGCCGAGCTTCCGCGCCTCCCTCCCGCCGTCGAGCACCGGGTCCTGAAGGCGGTCTGCGGGCTCTCGCCGCGCCTGCAGCGGCTGCTCTTCGGGCCGCCGCCGGTGGTCGACGGGCAGCGGCTGGCGAGCGACGTCCACGCCCTGCTGCGACTCGCCGAGCTGACCGACAGCAACGGATTCATCGGCGACAAAGACGTCGGCGAGGCACGGGAGGAGCGCCGACTGGAGGCCGAGATCGTCTCGCCGCCGCGGCCGATCCCGATGGCGCGGGTCGAACCGCTGCAGATCCCCTCCGCCGCCGGCGCCATTGGCGCCCGCCTGTACGTGCCGCCGGTCGCGGCCGCGAGCGAGCCCCGGCCGCTGCTCGTCTACTACCACGGCGGCGGCTGGGTGATCGGCGACCTCGACACCCACGACAACCCATGTCGCTTCCTCGCCGCCCACTCGGGTGCCACCGTCCTCGCGGTCGACTACCGCCTCGCCCCCGAGCACCCGTTCCCCGCCGCCGCCGAAGACGCCTGGGCGGCCTACGCCTGGGCGGTGGACAGCACCGCCGAGCTGGGAGCCGACCGCGCCCGGATCGGCGTCGGCGGCGACAGCGCCGGCGCCAACCTCGCCGCGGGCGTCTGCCTTCGCGCGCGCGAGGAGAGCGCCCCGCCCCCGACGATGCAGATGCTGATCTACCCGCCGACGCAGGTCGGGGAGGATTCGCCCTCGCGGCAGCTGTTCCGCGAGGGCTTCCTGCTGACGCGGCGCAGCATGGACTTCTTCGAGGAGACCTACCTGCCGAACCAGGCCGATCGCGACGACCCCCGCGTCTCCCTCCTGCGGGCCGGCGACCTCAGCGGCCTCTCTCCCGCCTACGTCGCCACCGCCGGCTTCGACCCGCTGCGCGACGAGGGCGAGGCCTACGCTCTGCGGATGCGCGACGCCGGCGTCCGCGTCACCCTGCGCCGCCACCCCGGCCTCGTCCACACCTTCGCCAACCTGACCGCGATCTGCCCCTCTGCCCGCTGGGCGATGCTGGAAGCGGCCGCCGCCCTCCGCACGGGGCTGGCTTGAGCTACTCGTACTGCAGCGACTGCAATACGTTGAGCCTGGAGGCCCGCCGCGCCGGCCAGATCGCCGCCACCACGCCGATGATCGCGGCGAAGACCAGCAACAGCGCGAGCGAGCCGACCGGGTAGGAGAGCGTGAAGCCTTCCGCCTTCAGCGGCTGCGCGATCAGGGTCGCGAAGACGATCCCCAGCGCCATCCCGAGGATCGCCCCGATCAGGGCCGTGATCACCGCCTCGTAGCGGATCATCGTCCGCACCTGCCGCCGCGACATCCCGATCGCCCGCAGCATCCCCAGCTCGCGGGTCCGCTCGTGGATCGAGAGCGCCAGCGTGTTGGCGATCCCGAACAGGGAGATCAGGATCGCGAAGGCGAGAAGGGCGTAGACGAGCCTGACCAGCCCGTCGATCTGCTTTTCGCGCTGTTCCTTCAGTTCCGCCTGGTTGAGCACTTCGGTGACGGGGAAGAGCCTTTCCGACCCCGCCGTCAGCAGCGCCTGGACCTTCGCTTCGTCGGCCCCTTCTTCGACCTCGACGAAGTCGAAGAGGTCCTGGGTCTGGGCGAAGTCGAGGGCCATCACCGGCTGGGTGACGAGAACGCTGCCGAGCACGCCGAGCTTGGAGTTGAACTCGCCGACGACGCGGAAGCGGGGGCGCGCCCGGGTCTGCGTCAGCAGCTGGAAGCCGTCGCCCAGCCGGAGGTTGTGCGAGCTGGCGAAGTCGTCGGAGACGATCGCCTCGCCGTAGGTGAGGTTGCGCAATGCGCTCGGCCCGCCCTGCTTCCATTCGATGCTGAGCGTCCGGCCGATGTCCCTGGTCGGCGCGTTGACCTGCACCGTGCCGCCCGGCGTCCCGTTTTCGACCACCTTCGCCTGCGCGCCGCGGATCGTCGACACCAGCGCCACTCCCGGGACCCTGCGCGCCGCCTTCGCCGCCCCGTTGGGGATCGGGGAGAAGCCGTCGCTGTTCTGGATCACCAGGCCACCGGCGAAGTTTTCGTCGACGACCTGGGCGACCGTGCTCTTGAGGCCGGCGGCGAAGACGGTGACGAAGGCGACGAGGGCGAGGCCGATCATCAGCGCCGCCGCGGTCACCGCGGTGCGACTGGGGTTGCGCTGCGCGTTCTCGCGGGCGAGGCGGCCGGTGAGGTGGCGCAGGCGCTCCAGCGGCCAGCCGGCGGCGGTCGCCAGCGGCGGCACCAGGCGCGGGCTGAAGATCGAGACCGCGAAGACGACCGCGACCGCGCCGCCACCCATCAGCCCGGCGCGGGAGCCCGCTCCGCCGCTCCCGAGCAGCCCGACCAGGACGATGGCGATGCCGGCGACGGAGAGCAGGATCGAGAGCGCGAGGTAGGCCAGCCGGCGACGGCGGGTCGGCGCCGGTGAGAAGGCATGGAGGGCGGCGATCGGCGGCACCCGGGTCGAGCGCAGCGCCGGCACCAGCGAGGAGACCAGGGTGACGAGGAGACCGACGACCAAAGCGACGATCACGGTCCGCGTCTCCATCTGCAAGCTCGTCGTCGGCAGTTCCAGGCCGAAGGCCTTGAAGAGCGCCTCGATCGCCGCCGCGATCACGAAGCCGCCGCCGATCCCGATCACCGCGCCGAGCAGCCCGATCGCCCCCGCCTCGGCCATCACCGAGCCGAGGATCTGGCGTCGCGAGGCGCCCAGCGTTCGCAGCATCCCGATCTCTCTCACCCGCTGGGCAACCGTGATCGAGAAGGTGTTGAAGATGAGGAAGGAGCCGACGAAGACGGCGATGAAGCCGAAGACGAGGAGGAAGGTCTGCAGGAAGCCGAGGTTTTCGCGGATTTCTTCGGAGGCGCGATCGGCTTTTTCCTTCGCGGTCTCGACCCGCACCCCAGCTGGCATCTCCCTCGCGATCCGGCGCTTCAGCGCCTCCGGGGGGACCCCTTCCTCAGCGGCGACCGAGATCTGGTCGAAGCGCCCCTGCTTGTGGGTCAGGCGCTGGGCGACCGGGAGCGTCACCTGGGCGATGCTGGCGCCGCCGAAGGAGGCGCTGCCGAGCTTGGTGAAGCCGACGAGGCGGAACTTCTCGGCCCTCCCCTGGCCGATCAGCTCGATCGTCTTGCCCAGCGCCAGGCCGCTGCTTTCGGCCGCCGCCTTGTCGATCGAGGCTTCGTGCGGGCCGCGCGGTTTGTGCCCTTCGACGTAGTTGAGCGCCTCCAACCCGTCGGGCAGCGTCGAGGAGATGAACTTCGGCGCGAATTTGTTGCCGATCTTTTCGCCTTCTTCGTCGAAGAAGCCGCCGGGGGTGAAGATCGCCCCGGAGGCGAGGTGGACGCCCGGGGTCTTCTGCACCTTCGGCAGCAGCGAGGCCGGAATCGTCGGCACTTCTCCGTTTTCCTGCTTGACCGGATTTTGGGCGGTGATGACGACGCTGGTCCCGCTCAGCGACTCGTTGAAGATTTCGTCGAAGGCGGCGAAGATCGTGTCGGTGAGGACGTAGGAACCGGCGACGAAGGCGACGCCGAGGACGACGGCGAAGATCGTCAGCAGAGCCCGCACCTTGCGAGCCCACAGGCCCTTCAGGGCGAGGCTGGTCACAGCCGCTTCTGCAGCTCGATCACGTCGTCGGCCGAGCCGGGGGCGGCGTCATTGACTACCTTGCCGTCCTGCAGCGTGATCAGCCGATCGGCGTGGGCGGCGGCGACCGGGTCGTGGGTGACCATCACCACCGTCTGCCCGAACTCGTCGACGGCCCGGCGCAGCAGCCCCAGCACGTCCTCGCTCGCTTTCGAGTCGAGGTTGCCGGTCGGCTCGTCGGCGAAGACGACCGCCGGCTTGGTGACCAGGGCCCTGGCGACGGCGACCCGCTGCTGCTGGCCGCCGGAGAGCTCGGCGGGGCGGTGGGTGCGGCGGTCCTCGAGGCCGACGGTGCGGATCAGGGTCTCGACCCACTCCCGGTCGGGCTTACGGCCGGCGATCGAGAGCGGCAGCACCAGGTTCTCCTCAGCGCTCAGCACCGGCAGCAGGTTGAAGAACTGGAAGACGAAGCCGAGCTTGTCGCGGCGCAGCTGGGTCAGCTTCGCGTCGTCGAGCTTGGTGATCTCGACGCCGTCGAGCTCGACCGTGCCGGAGGTCGGCTTGTCGAGACCGGCGAGGATGTGCATCAGCGTCGACTTGCCCGAGCCCGACGGTCCCATGATCGCGGTGAAGCGGTCGCGCTCGAAGGCGGTGGTGACGCCGGCGAGGGCATCGACGGCGGCATCTCCCTCGCCGTAGCGACGGTGGAGGTCGGTGGCGAGAACGACTGGTCCGTTGACGCTCACTGCCCGCACGGTATCGAGACTGCGAATAGCCTGCGAGCGTGTCCCTCGCCGACAGCTTCGACGGATTCCTGATCGACCTCGACGGGGTCGTCTGGATCGGGCGCGACCCGGTACCCGGGTCGCCGGTGGCGCTGCAGGCGCTGCAGGCGGCGGGCAAGCGGCTCGTCTTCGTCACCAACAACCCGGGGCGGCCGCCGGCCGCCTACGCGGAGCGTTTGGGCGAGCTCGGCGTCGAGGTGGGCGAAGGGCAGATCGTCACCGCGGGGATGGTGGTGGCGCGGCTCGCCGGCGAGGTCGCGGGCGACGGCGGCACCGCCTTCGTGATCGGCGCGCCGGCGCTGCAGGAGATCGTCGCCGCGACCGGGGCGCGCCTGCTGAAGGGCGAGGCGGCGTGGGAGGCCGACGCGGTCGTCGTTTCGGGCCACCGCGGCTTCGACTACGGCGAGCTGCTGGCGGCGAAGCGGGCGCTTGACCGCGGCGCCGCCCTCTTCGCCACCAGCCACGATCCGACGATGCCCTATCCCGGCGGCGAGCTGCCGGGGACCGGCGCCGTCCTCGCCGCCGTCGAAACGGCGACCGGCCGTCGCGCCGAGATCGCCGGCAAGCCCGAACGGCACCTGTTCGAGATGGCGATCGAGGCGGTGCATGGTTCCTTTCGGTCGGACAGCGACCGAGGGGAACCGCGCAACCTGCGCCTGGCGATGGTCGGCGACCGCATCTCCTCCGACATCGAGGGCGGACGCCGGGCCGGACTGGAGACGGTCCTCGTCCTCAGCGGCACCACCTCGCGCGAGGAGGCCGAGGCCGCCGATCCCGCGCCCGACTTCCTCCTCGACGACCTCGCCGGCCTGCTGGCGTGAGCGTCGCCGAGCGGGCAGGAGCGCCGAGCGGGCACCGACCCGGGCTCAGCTTCGCCGGGGTCTTCGCGGTCACCTTCCTCGGCCTGATCGCGGTCGGCTCGGTCCTCCCGGTGCTGCCCCGCTACGTGCACGGTCCGCTCCACTCCAGCGACCTCGCCGTCGGCGTCGTGATCGGCTCCTACGCGGCGACGGGCCTGCTGCTGCGGCCGGTTGCCGGTCGTCTCGCCGACACCCGCGGGCGGCGGCCGACGGTCCTGCTCGGAGCGTTGCTGGTCTCGCTCAGCGGCCTGCTCTACCTGCCCCACCTCGGCATCGCGGGGCTGATCGTCGCCCGCCTCGTGCTCGGCGCCGGCGAGGGCGCCCTCTACACCGCCGGCTCGGCCTGGATCGTCGACATGGCGCCGCCCGCCCGGCGCGGGCGCGTCCTCGGCCTCTACGGGCTGGCGGTCTGGGGTGGGCTCAGCGTCGGCCCGCTCCTCGGCGAGCTGCTGCTGAACGCCTCCGGCTACACGACCGTCTGGATCTGCGCCGCCGCGCTGCCGCTGCTCGGCGCCGCGATCGCCGCCCGGGTGCCGGATCCCTTTCGGCCCCAGCCGCACGCCGACCCGCACCCGCTGATCGCCCCGGAGGCGGTGCGACCGGGCCTCGCGGTGGCGCTCGCCTCGGCCGGCTACGCCACCCTCGCCGCCTTCATCGTCCTCCTCCTCGACGACCGCGGGATCGGCCATGGCGCCACCGTCTTCGCCGCCTTCGCGGCGCTGATCGTGCTGGCGCGGCTGCTCGCCGGCCACCTCCCCGACCGCTATGGCCCCGCCCCGGTCGCGATCGGGGCGGTGCTGGTCGAGGCCGGCGGCCTGTTGCTGATCGCGGTCTCGCACAGCCTGGTGCTGGCGATGGTCGGCGGCATGGCGATGGGCGCCGGCTTCTCGCTGCTCAACCCCTCGCTGATGCTGATCGCCGTCGGCCAGGTCTCGGAGGCGGCCCGCGGCGCCACGATGGGCACCTACACCGCCTTCTTCGACGCCGGGGTCGGGCTGGGAGCGCCGCTGGCGGGACTGGCGGCTGCGCTGACCAGCTACGAGGGGGCCTTCCTGCTCGCCGCCGCGATCGCCGCCTCCTCGGCGCTCTTGATCCTGGCGACCCTGCACCGCCGCGTTCACTGACTCCCAGCTCAGCGCTCGCTTACCAGCAGCGTCTGCAGGGCGCGACCGATCCGGCCCTCGCGGTCGGCGAGGACCGACTCCGCGGTCCCCACCCCGCTCGGCTGCGGCAGGGTGACGGCGTCGACGCAGATCCACTCCCCCACCGGCATCCGCTCCAGCTGCACCGTCAGGTCGACGTTGATGAAGAGGAAGCGGCGGAAGTCGAGGGCGGCGCTGACGCCGTTGCCGACGTCGGCGACGACGAGGGTGCGCTGCAGCGGCGTCGGCTCCTCGCCGGCGACGAGCGGCTGGCGCATCCGCAGCCAGACCGTCGCCGGCCCGGGCTCGAGGAAGCTGCCGGAGATAAAGCGGACCTCCATCGCCGAGTGGTAGCCGTGCTGCTCGCCGGTCGGGAAGAAGTCGGCCGCCTCACCCTCCTCGGGCGGGGGCGGTGGCTCGCCGGCGACGATCGCGTCGGCCGGGATCTCGATCGCCGCGGTTCGAATCCCCCAAGCGCGCGCCCACATCAGCAACTCCCCCTCGGCGTCGCTCAGCTCCGCCTCGAACATCTGCACCCGCCGCCCCGGCCGCGCCACCCGCGCATCGACCCGGACCGGCGCGATCGGAACCGAGCGCAGGATCTCGAAGGTGATCCGCCCAACCTGGAACCCCTCCGCCTCCGGCAGCCGCTCGATCGCGTAGCCGAGCAGAGCGGCGGGCGGGCCGGCGTGCTGGGCGCCGGCGTCCCAAGGTCCTCGCGTCAGCTCGGTCGCGTGGAAGAGGTCCCCATCGCGCTCGTAGAAGGCCGCGAACACACCGGGATCGTATGGCTGGGCAGCGCTTCCGAGTTTCGACACACCCCGCTGTGTCCAAAGTCGGAAGCGCTGTCAGCGCGTCACCGGCTTGTAATACCCGCGGCGTACTCTGTTCATAGAGAGAAAGGAGACAGATGGCAACGAAGGTCCAGAAAAACGAGCAGGAGTGGCGCGAGCAGCTGAGCCCCGAGCAGTTCGAGGTCACCCGCAAGGCCGGCACCGAGCGCGCCTTCACCGGTCCCTACTGGGACGAGAAGGCGGAGGGGATGTACCGCTGCGTCTGCTGCGGCACCGAGCTGTTCTCCTCCGACACCAAGTTCGACTCCGGCACCGGCTGGCCGAGCTTCACCGAGCCGGCCAACCTCGAGCACGTCGAGCTGCGGCCGGACAACAGCCTCTTCATGCGCCGTACCGAGGTTGTCTGCAAGCACTGCGACGCCCACCTCGGCCACGTCTTCGACGACGGGCCGGCCGACCGCGGCGGCAAGCGCTACTGCATCAACGGCTGCGCGCTCGAGTTCGACAAGAAGGAGTAGCGGCGGGCGCTAGAGCGCGCCGCCGCCGGCGCCCAGGTAGCTGAAGCGAACCGCCAGCGCGACCGCCTCGGTGCGGGTGTCGACCTCGAGCTTGGCAATCGCGTTGCGCACGTGGGTGTGGACGGTCGCCGGGCTCAGCTGCAGCCGGTCGGCGATTTCTTTCACCCGCAGCCCCTCGGCGAGGAGCTCGAGGATCTGCCGCTCGCGCGGCGAGAGGTCGAGCAGTTTCTCCACCTCCGAGGGCTTGCCGCCGGCGAAGTCGCCGCCGAGAAAGGTGCCACCACCGGTGACCGCTTTCACCGCCTTGGCGATGTCCTCCGCCGGCGCTGACTTCAGCACGTAGCCGGAGGCTCCGGCGCGCAGCGCCAGGGCGAGCAGGTCGGGCTGGGCGTGGGCGGTGAAGATGATCACCTTCGTCCGCGGCCGCGCCTTGAGGACCTCCTTGGTCGCCTCGATCCCGTCGCGTTTGGGCATCTCGACGTCGACGATGAGGACGTCGGGTTCCAGCTCTTTGACGACGTTGACGACGTCGCGGCCGTTGCCAGCCTCGCCGACGATTTCGACCGCGTTGGAGTTGGCCATCCGCGCCTTGATCGCCTCGCGGACGATCTCGTGGTCGTCGCAGAGGACGACGCGCTTGGCCTCACGCACGCTCATAGCCGCGCGATTCTTTCAGGAGAGCCGAACCGATGCAAAGTTTTGGGTAGCGTGAAACTCCCGTCGCTCTCCTGCCTGTTCTCGATCAGGGCGATGATCGTCCGCCCGACCGCGCAGGCGGTGCCGTTGAGCGTGTGGACCGGCTGCGGCGAGGCGCCCTCCTCGGGGCGGTAGCGGGCACCGAGCCGGCGCGCCTGGTAGTCGGTCGTGTTCGAGCAGGAAGTGAGCTCGCGGTAGCGGCCCTGGCTCGGGATCCACGCCTCGCAGTCGTACTTCTTCGCCGCCGGGGCGCCGAGGTCGCCGACGGCGACGTTGACGACCCGGTAGGGGATCTCGAGCTCGCCGAGGATCCGCTCCTCGATCGTCAGCAGGCGCTCGTGCTCCTCGCGCGAGGCGTCCGGCGCGACGAACGAGAACATCTCGACCTTGTCGAACTGGTGGACGCGGAAGATGCCGCGGGTGTCGCGGCCGGCCGCCCCCGCCTCACGGCGGAAGCAACTCGAGAAGGCGCAGTAGCGCAGCGGCCGCGCCGCTGCGTCGAGGATCTGGTCGGCGTGGAGGCCGGCGAGGGCGACCTCGGAGGTGCCGGTGAGGAAGAGCTCGTCCTTGGGGACCTCGTAGATCTGGTCGCGGTCGCCGGGGAGCAAGCCGGTCCCCTCCAGCGCCTCTTCGCGGACCAGGACCGGCGGCACCACCGGCTCGTGGCCCTCGGCGCGGACCAGCTCGATC
>JBQCIG010000018.1:0-5481 GCA_051953975.1 Solirubrobacterales bacterium | reverse complement strand
CGCAGCAGCTTTCCCAGCAGGACGTCTTTGTTCTGCGCGTTGTTGGGCGGGTCGCCGGCGGAGCCGCCGTCGCCGGTGCCGAAGTAGAGGAGGTTGCCGAGGAACTGCAGCTGACCGCCGTTGTGGTTGGAATTGACCGGGTGCGGGATGACGATCACTTTGCGCCGCGACCGCCTCGCGGCGCGGGTCGCGCTCGCTCGCCTGAATTCATCGATGCGGATGTTGCCGGCGTTGTTCGTGTAGTAGACGTAGAAGCGCCCGCTCTTCGCGTAGTCGGGCGGGAAGGCGACCGAGAGCAACCCCCGCTCGCCGCCGTAGGAGACCTGGTCGCGGATGTCGAGGAACGGCTTGCGCAACCGGTGGCCGCCGCGCAGGACCGAGATCCGGCCGGGCTGTTCGACGACGAAGAGCAGCTGCGGGAAGCCGGGTGCGCCGGCGACGTAGACGGGACGGTCGAAGGAGCCGATCTTCTTCAGGGCGACACCGCCCGTGCCCTGCGGCCGCTGACCGGGTACGGCTCGTTGCGGTGCTCGCTGCTGCGTCGAGTCTTCGGCCGACCCGCAGGCCGGCAGCGCCAGGATCAGCAGCGTCGAGAGCAGCACCGCTGCCGTCGACCGGCTACTTCCCCTGTTTCTTGGCTCCTTGCTTCTTGACTTCAACGATTTCGCCGCTGTCGGTGACTTCGGTTTCCGGCAGCTGCGAGGTGATTTCCGTCGCGAAGGAGCCACCGGGAGTGACGCCATTACCCGTTTTCGCCTTCGCTTCACCGCTGAGCCCGGCGGCGATGCTGTACAGCAGCGTGTACTTGCCGGCCCGCACCGCGCTCAGCTTCCAGACCGCCTTGGTCGTCTCGCCCGGCTTCAGCGGTCCGAAGTCGAAGGTCTTGGGGTTGGAGGTCGTGGCGCCGCCGGGCTCAGAGGACCCGTGCAGGCGCGGGTAGGTCTGCGCCAGCACCCAGACCGGGCGGTCCGGCTGGGCCAGTTCCGGCTGCGGATCGCTGATGCCGAACGGGAGGGACGAGGCGACCCCCTCTTTGCCGGCGACCGTGAAGGTGATGGCAAGGCCGGGGAGGGTCCGCTTGCCGGTGTTGCGGACGCCGAGCTGCAGCAGCGAGGTTTGGCCGAGCTTCTGCTTGGTGGGGAAGGTCGCTTCGGTCACCTGGACGTGGAAGGTGCCGGTCGCTTCGTTCGCGTCGGAGGACGCTTCGCCGCAGGCGCCGAGCAGCGCCGCCGCCGCCAGCGCGGCTAGCCCGGTCGCGATGGCCTGGAGGCGGGCGTGCTGGGAATGTCGTCCGGTCCCCCGCAAAGCGGCCCGAACATAGCACGGGGTTTGGCCGCTTTCGCAGGCGTTTCCTGCCCGCCGGAAGGGTTAGCCGGATCTCAACACGCAGCCAACAGTCGGGGGTGGCCCATCCCCTAGACTCATGCGCACCGAGCAGGTGCTCGCGTCCGTGCGGCGCTGCTCGGAGGAGGAGCAGATGGTCGGATCCGCGGTCAACAGGGCGTTCCTGCCCGCCAAGTCTGTTTTCGAAGAGGTGGGGGAGCTGATGATCCTCACCTCGCGGACGATCATGTCCGCCGTCCGACCCCCCTATCCCTACGGTGAGGAGTTCATCGGCCAGTTCCTCTTCGCCCTGCGGCTCTGCTGGTTCCCCCTGCTGGTCTCGACGGTGGCCATCTGCTTCGGCGCTCCCGGCCTGCAGGCGGCAAATGCCCTCACCCTCTTCGGGACCCTCGATCGCCTCGGTGGCTTCTTCGTCCTCGCCGCGATCCGAGAAATCGGCCCGTTCGTGACCGCGGTCGTCGTCGCCGGCGTCGCCGGGACCGCGATCACCGCCGACCTCGGCGCCCGCAAGATCCGCGAGGAGCTCGACGCCCTCCAGGTCCTCGGGGTCGATCCCGTCAAGAACCTGGTCGTGCCGCGCTTCCTGGCACTGATGCTGATCACCGGCCTGCTCGACATCTACGCGCTGGTCTTCGGCCTCAGCGGCGGCATCCTCACCGAGATCGTCTACCACCAGCCGCTCGGCGGCTTCTTTGCGACCCTGTTCCTGCAGGCGTCGATCACCGACCTCTGGGGCTCGGTCATCAAGTGCACCCTCTTCGGCGCGATCATCGCCATCGTCTGCTGCTACAAGGGCATGACCGCGTCGGGCGGCGCCGCCGGCGTCGGCCGCGCCGTCAACGAGGCGGTGGTGATCTCGTTCATGGCCGTCTTCGCCTTCAACTACGTCTTCACCCAGACCCTGCTGGCGACCAACCCGGAACTGCAGACGATCAGGTGATGCCCGCGTGAACGCCTGGCTCGAAGTCCCGCGCAACTGGCTCGATTCGCTCGGGGAGATCAGCCGTTTCAGCTCCCGCATCGCCGGGCTCGTCTACTCGGGCAGGGTCTTCCGCTTCTTCGGCGAGGCGTTGCGCCAGGCCGGCATCCTGATCCTCGGCTCGGCCCTGATCATCTGGGGTTTGGTCTTCGTGCTCGGCCTGCAGTGCGGGATCGAGGGGGCCTACCTGCTGCGCGCCCAGGGGGCGCCCGCCTACGCGGGGCTGTTCTCGGCCTGGTGCGACCTGCGCGAGATCCTGCCCTACGCCTTCGGCTACATGCTCGCGGCCAAGGTCGGGACCGGGATCGTCGCCGAGCTCGGGGCGATGCGGATCTCCGACGAGATCGACGCGCTCGAGGTGATGGGGGTGCCGCCGGTCACCTTCCTCTGCGCCACCCGCCTGCTCGCCGCCTGGATCGCCTTCCCGTTCATGTACCTGGTCGGGATCGGAATCATGTACCTGGCCAGCTACATCGCCGTGGTCGAACAGGTCGGCGACGTTTCCTCCGGTGGCTACACGCTGATCTTCTGGCAGTTCCAGAACCCCCCCGACCTGATCTTCAGCCTGATCAAGGGAATGTTCATGGCGACGGCGATCGTCCTGGTCGGGTGCTACTACGGCTATACGGCGTCAGGGGGGCCGGTCGGCGTCGGTACCGCGACGGCGAAGTCGATGGTCATGAACATCGTCTTAGTCCACATCATCGGGATGCTTGGGACCCTTGTCTTCTGGGGGGCCAACCCACGCGCGCCAATAGGAGGCTGAGGTGTCGAGAGAGGAAGAGAACCGCTTCGAAGTGGAAGAGGACCGCCGCGAAGAAGAGGAACTGCGCGACGAGGCGACCTCGAGCGCCGAAGCGCCACCCGAGGTGACGACCGAAGTCAACCGCGAAGCGGTCGACGAAGGCCCTTACGTGAGCGAGGACGGGGCGGTGATGGGGCGCGACTTCGTGATTCCCGGTGTCAACCCGCGTGACCACGACCCCTACAAATTCCACACCGGCGTCAAGCGCGACCACGGCGGCGAGGACGCGATCGAGATCATCGACCTGGTCAAGCAGTTCGGCCGCGCCCGCATCCTCAACGGGCTCAACCTCGGGCTGCCGGAGAACCAGGTCTCGATGGTGCTCGGCCCCTCGGGGACCGGCAAGAGCGTGCTGATCAAGCACATCGTCGGCCTCCTCTATCCCGACTCCGGCGACGTGCTCGTGCACGGGGAATCGATCCCCAACATGACCGACGACGAACTCTTCGAGGTGCGGAAAAAGTTCGGCCTGCTGTTCCAGGACGGCGCCCTCTTCGGCTCGATGAACATCTACGACAACGTCGCCTTCCCGTTGCGGCAGCACACCGACAAAGGCGAGGAGGAGATCGGCGAGATCGTCAACCGCCGGCTCAAAGAGGTCGGCCTCAGCGAGGCCACCTACAAGATGCCGAACGAGCTCTCCGGCGGCATGCGCAAGCGCGCCGGCTTCGCCCGGGCGCTGGTGCTGGAACCGGCGATCGTGATGTTCGACGAGCCCGACTCGGGCCTCGACCCGGTCCGCACCGCGCTCCTCTGCGAGCTGATCCGCGAGGTCCACGCCGAGAACGGCGGCTGCTACCTGGTGATCAGTCACGACCTTGGGACCGCGCGGCGGATCGCCGACTTCATCGCCGTGCTCTGGAGCGGCAAGATCGTCGAGTCGGGCCCCAAAGAGGAGCTGTTCGACTCGAGCAACCCGTTCGTCAGCCAGTTCCTCAACGCTGACGTCACCGGGCCGCTCTCGATGGACTGAGGTTGGACCCCGGAAGCTGGTTCGGGCGCGTCGCGGCGTGGGCGGCCAGGCACGCGCGGGTGGTCGTCGGGCTCACCCTGGTGGTGGCGATCGCCGCCGCCGTCGGCGCCACCCAGATCTCGACCGACGCCGGCGTCGGCACCCTCGTCGACTCCGACTCGGCGACCTACAAGGCGACCCAGGGGGTGCGCCAGGCCTTCGGCGAAGAACCCGTGGTCGTCCTCGTCAAGGGCGAACTGCCGCAGTTGATCCTCACCCAGAACATCTTCAAGCTGCTGCGGCTGGAGGGCTGCCTCTCGGGCAAGGTGCCGAAGGGGGCGAAACCGATCCCCGGGCCCTGCGCGGAATTGGCGCGGCTGCACGCGGTCGAGTTCCTCGCCGGCCCGGCGACCTTCCTCAACGAGTCGGTCGTGCAGATCGAAAACCAGCTGCGGCGGCTGGCCGAACACGTGCCGGCGCAGCGGTTCCGCGAATACCTCTTGGCGGTGGCGACCAAGTACGGGATCACCAGCCCCCCCAGCATCGACAACGAAGAATTCGTCGCCACCGTCGTCTTCGACTTCGCCCGCCCCCGCGGCACCCCGAAGGCCCGCCTCTCCTACATCTTCCCCAACGCCAAATCGGCCCAGATCATCATCCGGCTGAAGCCGGACCTGAGCGAAAGCGAGAAGCGGCGGGCGATCGGGCTGATCGAAGCGACGGTCGAAGACACGACCCCGCGCAAGGCCTGCAAAGAAGGCGGCAAACCGGCGCCGTGCTTCGAGCTCGAAGGCGGGCGCTACGTCGTCTCCGGCGCTCCGGTGGTGATCGACGGCGTCGCCCAGGCGCTCAAGGACGCGCTGCTTCTCCTCTTCGCGGTCGCGATCGCCGTGATGGCGCTCGTGCTGTTCCTCGTCTTCAGCTCGCGCTGGCCGCTGCTGCCGCTGGTGGTCGCGCTCGCAGCGGTCGCGATCACCTTCGGGCTGCTCGCGCTCGTCGGCGGCTCGCTGACCATGGCCTCGATCGCGGCGCTGCCGATCCTGATCGGGCTGGGGGTCGATTACGCGATTCAGTTCCAGGCGCGGTTCGACGAGACCGGTTCTGCGCAGCCCGCGGCGGCCGCCGGAGGGCCGACGATCGGCGCGGCGGTGTTGGCGACGGGCGCGGGGTTCCTGGCGTTGCAGCTGTCCCCGATTCCGATGGTGCGTGGGTTCGGCTGGTTGCTGATCCTCGGGATCGCGGTTGCCTTCGGGGTCGCTCTGAGCTTCGGATTTGGGACGCTGGCGCTGCGGCGGGCGGGTCCTGTCGCCGCACGGGCCCCACCAAACCCCAGGAGTCCACCGGGATGGTCCCCCCAAACACGCCAACCCCCCGTGGATCGGCTTTTTTCCATTGCGAGGG
>JBQCIG010000017.1:0-3151 GCA_051953975.1 Solirubrobacterales bacterium | reverse complement strand
TCGCGCGCCGCCACGTCACCCAGCGGCGCCGGTACGTACCTGCGCCGCCACCGGCGCCCGCCGCGCAGGGCCAGGGTGACCCCGTCGTCCGCGCCGCCCGCACCGCCGCCCGCGGCTCCTCGACGTGTTCCAGCACCGCCTTCTCGACGCCGTCCATGAACCGTTCGGCCTCGTGGATGACGAAGGCGAAGCCGAACTCGTTACGGTTGCCGAACTCGTTGTAGAGAGTCTGGCGGCTGACCCCTGCGCCGGTGGCGATGTCGGCCATCGTGATCTCCGACCACGGTTGGCGGTCGAGCAGATCGCGGGCGGCGTCGAAGACCGTCTGCCGCAGCAGCTCGCGCGCCGCCTCCTGGTAGGGGGTCCTGCTGGTGGTCATCCCCCTTATCGTCGCAGCGGCGGCGGTCAGGCGTCGCTACTCGCGGGTTCGAAATCGATCTTGTCGCGGACGCCGCAGTCGGGGCAGGGCCAGTCGTCGGGAACCTCGGCCCAGGGCGTCCCGGGCGGGAACCCTTCGCGCGGGTGCCCTTCCTCCTCCTCGTAGGAGTAATCGCAGTTGGGACAGCGCCAGGCGCTCACGCGGCCCTCCCGTAGCGGGCGAGCACGCGGTCGAGCTTGCGCGGGTGGATGTTCGCCCGCGTCACGTCGCCCTCGTAATGATCGAGCAGGCGGGGGTCCATCACCCGCCGCCACAGCGGCGGGAACCAGGCGAGGACGATCATCCCCGCGTAGCCGGTCGGCAGCTGCGGCGCCTCATCGACGTGGCGCAGGGCCTGGTAGCGGCGGGTCGGGTTGGCGTGGTGGTCGCTGTGACGCTGCAGGTGGTAGAGGAGGACGTTGGAGGCGACGTTGTTGCTGTTCCAGCTGTGCTCGGGACGGCAGCGCTCGTAGCGTCCGTCCTCGCGCTTCTGGCGCAGCAGGCCGTAGTGCTCGAGGTAGTTGACGACCTCCAGCAGGGAGAAACCGATCACCGCCTGGACCAGCAGGTAGGGCAGGACCACCGCTCCGAAGACGACGGCGAGGCCGCCGAAGAGGATGACGGTCATTGCCCAGGCGCTGAGGACGTCGTTGTGGACCCCCCAGTGCGTTTTCCCCAGCCGATCCAGGCGGGCGGTCTCGATTTCCCAGGCCGAGTTGAGGCTGCCGACGACGGTGCGCGGCAGGAAAGCCCAGAAGCTCTCCCCGAGGCGGGCGCTGGCGGGGTCCTCGGGGGTGGCGACCTTGACGTGATGGCCGCGGTTGTGCTCGATGAAGAAGTGGCCGTAGCCGGTCTGGGCCAGCGCCACGCGGCTGAGCCACTTCTCGGAGCTGGCGCGCTTGTGGCCGAGCTCGTGCGCGGTGTTGATCGCAATCCCGCCGACCACGCCCATCGTCAGCGCCAGGCCGATCGATTCGACCACCGAGAGCTCGCCGCTCGACCACATCCAGCAGGCGAAGACCAGCCCGGCGTACTGGATCGGGATGAAGAGGTAGGTGCACCAGCGGTAGTAGCGGTCTTGCTCGAGGAACTTGAGGACGCTGTCGGGCGGGTTGGTCGGGTCCATCCCGATCGCGAGGTCGAGCAGCGGGAAGAGGACGAAGACGAGGACGGGCCCCATGAACCAGAAGCCGCCGAACCCCGTCAGCGACCAGTAGAACCAGGCGAAGAACGGCGCCAGCGGGACGATGATCCCCAGCATCCAGGCGTAGCGCTTGCCATCGCTCCACTCCGCCGGGTTGACCTCGACGTGCTCGTGGTGATGGTGATGCACGTGCTCTGCGTGTGCCTCCACAGCCCCTCCTTGTCAAATCCCTGCTTCCGGTACGGGATGTTTACACAGATACAAGATTTGTCAAGGACGGTTACAGAGCACAGCAAAATGTCCGCCGAGGGACTTGGGCAATGCCACTTTGAAGTGGGTGCGGGGAGGACCCGGAGGAGCCTCCACTAATTTGCGACGGAGGGTCCTCCCCGGACCCACGCCCGCTAGAGCTTCAGCAGCAGAATCGTGTTGAGGCCGAAGACGATGGCGAAGAAGACCGTCGCCCGGTCCAGGTTGCGCTCGACCATCGAGCCGCCGCCGATCGAGCTGCCGCCGCCACCGATGCCAAAGGCGCCGGAGAGGCCGGCGTCTTTGCCCGAGTGGAGCAGGATCAGGAAGATCAGCACGAAGGCGACGATCACCTGGATGATGCTGAAGAACGTGAACATCGTCCGAGCAGTCTAGCTCTGCTCGACCTTTTCCGGCTCCTGGGGGTGAGCCCCATTGCCGTTGGCATGACCGTTGCCGCTGCCGTTCGCCTCGCCGGCGCCGAGGATCTCGAGCGCTTCGCGGCGCAGCTCGGCGTCGACCACGGCGAAGTCTTCGTCGGAGAGCTTGCCGGCGGCGTGGTCTAGCTCGGCGTCGCGGATCTCGCGATATTTGGCTTCCTTGCGGGCGTCGGCCTCGGTGCGGACGAGGGCGCCGCGGCGCCGGCTCCGCGCCGGCCAGATCGCGATCAGGGCGCCGGCCAGCGCGATCAGCCCGCCGATCCACATCCAGGTCACGAGCGGGTTGACGATCACTTTGAAGGTGGCGGTGCTGCCTTCGGCCAGGTAGCCCTGGGCGATGCGTTGAGCGGTGATCGCCTGCAGTTTTTCGATCTGCGCGAGCGCCGCTGGGCGCAGCTGCGGGTTGGCGGCGGCGGCGCGCATCATCGCCCCCACGGCTTTGCACTGCGGCGGGGTTCCCGGAGCGCCTTCGACGCAGGCTTTGAAGCCTTCGTCGGCGAGGCGGGCCTTGTTCTGGACGCCGGTGATATCCGGCTGCTCGGCGACCCAGAAGTCCCGCTTCAGACCGGCTTCGAGGCCGACGTTGCTGTCCGATTCGCCGCCGAAGTACCCGCTGGTCGTTGGGCCTTCCGGCACGCCCGTTCGCCGATAGAAGTTGCGCGTCGGGTGCAGGCTGAAGCTTTCGCTGCCCTTCGTCACCTTGAGGACCGCCCCGGCCGTGAAGGCGAGCTTGTCGACGCTGGCGGTGGGGCGAACGTAGGTGACCTTGTAGCCGTCGACCGTGGTGCTTTCGCCCGGCTTGAGGTCGACGTCGCGGTTCGTCTGGAAGCTCGAGGAGGCGGCGATCCCTATCAGTAACTCGGCGACGCCGGCGTGGACGATGTAGCCGCCGTAGCGGCG
>JBQCIG010000016.1:0-29354 GCA_051953975.1 Solirubrobacterales bacterium | reverse complement strand
CTCAGCGACGACGGCACCGGTGGGATGCTCCCCTTCGTGACGACCCAGGGCCTGCCTGTAGTCCAGTGGGCGAGCGCCCGGCTCGTCAGCGTGATCGAAGAGGGCTGGCCGCAGGCGCCCGAAGCCGACGTCAAGGCCCTGGCGGAGAGCCTGGTGCGGCTGGCGATCAGCCACGTGACGACGCCCGGCGAGGCCCCCGAAGAGGCGGCCGGGACGGTGGCCGAGCTGCTCGGACCGTTCATCGACAAGGCGCTGGGCTCGGTGAACGGCTAGCCCTGGCCTGGGCTCGCGGATGAAGCTCTCGCCGCACTTGACCGAGCTCGGGATCCGCCCGGTGGAAGCGGCAGACGCCGGTGCCCTTCACGCCCTGATCGAGGCCGATCGCGAGCACCTGTCGCGCTGGCTGCCCTGGGCGGCCGACCAGGATCTGGCGGCGACGGAACGGTTCATTGCCGAAGCCGAGGAGCAGCTGGCGAAGGGAAATGGCTTCCAGGCGGTGATCGCGCCGCGGGGGGAGATCCTCGGCGTCGCCGGCTTCCACGCGGTCGACTGGACCAACCGCAACACCAGCATCGGCTACTGGCTAGCCGAGCAAGCCCAGGGCCAGGGCACGATGACTGCCGCCGTGCGCGCTCTCGTCGACCACGCCTTCTACGAGTGGAAGCTGCACCGGGTGGAGATCTACTGCGCGCCCGCTAACCGCCGCAGCCGCGCGATCCCCGAGCGGCTTGGATTCCGCGAGGAAGCGCGCCTGCGGGAGACCGAGTTGGTCGGTGGCTGTTATCTCGACGCCATCGTCTATGGCTTGCTCCGGGAGGAGTGGACTCGGATATTTAAGTTTGGTAGGTCCGATTACCCATGTCAGCTTTAGCTGGGCAGGACCACGACGCGGTAAGACGAAGGGTTTCTTCTGGTGGGGCCCCTCAATGGACGAGAAGGCAGGCAAGGGAAGGCAGTCACGCGATGCCGAGAGCGCGCTGCTCGCCGAACGCCTGCGAGCACGACAGGGGGAGATCGAACGGGCGCTGACCCACGTCTGTACGACTTCTGGCGCGGAAGGGGTACAGGACGCTGAGTACACAGCGGGCCTTGAGAATGCCTTTGCGGCCGCCTTGCAGTTCACCTTGGAGTGCATCGAAAGCGGCCGCGAGGACCGCTCACCGCTGCCCCCTGCAGCGGTTGTGCAGGCGCAGCGGGCGGCACGCTACGGGATCGGCCTGGACGCCTTCCTCGTCGGGGTGATCGAAAGCCATTCCGTGCTGAACGAATTCGTCCTCGCCGAGGCCGGCGACCTGACCGCGGGCACCTTGGGGGAGGTCCAGTCCCTGCAGACCCTGATCCTGCGGCGCCTCGCCTCCGGTCTGGCGCGAGACTACAAGCGCGAAGAGGCGCGTTTGGCGAAAGCTTCCGACCGGCGCCAGGTCATGCTGGTGGAACGGCTTCTCTCCGGCTCACCCGTCGCCGATCACGAAGTCGGCTACATCCTCAACATGTGGCACATAGCCTTGATTGCCAGTGGCACTCGGCCCCTGGAGGTAACGCGGGTTCTCGCCGAGCAGCTCGGCACCGCTCTGTTGACGGTGCCACGGGGGGCGGGGACGATCTGGGCGTGGCTGGGCAGCCGCCGGAGAATCTCCTCGGAGTTGGTGCGGGAAACGCTGGCGAAGAGGGGAGACGTGGGAGCGAGATTCGCAGTTGGTGAGCCCGGCTGCGGCGTGGAGGGGTGGCGGGAGACGCACTTCGAGGCGAAAGCGGCGCTGGCCGTCGCCTTGAGGCGGCAGGAGCTCGTCACCTGCTTCTCGACGGTGGCCCTGGAGTCGATCGCCCTGCAGACTCCCGACCTGGCGCGGTCATTGCAGACAACTTTTCTCGAGCCCTTGACCCGAACCCGGGATCGGGGATCGATCCTCCGGCAAACGCTGAGAGCGTATTTCGCGTCGGGCCGGAACACCTCTTCTGCAGCGGCCTCCTTGGGCGTGACCCGCAGGACGGTGGAAAACAGGATGCGAGTGATCGAGGGCGAGCTCGGCAGGCCCGTCAACGCCTGTTCGGCGGAGCTGGAGCTGGCGCTGCGCCTCGACGCCCTCGGCCCAATGCCGGCCTCAGAGCCTGCTGCGGCCGCCAATCCCTCCTAGGGATCTTCGCCTTTTGCGAAGCCGGCGAAGTGCGGATTTCGCAATTCGCATCCTCTGAGTCGATAGCCCAACTGCTACTTATTACTCAACACACTATGAGTCACTTGATGGCGCAGCCAGTACCACACTCCACCCCCGTAGAGAGGAAGCCCGGCGATTCGACTCGGCCTGCGGTTGCATGGCAACCGAAGAGAGAGCTCGAAAAAAGGGAGTGGGTGGTGGTGGGAAAACGGCTGGGAGGCGTCAGTCGCTGCAACCAGTGGTGGCTGGGGGACTGGGTTCGGTACGGAACCCAGAGATGGGGTGAAAAGTACACTCACGCAGCCAAGATCACGGGGTATGACCCGCGTTCGCTCGCGAACATGGCTTCGATTTCCGCCGCGTTCGATTTGTCACGACGTCGTGACGATTTGACCTGGAGTCACCATGTTGCTGTCGCCGCGCTCCCGGTCGAGGATCAAGACCTCTGGCTCGACTGGGCAATCACCGAGAAGCTGTCGGTGGCCGACCTGAGAACCGAGCTGCGCGGTGCGCAAAAGAGGATTAAATCGGAGGACGAGTCGGACGAGGGCTCCGAACCCGAAGAGCCCCATGAGGTCTCCTTCTCGTGCCCCAAGTGCGGGCATCGCCTTTCGCCCCAGGAGCTGCCCTCGCAGGTGGTCTTTGGCGGAGCGAGCGCGGCCGCCTAGCGTTCGCCACGCTTGAGATACGACGGAGGGAGGAGAGGGATGGCCAGGCACGAGCTCGAGAGGGAGGCGCCGGGGAGTGCTGCGCTTGCCCGTCATGGAGTCGCAATCGACCACGTTGCGATTGCGGTGCGGGATCTGGAGGCCGCTGTCGAGGCCTTCTGCCGGCGGTTCGGGTTCGAGGTGACCGAACGCCAGACGGTGGAGGGCAGCCACAGCGGCATGGAGTCGGCGGTGCTGAAGGCGGGTGAGATCAAGTTCGTCCTCGTGCAGGGAACCTCGCCGGAGTCGAACGTCTCCCAGTACATCGACAACTACGGACCCGGGGTCCAACACGTGGCTTTGCGGATCGACGACGTCGAGGTCGTTCTCGGCGATCTGCGGGAGCGCGGGTGCGACCTGCTGACGGGCGTGATCCACAGCCCCGGCCTCGACCAGCTCTTCACCCGCCGGGACCCCAACTCGGGTATGCAGATCGAGCTCATCGCCCGCTCCGCCAACGACGACTTCTCCAGCAACAACGTGACCGAGCTGTTCGAAGCGATGGAGCGCGAGAACGTCTACTGAGACCGTGGCCGCCGGTCTCTTCACACCCCTGCCGCGGCCGTTCGAGGCACAGGCGGCGCAAAGCGCAGGTGCGACCGCCCTCGTCGGAGAGGGCGGGCCTGTCTCCTACGCCGAGCTGGAGGAGCGGAGCGGGCGCGTCGCGCGCTGGCTCTCCGGGCTGGGGATCGGCAGGGACGACCTGGTCGCCATTTGCGCTACCCGCTCGCCGGAGCTGATCGCCGGGCTCCTGGGTGTCCTCAGGGCGGGCGCCGCCTATCTCCCGATCGATCCGATGCTGCCGATGGAAAGGGTCTCCACCCTGTTGAGGGCATCCCGGGCGCCACTGCTGCTGAGCGATGCAGGGGCGAGGGGGAAGCTGCCTGGCCTGGGCGGGGTGAGCCTGACCGAGCTCACCGCAGCCGGTCAGAGGCTGGGAGAGGGGCAAGTGAAAACGCTCCCATCCGATCTCGCCTACGTCATCTACACTTCCGGTTCGACGGGCGAGCCGAAGGGCGTGATGTGCACGCACGCCGGCATCGACAATCGCCTGCGCTGGATGCAGCGGCGGTTCGAGCTGGAGCGCGGCGACGTCGTCCTGCACAAGACCTCGATCGGCTTCGACGTCTCGGTCTGGGAGATCTTCTGGCCGCTCTCGGAGGGGGCGCGGCTGGCGCTGGCGCCGCCGGGAGCGGAGCGGGACCCGGAGCTGTTGGGTGACTTCATCCGCGCTCACGAGGTGACCGTCGCCCACTTCGTCCCGGCGATGCTGCGGATGTTCGTCCGCTCGGGAGAGGCGCGACGGACGCCCTCGCTGCGGCTCGTGGCCTGCAGCGGGGAAGCGCTCTTCCCCCAGCTGAGGGACGAGTTCCTCGCTCAGAGCGACGCTCGGCTGCACAACCTCTACGGCCCCACCGAGGCCTCGATCGACGTCACCCACCACGCGTGCCGCAGGGGGGAGCCGGCGCGCGCGGTGCCGATCGGCCGGCCGATCGATGGGGTCCGGGTCCACGTCCTCGACGAGGAGCGGCGGCCGGTCCCGCCTGGCGGCGAGGGCGAGATCCACCTCGGAGGCGTCGCCCTCGCGCGGGGCTATCACGGGCGGCCGGATCTCACTGCCGCCGCCTTTGTGCCAGATCCCTTCGAGCCGGGGGAGCGGCTGTACCGCACCGGCGACCGAGGGCGGTGGCGGTCCGACGGCGAGCTCGAATATCTCGGCAGGCGTGACGACCAGGTGAAGGTGCGGGGAGTGCGCATCGAGCTGGGCGAAGTCGAGGCGACGCTGGCGACGCTGGCGGGTGTTCGCGAGTGCGCGGTACTGCAACTGGACGGAAGCGGCGGCGGCCTCGTCGGCTTCGTCGACGAGGGGGCGCCGGAGGCCGGGAAGCTGCGCCGCCTGCTCGGTCGGCAGCTGCCCGACGCGGCGGTTCCGACTCGGTTCGTCTACCTGCCGGCGGTGCCGCGGCTGCCCAGCGGCAAGCCTGACCGGGCCGCGTTGCGTAAGAGCTTCGAGCGGGAGCGCATTCCCTTCGCCACAGGCGGTGGCCGGACCAAGGCCGAGCGGATTCTCGCCGGGGTCTGGCGCGAGGTTCTCAGGATCGAGGAGGAGGAGATCGGCGCCGACGCGAACTTCTTCGCCCTCGGCGGCGATTCGATCCGCAGTATTGAGGTGGTCTTCCGTTGCCGGGAAGAGGGTCTGGAGCTGACGACGCAGGACGTGTTCCGCTGGCAGACGCTGGCGGCGATTGCCGCCGCGGGGAGCGGGGCTGCCGAGCGGGGGACGGTCTCCGCGCGCCGCGCCCCCTTCGGGCTGCTGCCGGCGGAGGACCGGAAACGGCTGCCCGCGGGCGTCGTCGACGCCTTCCCGCTCTCTTCCCTGCTGCGGGGCTTGATGGCCGAGGCGGCGACGAACCCCAGCTACCGTCTCTACACGACGACGCTGACGCTGCGCGGGCGCTACGACCGAGCGGCCTTGGAGCGGGCGTTGCGGGAGCTGACGCATCGCCATCCAATCCTCCGCTCGTCGTTGGAGATGGAGCGCTTCACGCGGTCGCTGCAGGTGGTGTTCGCCGAGACCGTCTCCGCGGTGACCGAGGTCGATGCCCGCGGGGTGTCCGAGGACGACTGGCCGACACAGTTCGGCCACTGGATCGAGGAAGAGCGGCGCACCCCGCTCGAGCCCTCGCGCCCGCCTTTATTTCGCCTCACTGTGCACCGGCGGCGCGATCGCTTCTTTCTCACCTTCACCGAGCCCTACCTCGACGGCTGGAGCGCGACCGTCGTCTTGACCGAGCTGCTGTCGCTCTACGAGGCCGAGCTCGGTGGCTCGGTCGCGCCGCTGCCACCCCCCTCGGAAGTCTCGATGGTCGACCTCGTCGGGGAAGAGCGCGAGCTGCTGACGGAGGGGAGTCACCGCGATGCCTGGCAGCAGCTCCTCGCGGGCGCGGAGGAGGCCGAGCTACCTCGCCTGACCGGGCTCGGGGACGCGCTCGAGGCGCCGCTGCGACTCTCGGTCCCGGTTTCGAGCTCCACCTCACAGCGCCTCGCCGAGCTGGCGCGGGAGCTGGAGGTGCCGCTGAAGACGGTCTTGCTCGCTGCCCATGCCCGGGTGGTGGCAGCGCTGTCAGGCCGCGAGGACGTCGTCTGCGGGCTGATGGTCAACGGACGCCCCGAAGCGAGGGGCGGCGAGCGCGCGGCGGGCATGTTCCTCAATGTGGTGCCGCTACGGATCGGCGCCGTGCCGGGATCGTGGGTCGAGCTGATCGAAGCGGTTCACGGCGCGGAGGCGGAGGCGCTGCCCTGGCGGCGCTACCCGTACCAGCGCCTGCTCGGCGACCTCGGCGGCCGGGCGCTCTTCGACACCGTCTTCAACTTCACCAGGTTCCGGCCCTACGCCGAGTGGAGCGGTGAGGAGGTGGAGCTGCTCGAGGTCGACGGAACCGACCAGACCTACTTCCGGCTGACGGCGCAGGCCAGCGTGGGCCTGCGGGGGGAGGTCAGATGCGCGCTCGAGTTCAACCCGGATGGCTTCTCCCGCCGTCAGGTCGATCAGATCGTCGCCCTCTACGCCCGCACCCTGGAGCAGATCGCCGCTTCGCCGCGGGTAAGGCACGAGCTGGCTCCGCTGGTCGCGGCGGGCGAAGGCACGCGCGCGGGGCCAGAGGCGACGGTCCCGTCGCAGCGGTTGGAGGCGCTGCTGGAGCAGCGGATCGTCGAGGAGCCGGAGGCGATCGCCTTCGTCGAGGAGTCAGGCCGGTGCACCTACGCCGACCTCGGGCGGGATTCCGAGCTGACGGCGCGGCGAATCCTCGAGGCCGGCGGCGGCTCGGCGCCGGCGCGGGTGGGGGTCTGCATGCGCCGCTCCGCCGGCGCGGTGGCGGCAATGCTCGCGGCCCTCCGCCTCGGCGCTGCTTTCGTGCCGCTCGACCCGGCGAGCCCCTCCGCCCGTCTGGCCGCGATCCTCGCCGACGCGGCGCCGGAGGTCGTCTTCACGGACGGAGCCGGCGCCCGCGCGCTGCCCCCCTTCGGCGGCCCGGTGCTCCGAGGCGAGGGCGCAGCCGGCCCGGGGCCGTCAGTCGGGGATCCGGCGATCGGCGCTGCGGCAACGCCCGACGATCCCGCTCACGTCCTCTACACCTCGGGCTCGACCGGTAGCCCGAGGGGGGTAATCACGCCGCACGGGCCGCTGCTCAACCGCCTGCGCTGGATGGCGGCGCACTTTCCGGCGCGGGAGGGGGAGCTCTACTGCGCCAGCGGGGCGATCGGGTTCGTCGACTCGATCACCTCGCTCTTCAGCGGCCTTTTCGAGGGCGTCCCCGTCTTCGTTCCCCCCGACCCGTTGCCGCCGCCGCGTCGCTTCGCAACGCTCCTTCATGACGCCGGCGTGACCCGGGTGACGATGGTCCCCGCGTTCCTGCGCGACCTGCTGGCCGAGCTCGGGGAGGAGGCCGGCGAGCTGCTCGGCGGGATCGGGCTCTGGGTCCTCAGCGGCGAACCGCTCGCGGTGGAGCTGGTGCAAAGCCTGCGACGCTTTGCCCCGGAGGGGACGGTCCTCAACCTCTACGGCTCGACCGAGGTGGCTGGGGACGTGACCGCCCACGTCTGCAGCGGCGAGGAGCAGGGGCCGCTGGTCCCCGCCGGAGCGCCGATTGACGGTGTGCGGATCCAGGTCCTCGATCGCCACGGCAGGGAGCTGCCGCTGGGGGCGGCCGGCGAACTGGTGGTTTCGGGGGCGGCGCCGGCTGCCGGTTACGTCGGCGGCGAGGCGCGGGGGAGCGAGCGCTTCCGGCGCTCCCCCATGGGCAAGGTCCGCTTTCACACCGGTGACTTGGGACGCCTGCGCCCGGACGGCGAGCTGGAGCTGGTCGGGCGGGCCGACCAGCAGCTGAAGCTGAACGGGGTGAGGGTGGAGCCGGCCGAAATCGAGGCCGCTCTGTGTGCCCATCCCGGTGTCCGCGAAGCGGCGGTCACGACCGCCTCCCGGGAGGGAAAGTTGCGGCTGGTGGCCTACGTGAACGCGGATGCGGACGGCCGCGAGCTGCGGGCGTTCCTCGCTGGCCGCCTGCCGAGCGCCCTGGTCCCGGCGGCGGTGCTCCCAGTCGCGGAGCTGCCGCGGACGCAGAGCGGCAAGATCGACCATGGCCGCCTCGCGGCGCTGGCGCCGCCGCCGGATGGGGGTTCCCCGGTCGAGGATTCGCCACGACCGGCCTCCGATACCGAGCGCGCCCTGCAGGCGATCTGGAGCGAGGTGCTCGACCGCGAGGAGGTTTCCTTGGACGAGGACTTCTTCGCCCTCGGCGGCGACTCGCTGCGGGCGGTGCGGGTGCTGGCCTGCACCTCGGAGCGCCTGGGGGCGAGGATGGGGCTGCGCGAGCTCTTCGACTACCCGACGGTGCGCGCGTGCGCGGCCCGGATCGATGCCGCGGGGGCGGGGACGGGCGATGGCCACCGCTGAGGCAGTCGGCGCGAACCTCTCCTTCGCACAGGAGCGGATGTGGTTCCTGGAGCAGGTGAACCCCGGCTCCTGCGCCTACAACGTCTCCACCGCCACCCGGCTTCGCGGACCGCTGGCGGCTGCGGCATTGCGGGAGGCGGTGAGCCGCCTGCCCGCCCGGCACCCGCTCCTGCGCGCCCGCTTCCACTCGGTGGACGGGGTGCCCCGCTGCCGGATCGAGGACGCGGTGGCGGTGCCCATGGCGGAGGTGGTGATCCCCGACGAAGCACCGGCCGGGGCGCGCCGGGCACTGCAGGCGGAGGTGGACCGGGAGGCGGCGGCGCCGTTCGACCTCGCTCGCGGACCGCTCCTGCGGGCGAAGCTGATCCGGCTCGGCACCGAAGACCACGTCTTCTGCTTCACCCTCCACCACCTGGTCGCCGACGGCCACTCGCTGCACCTGCTGCTCGCCGACCTCGCCGATCTCTATCGCTCCTTCGCCTCCGGTCCGCCCCCGTTGTTCCGAGAGTTCGATGGATACCTGGAGCTGGCCGCCCGCGAGCGGGAGGCGGCCGCCGCCGGCCGCTACGCGGAGGGAGTGGCCTTCTGGGCGAGCGCCCTCGCCGGGGCGGAGCCGTTGGAGCTGCCCGCCGACCATGTCCGCGCGGCCCAGGGAGGCGGCCGCGGCGGCGAAGCGTGCGCCCGGGTCCCCGAGCAGGTGGTCGCCGCGCTAGAGCGGACCGCCCGGGAGAGTTCGACCACGCTCTACCTGACCCTGCTGACCGCCTTCTCGTGCCTGCTGGCGAGGCGCTCGGGGCAGGCCGACGTGGTGGTGGGGAGCCCGGTGGCGAACCGCACGGCGTCCGCTGCCGAGGGGATGGTCGGCCTCTTCGTCAACACCGTCGCGATGCGCTCGCAAATCGACGAAGGCAAGTCGCTGCGGGAGCTGTTGCGGCAGCTCCGCGACCCCCACCTGGCCGCGCTCGAAAACGGAGACGTCCCCTTTGACTACGTGGTCGGGGAACTGCGGCCCGACCGGATCCCGGGGATCAACCCGATCTTCCAGACGATGTTCGCCCTGCAGGAGGGGGAGCCGGCGAAGCTGGAGCTGGAAGGGGTCGAAGCAAGCGCGCTCGATCCCGCCCTGGGGACGACGCGCTTCGACCTCGAGTGCACCTGCTGGCGCGAGGGAGGCGGCCTCAAAGTGAGGTTCAATTGGGCCAGCGATCGCTTCGAGGAGGAGTCGGGGAGGCAGCTGCAGGCGCACTTCCTGCGCTTGCTGGAGACGGTGGCACGCGACCCCGGACTGCCGGTCGGACGGGTGGGGCTGCTGGCAGATGAGGAGGAGCGGGACCTACTGAGGCGCGAAGCCCCCCTCGATCACCCCGATCTCGAAGCCGATCTCGCCAGCCTCTTCGAGCGGCAGGTCGAGCGGGCGCCGGCGGCCAGGGCGCTGGTCGTCTCCGGCAGGCAGTTGTCCTACCGGGAGCTCGACTGCCAGGCCGAGGCCGTCGCGGGCGCCCTGGAGCAGGCGGGGGTAGGGCCCGGTGCGATGGTAGGCCTTTGTGCCGAGCGCTCGGCCGAGATGGTGGCCGGCATCCTCGCCGTGCTGAAGCTGGGGGCCGCATTGGTGCCGCTGAACGCGGACGATCCGGCGCCCCGCCTGAGGGAGTTGCTGGGAGCCTGCGGGTGCCAGGTCGTCCTCGTCGATCGCGCGACGAAGCAGACGGACCTGGGGGAGGTACGGCGCGTTCGGATCGAGGCGGAGGGAGGGGGGGCGCGCAGAGCGGTCGCCGAACGGGATGCCGAGGCGCCGGCCTACGTGATCCAGACTTCGGGGACCACCGGCGTCCCCCGCCAGGTGGTGGTCCGGCGGCGCAACGCCGTCAACACCCTGGTCGGCTGTCGCGAGTGGTTTGGCTTCGGCCCGGAGGACAGCTTCCTCTGCCTGGCCGCTCACACTTTTGACATCTTCTATTTCGAGCTGCTGAGCCCGCTGATCTGCGGCGGCACGGCGCTACTGGTTTCGCGGGAGGAGCTGCTCGACCCGGCGGCCATTCTGCCGCTGTTGCGGCAGGCGACCGTGCTCCAGGCCGTGCCGGGCCTGATGGAGAAGCTCCTGCGGGTGCTGCGGGGCGAGGGCGGCACGGCGACGAGGATGCGCTACGCGATCACCGGTGGCGACCTGGTCCCACCTTCGCTGCCGGGGAGGATGGCGGCGGCGTTTCCGCGGGCGACGCCGACCGTTCTCTACGGGCCGACCGAGGCGACGATGGTCTGTGCCGGGCTCAAGGTCGAGGACGCTGCGGCCGTCGCTGGGCACCCGATCGGCTTCCCGCTCCCCAACGTGAAGCTGCGTCTCTACGACCGCTGCCGCAGGCTCGTTCCGGTCGGCACTCCCGGGGAGATCTACGTCGGCGGCGCCGGCCTCGCGGCCGGCTACCTGGGCGGCGACGAGGAGGGGCGGTTCGTCGAGATCGACGGCGAGCGCTTCTATCGCAGCGGCGATCGGGCCAAGTGGCGGCGCGACGGCAGCCTCGCCTTCCTGGGCCGGATCGACGATCAGGTGAAGGTGCGGGGCTTTCGCATCGAGCCGGCGGAAGTCGAGGCGGTGCTGGAGCGGGTGCCCGGGGTTGCCGCCGCGGCGGTGGTCCCAGCCGGCAGCGGTGAGAGTCGTCGGCTTAGCGCCTTCGTCGTCGCGGGGGGAGGCGAAGAGGAGCGAGAGGCGGCCCGGCAGCGGCGGCTGGAGCGCTGGCGCGAGCTGTTCGACCAGACGCATTCCGGCAAGGACGGGGGGTCGTCGGACCGTGACTTCACCGGCTGGCGCAGCAGTTACTCGGGCGCGCCGATTCCGCGGGCAGAGATGGACGAGTGGGTCGATGCTTCCGTCGCCGAGCTCCGCGAGCGCCTCTGCGATCGGCTCGGGCACCTCCGCGTCCTCGAGGTGGGGGCGGGCACCGGCCTCCTCGCCGCCGAGCTGGCGGTGGAGAGCGAGCGCTACGTCGCCACCGATCCCGCGCCGGAGCTGGCTGTACGGCTGCGCCGGCTGGCGCGGCAACAGGGGCTGCCCCAGCTGGAGGTTCTCGAGCTGGAGGCGGGCGAGCTGTCGCAGTTCGGGCCCGGGGAGCTCGACGCGGTGATCTTCAACTCGGTTGCCCAGTACCTGCCCGATCTCGCCTACCTGGAACGAGTCCTTCGCGCGGCCCTGCGGACCTTGCGCCCCGGCGGCCTCGTCTATGTCGGCGACGTGCGCAGCTGGCCGCTGCACCGAACCTTCCTCACCTCCCTTGCCCTGCATCGGCTGGGCTCTCGGGTGGCACCGGCACGGGTGCGGGAGCGGGTGCTCGCGGACGCGGCACGGGAGCGGGAGCTACTGGTCGATCCCCGCTTCTTCGTCTCCCTGGAGGAGCGGCTGGAGGAGATCGCAGCCGTCGAGGTCCTGCCCCGGCGCGGCCGCCACCCGAACGAGATGACGAAGTACCGCTACAACGCGGTTCTGCGGACGGGCGACGTTCCGGTGCGAGAGGTCCCGGAGTGGATCCGGTGGGAGGACGGCATGACGCTCTCGCGCCTGCGCCGCCTGCTCGCCCGCGACGGAGGGGCGGTCGGTTTAGCAGGGGTGCCAAACGCGCTGCTGGCCGAGGACACCCGCCGGCACAGCCGGGTCTGGGGGGAGGGAAAAGTCGCCGCGGCCGCCGCACTCGTGCACCCGGAGGAGCTGCGGGCGCTTGCCCGCTCCTGTGGGTGGCGCGTGGCCCTGAGCTGGCGGCGGGGCGATGCGGACGGCAGCTTCGACGCCGTCCTCTGGTCCGGTTCCGAGGTCCGAGAGACGGTGGCGTGGGGATGGCGCGAGGCGCCCCGGGCGAGGCCGGAGGAGCTGGGAAACGACCCGCTCCTGCCGCTGCTGGAGGAGCCGCTGCGGGAGAAGGCGCGAGCCGCTGTGGAAGAGCGCCTGCCCCGCTACATGGTGCCCGCGTCCTTCCACGCCGTGCAGCGGCTGCCGCTCAGCGTCAACGCCAAGGTAGACCGGGCGACGCTCTCGGCGTTGGCTGAGGGGCTAGGGACGTCCGAGCCGGGGGCAGGCACCCCTCCCCGCACGGGGACCGAGCGGAGGCTGGCGCGGATCTGGCAGCGGGTGCTGGCGCTGGAGGAGGTGCGGCGCGAGACCAACTTCTTCGCGGCTGGCGGCACCTCGCTGGGGGCGATCGAGGTGGCGGTCCGGTTGCGCTCGCTCGATCTGCATGCCTCGGCCCAGGACCTCTTCCGCCACCAGACGGTCGCGGAGCTCGCCGCCGCGATCGACCGGGGCGTTACCGGCCGAGCCGTAGCTCCCGCCTCGCCACCGGAGCCCCCCGCGGTTGCGGCCGCGAGCGGGGGGCGGGTCCGCCCTCCGCTCCGGGTCAGCGATGGCGTCCTGCTCGCCGGCGCGACCGGGTACCTGGGCATCCACCTGCTCGGTGCCCTCCTCGACCGCGGCCAGCGCGTCTCCTGCCTCGTCCGTGCCGGCAGCGATTCGGGTGCGGCAGCGCGGCTCGCGGATGCCTGGCGCTGGTACTTCCCCGGGAGGGAGCTTCCGCGCGATCGCCTCGAGGCGATCGCCGGCGACCTGGCGCGGCCGCGTCTGGGGCTCGGCAGGCGCCGCTGGGGCTCGCTTGGCGTGGCTTGCGGCCAGGTCCTCAACGCCGCTGCAGATGTCCGCCACGTCGCTCCCCGGGGGGAGCTTTTCGCCGCCAACCGCGACGGCGTCCGCCACCTGCTCGACCTCGCCGGGAACGGCGCCGTCTTCCACCAGGTCTCGACGGTCGGGGTCGCGGGAACCGTCGCGACGGCTCGGCAGCGGCCCTTCACGGAGCAGGACTTCCTCGTCGGCCAGACGCCGGCCGAGGACTACTCCGCCAGCAAGCTCGCGGGCGAGCGGGTCGTGCGCGAGTTCCTCGCCGCCGGCGGCGAAGGGACGGTGATCAGGGTCGGCACCCTCGGGCCGGAATCCCTCTCGGGCAGGTTCCAGCGCAACGCAGCCAACCACTTCCTGGTCCGCTACCTCAGCTCCACCGTACGGCTGTCGCTCGGCGGCACCTGGCCGGGACGGAGCTTCGCCCTGGCGCCGGTCGACTTCGTCGCCGAGGCGGTGCTACGGCTGGCCGAGACCCCGACGGAGGAGGAGACCTTCCACGTCGTCAGCCCGCACGAGCTGACGCACCCCGAGCTGCTTTCGCTGCTGCGGGCGCTGGAATACCGGATCGAGATGGTCGAGCCGGAGGAATACGCGGAGCTGGTGATGGAGCGCGCTCGCGAGCGCGGGGCGGAGGACGCGGTCGGGGGCGTCTTGCCGCTGATCGACCCGCCGCTCGGCGTTCGCCTGCCGGTCGACGCGAGCTGGACCACCTCGTTGCTGTCGCAGCTGGGGCTCGATTACCCGCGGCCGGAGGCGACCTGGCTCGCTCGTTTCGTCAAAGGGCTGGTGGAGCTGGGGCACTTGCCGGAGCCGCCGTTAGGGTTCCCCCAGCGGGAGTTGCCGATCGGTTGGAAGGGGTGTGAGTAGTAGTGGCGCGATCATCTGCGGGGCGAACCTTCGGGGCTGACAACGAACCGGAAATCTCCGAGGACCACCTGACCGACGTTGGCGGCGACTGTCAGCTTGAAGTGGAATTCGTGCACGAGGACGTGAGGCTCGCGGGCGGGTCCTTCGCCGCTGCGGATGCCGGGTCCGGCCGCGTCTCGCACGCCCTGCTCAGCGACGTCGACTTGCGGGAATCGCGGCTGCGGGGGGTGCGCCTCCTCGACGTGAAGGGGACCGGACTGGAGGTCTCCAACGGCGACTGGCGGGGGTCCTACCTGCGCCGCGTCCTCCTCTCCGGCTGCCGCTTGACCGGGTTGGTCCTGAGCGAGGCCAAGCTCGAGGACGTGACCTTCCGCGACTGCAAACTCGACTACGCGAATCTCCGCTTCGCCGAGCTGAGCAGGGTGACGTTCGAGGACTGCGTGCTGACCGACACCGACTGCCAGGGGATGCGCTGCGAGGAATCTCGCTTCAGTGGCTGCCGCATGCACGGCACCGACTTCAGCAAGGCCGAGCTCGACGGCACCGACCTGCGGGGATCGGACCTGCATCTGACCGGTGGCGTCGCGGCGCTGCGTGGCGCGGTGGTCAACACCTCGCAGGTGATCGACCTCGCGATCCCGCTTGCCGAGGCCGCGGGCATCTCCGTGCTCGACTGAGCATGCTCTACCGCCGACTCGGCCGCTCCGGCCTCCAGGTCAGCGTGATCTCGCTGGGAGCCTGGGCGACCGTCGGCGAGAGCCTCGATCTGGCGGGGACGACCAGGCTGATGGCGGAGGCGTTCGAGGCCGGGATCAACCTCTATGACAACGCCGAGACCTACGGCGACGGCGAAGCCGAGCGGTTGATGGGCCGGGCGCTACGGCAGCTGAACTGGCCGCGCGAGAGCTATCTCGTCTCCAGCAAGGTTTTCTGGGGGACCGGCGGCATCGGGCCGACGGCACGGGGGTTGAGCCGCAAGCACGTCTTCGAAGCCTGCGACCAGGCGCTGGCGCGGCTCGGGCTCGAGCACCTGGACCTCTACCTCTGCCACCGGCCGGATCCGGAGGCTCCGGTGGAGGAGACGGTGCGGGCGATGAGCGACCTCGTGTCCCACCACGGGAAAGTCCTCTACTGGGGGACCTCGGAGTGGCCGGCTGACCTGATCGTGGAGGCCGACCGGTTCGCCCGCGCCAACGGACTGGTTCCGCCAACCACCGAGCAAGCCCAGTACAACCTCTTCGTCCGCCACCGGGTCGAGAAGGAGTACGTGGATCTCTACGAGCGGCTCGGCCTGGGATTGACGGTGTGGTCGCCGCTCGCCTACGGGCTCCTGGCCGGCCGCTACCGGTCCTCCGTCCCGGCCGACGCCCGTCTCGGCCGGCCGGGTTACGAGTGGCTGCGAGAAGAGATCCTCGGCGAGAGGGAGCGCGAGCGGCTGGCGGCGGCGGGGAGGTTCGCTCTCCTGGCGGATCAGCACGGGGTCTCGCCAGCGCGCTTGAGCATGGCCTGGGTGCTCTCCAACCCGAACGTCAGCACCGCGATCACCGGCGCCTCGAATCCGGCGCAACTGCGCGACACCCTTGGTGCCCTCGAGCTGATCGAGGCGGGGACGGTGAAGGCGCTGGGGGACGGCCTGGAGGCGCTCTTCGCCGGAAGTTGACACCAATTCGGCGCCTGACCATCGTGGCTGCCCATGTCCGCGCACGATCTGGAAGTCGCCCCGACCCCCGAGCAGGGGGAGGCCCGGGAGGGCCGCAGCGTCGTCGTCATGGCCACGTTCGCCGCCGAGCCGTTGCTGCCCACGATCGCCTATTGGCTACGCCGCCACGGTCTCGACGTCGCGCTTCGAACCGCCCCCTACGGCCAAGTGCTGGAGCAGGTGGCGATCGCCGGCAGCGAGCTGGGCGAAGCGGGGACCGACCTCGGCGTGATCCTGATTCGCGTAGAGGACTACCTGCGCGACGCCGAGGGGAGATTCGACCTCGGGCCGGCTTCGCTGCGGCGGGCGAGCGGTGCGCTCGAAGAGCTGTCGGCCGCGATCGCCACCTTCCTCGAGGCGGGAGGGGCGCCGCTCCTGCTCGGGATGATGCCGGTCACCGTAACCGGCCTCGACGCCGGCCTCGCCGCTTGGGCCCGGCGCGAGCTGGCGAGCTGCGCCGAGAGCTGCTCGGCGGTGCTCTGGCTCAACGTCGAGGACGCCATGGACCTCTACGAGGTACGCTCGGCCGCCGATCCCTTTCGCGACGAGATCGCCCACGTTCCCTTCTCCGAGGAATGCCTGGCGGCGGTTGGAACCGCCGTCGCGCGGCGGCTGCGTGCCCTCTGGGCGTCCCCACGCAAGGCGATCGCGCTGGACTGCGACAACACCCTTTGGCGAGGAGCCTGCAGCGAGGACCCGATCGAGGAGCTCGATCCCGGCGGTCCCTTCGAGTGCCTGCGCCATTTCATGCACGAGCAGGCGGAAGCCGGGCGGATTCTCTGCCTGGTCAGCCGCAACCCCGAGCGGGATGTCGAGCGCGCCTTCGCCCGTCTCGGCGCTCCACTCGAGGCTGCCGACATCGTCGCCCGTCGTTGCGGCTGGGAGGCAAAGTCGGATTCGCTGTGCTCATTGGCCGCCGAGCTCGACCTCGACGTCGATTCCTTCGTCTTCATCGACGACGACCCGCTCGAGTGCGCGGAGGTGAGAGAGCGGCTACCGGGCGTCGCCGTGGTCGAGTTGCCGCCGCACCCGGAGGAAATCCCCTTGGCGCTGCGTCACGCCTGGGAGCTGGATCACGGCGCCGTGACGGAGGCAGATCGGCGGCGGCTTCGTTCGTACGCGGCGAACCGGCGACTCCGTGAGGAGCTGGAGCGAGCGGAATCCTCCGCCTCCTTCCTCGCTGGCCTGAACGTGCGGGTCGACGTGGCGCCGGCCCGGCTGCACGACCTGGAGCGGGTGGTGCAGCTCTTCCAGCGCACCAACCAGTTCAACAGCACCGCCGAGCGGCCCTCGCCGGCGGAGCTGCGTAAGCGCCTGTCGCTGCCCGGCTGCGAGATCTGGGTAGTGCGGGTCGAGGACCGGTTGGGGGACTACGGCTTGGTCGGGGCGCTCCTGACCTCGACCGCTGGGGGGGTGCTGCGGGTCGAGCAGATGGCCCTCAGTTGCCGGGTCTTCAAGCGGGACGTGGAGCGGGTGATGCTGGGCGAGGTGCTGGCGGCGCAGGCGGAGCGGCCGGCGCGGCTGCTCGTCGCATACCGCGAGAGCGAGCGCAACGTGCCGGTGCGGCGCCTGCTCGACGAGCTCAACGCCGAGGAGCTCACCACGGGCGAGGATGCGCCGCGTTGGTTCGAGCTGGCGCCGGCCGCCTGGTCGGGCTGCCGATGATCCGCTTCACGCAGGCGGACCTGCGCCTGTTCCAGGATGCCAGCCACGATCGCAGCCCCCTGCACGAGGATGGTGAGAGAGCCCGCCGCGGTCCCTACGGCGGCCCGATCGTCTTCGGTGGCCTCGGGGTGATCGCGGCTGCCGCCGCCCTGCCCTCGGGCCCAGGGTCGATCCGGCGGCTCAGAGCGACCTTCCTGCGCCCGATGTTCGTCGACGTGCCTTATTCGGTCGAGATCGAGTGGGAGGAAGGGCCCCAGGTCGCGGTCGCTCTGACGGACGGGCGCAGTGCCGTCATGCGCGCGGTCTTCGGGCGTGGAGAGGGGGTCATAGGGGAAGCGGAGGTCTATGAAGCGGTTCCGCGTTCGCGGCCGGCGAGCTGGCAGCCGCTGCAGCTCGCCGCCGCCGAGGTCGATGGCAGCTACGGGCCGGCGCCTACGCCGATCGCCGAGCTGCGGCGGCGGTTCGGGCTCGTCGGCAAGGGCTTCGACGGCCGCCTGCTGCACGGCGTCCTCTTCGCCAGCTACCTGGTCGGGATGGAGCTGCCGGGGGAGGGGAGCGTGCTCTCCTCGCTGCGGGTCTCGCTGCCGGAGGGGTCGGAGCGGCCGGCGGGTTCCCTGCGCTACCGGGGTTCGATCGTCGAGCTCGATCCCGAGCTGGGCTCCGCGGTGGTCGCCGCCACCCTGGAACAGGGCGGCACGCCCGTTGCCCGACTCAGCTGCGGCGCCGAGCTGCAGGCGCGGCCACCGGCCTTCGATCCCGGACGGCTGGAGGAGCTACTGCCCGCCAGCGACCGCCTCGCCGGCAGGACCGCGGTGGTCATTGGCGCGGGCGGCGCGGTTGGTGCGGCGCTTGCCAACGGGCTCGTTTCCCAGGGATGCGAGGTCCACGGGGTCGTCCGCGGTCAGGGCCGAAACGCGGGGTTGGATACCAGAGTGCGGACGCTGGTCGGCGACTGCACCAGCGCCGCCGCTTGCCGGCGCCTGCGCGAGAGCCTCGAAGCCGGGCGCGAGGGCCTCGATCTGCTCGTTTGCGCCGCCGCGCCGCCGATCCGGCCGCTGGACTTCCACGAGGCAACCGGGGAGCGCTTCCTTCGTTTCGTCGAGGCCAGCCTCGGCCTCCTCGCCACGCCGCTGGCGGCGTTCCTGCCGGCGCTCAGCCGGCGCCGTGGCTGCTGCCTCTACCCCTCCACCACCGCGCTGGCGACGATGCCGTCGGGCTGGGACCACTACCTGGCCGCCAAGGGCGCGGGTGAGGTGCTGATGGCGACCGTCGCTCGCACCTGGCCCGAGGTCGAGCTCCTAGTCGCGCGGCTGCCGATGGTCAGCTCGTCGCGCTTGGGAGCGTGGGGCAAGGAAAGGGAGAGCGTTCCGCCCGAGGAAGTCTCGAGCTGGCTGGTGGAAAGGATGATGGCGGAGCGGGGCCCGGGGATGCACCTGCTCGAGTGGGAGGCCGGGCAGCCGCGCGGGCGCGAGAGGGTGGCATGAGACTGGGCGCCGGCACCGGGCAAGCCTGGACCGCCGCCGAGATCGTCGCCGCCACGCGGCGGCGACCGCGCCAAGGCTCACCCGGGCGGGCGGCGAGCCTGGGGGCGGTCGTGCAGGCGCCGCCCGGCTCGCCGGCAGCCGTAGCCATCGCCATCCTTGCCGCGACGCTCGACCTCGATCGGGTGCGGCGGGGTATGACTTTCGGCGCCCTCGGCGGCGATTCGCTCACCGCGACCCAGGTCCTGGCCCGGGTCTGGCAGGCGCTCGACGTCCGGCTTCCGCTCAGCTCGTTGGCACCAGAAACCGAGCTCGGCTCGTTCGTCGACCTCGTCGCCGCAAAGGCGGGGGAGGGGCGGTCGAATGGCGAGGCCGAAGCTCCACTGCTGAGGAGCGGAGGGACCGGTCCCGAGCCGCTGACGCCGGGACAGGCCGCAATCTGGCTCAGCGCAGAGCTCACGGGGGAGGCGGGGGGAACGATCCCGGTGGCGCTACGCCTTCGCGGCGAGCTCGACCGCGAGGCCCTGCGAGTGGCGCTCGACGCCCTGGTGCGGCGCCACGGGGCGCTGGCGCTGCAGGTCACCGAGGAGGCGGGGACGCTGGTGCAGCGTCGGCAGCCGGTGGGAATCGAGAGCCTGCCGGTGGTCGAGGCCGCCGAGCCCGACCTGGCGGCGCTGGTCCGGCGGCATGCCTGCCAGCCGCTCGACCTCGCTGCGCCGCCGCTGTTGCGCCCGCTGCTCCTGCGCGCCTCGCCCCGCGACCACCTGCTGGCGCTGGCGATCCACCACATCGCTTGCGATGCCTGGTCGGTGAAGGTGCTGCTGGGGGAGCTGGCGGCCCTTTACGGGGGCGTCGTCGCCGGCGAGCCCGTCCAGCTACCGGACGAGGACGCCGGCTTCCTCGACTTCGCACGCTGGCAGCGCGAGCAACTGGGCCGCGAGCGGAGGCGGCTGATCGCCTTCTGGCGGGGCGCCCTGGCCTCGCCGCCCCCCGACCGCTGGTTGCCGACCGATTTCGAGCGCCCCGCCTATCGCTCGGGCAGGGGTGGAGCCGAGCAGTTCGTCCTCGACGGCGCGCTGTTGGGCGAGCTGCGCGCCTTCAGCGGCGAGCAGGGCGTCACCCTCTTCATGGCGCTGCTTTGCGCCTACGGCTTGGTCCTTGCGGAGTTCTCCGGCCGCAGCGACCTCGTCGTCGGCTCGCCGATGGCAAACCGCTCGCACCCCCGCCTCGTCGGCACCGTCGGCTACCTCTCCAACACGGTCCCGATCCGGCTCGACCTCGGCGGCGATCCCAGCGTGCGCGAGCTACTCCGGCGCGTGCGCCGGGCGAGCCTCGACGCCTACGACCACCAGGGGCTGCCGCTGCCGATCCTGATCGCCGCGCTCTCCCCCAACCGCGACGTCAGCGTGCCGCCGGTCTTCCAGGCATGCCTCGTCTTCAACGAGATGCAGGCCGCGCCGATGCGGGGCCTGGCGGTGGAGGAGCTGTTGCTCCACAACGGCACCTCCCCGTACGACCTGACGCTTTACCTGGAGCAGCGCGCGGACTCGCTGGCAGGCTACGTCGAGTATCCGGCCGATCTCTTTCGCCCGCGGACGGCGCGGCGCTTGCACCGCCGGCTGGCGGCCGTCTTGGAGGAGATGATCGCCGCGCCGGACGCCTCGGCGGCGGACCTGCGCGGGGGCGCGGCGCTGCGATGAGCCCCCGTACGGCTAGTCCTACCGCGCGGGAGCGGCTGTCGCCCGCGCTTCTCGAGCCCTTCCTGGCGCGGCTCGGCTTGCCGCCCGCGGTGCCGGTCTCCGGCGAGGGGCTGAGCGAGGTCTACGCCGCCTGGTGCAGGGCGGTCCCTTTCGACAACGCGCTGCGGCGGATCCAGCTGGCGCAGGGGGAAAGGGCGGCGTTGCCGGGCTCGAACCCCGACGACTTCGTCCGCGACTACCTTGCTCACGGGGTGGGCGGCCCCTGCGCGCCGGCGAGCGCGGCGCTGGCGGCGCTGCTGCGGGCGCTCGGGTTCGAGACGCGGACCCTCCTCGCCGCGATCGGCGAGGAGGGCGAGCTGCGCCCGGACCACGCGACGGTGGCGGTCCGGCTCGGGGGCGAGGAGCTGCTGCTCGACACCGTGGTCCTCTGCGAGCGGCCGATCCCCCTGCTCGCGGCGGGCCGCCGGACCCTGCCTGATCCACTGCACCCGGTGGCGGTGGAGCGTTGGGGTGACGGCTGGCGGGTCGACTATGTCGCGGCGATGACGCGGCAGGACGAAGGCTGCACCGTGCTCGACCGCGAGATCGAGCCGGCGGCGCGGCTCGCCCTCTACGAGGAGACCCAGTGCTCGCCGACCTTCCGGCGCTTCAACTCGGCTCTCTACGTACGGCGCAACCTGGCCGGGGCGGTGTCCGTCCTCTACCGCGCCTGGCACGTCCGGGTCGACCGCCACGGCCGCCGGGAGCGGCAACTCGACGTCTCGGAGCGCCGGCGGCTGCTCGTGCGGGAGTTCGGGTTCTCGCCGGCGATCGTCGCCCGCCTGCCGGAGGACGAACCGTGACCGACCTCCTCGCCAGGCACGAGAGCCTCGCCCGCGAGAGCCTCGAGCCCTCCGTCGTCGACTACATCGCGGGCGGCGCCGGTGCCGGGACGACGTTGCGGGAGAACCTGCGCGCCTTCCGCCGCCGCTCCCTGCTGCCGGCGGCGGGCGGCGCCCTCCGCGGCGCCTCGACGGCGACCTCCGTGCTGGGGATGGAGCTCTCGATGCCGCTGCTGATCGCACCGCTGGCCTACCAGCCGGCGGTTCACGCCGAGGCGGAGCTGGGGATGATGCGGGCTGTCACGGAGCTTGGCTCGGCCCTCTGCGTCTCCGCCTTCGGCTCGACCTCGCCGGCGGAGCTGCGGAAGGCCTGCCCCGGCGGCCGCTGGTTGCTGCAGCTCTACGTGCTCCGCGACAAGGGCCTGCAGCGGGAGGTGGTCGAGCGGGCGCTGGCGGCGCGCCCGAAGGCGGTGATGGTGACGGTCGATCCGCCTGCCCCCGGGGCCGACCGCGACGTGATCGCCGCTTTGCGACTGCCGCCCGGAACCGAGCTCCCCTTGCTGGGGACGCGGACCCCGGCGCCGACGACGCCGCGGGAGCTGCTGGCGATGGTCGAGCCCGAGCCGGCCTGGGAGGACGTGGCCGCCCTTGCCGCCGAGTTGTCGCTGCCCGTGGTCGTCAAGGGGTTGCTCGATCCGGCCGACGCGAGGACCGCCCGCGAGCACGGCGCGGCGGCGGTCGTCGTCTCCAACCACGGGGGCCGGCACCGCGACGGGGCGCTTGCCAGCCTCGACGCCCTCGGCCCGGTTGCGGACGCAGTCGGGGAGGGGGTCGAGATCCTCCTCGACGGCGGCGTCCGCAGCGGCGAAGACGTCGCCAAGGCGCTGGCCCTGGGGGCGGATGGGATGCTGCTGGGACGGCCGGCGATGTGGGCGCTGGCAGCTGGCGGAGGAGCCGCGGTCGCCGAGCTGCTGCGCTGGCTGCGAGCGGATCTCGAAGCGACCCTGGTTGAGAGCGGGTGCGCCGCGGTGGATGCGCTGCGACCGGCGTTGGTGCGCGAGAACGGGGGGAGGGCGTGATGGAGCTGTCGGCGGCAGAGGGAACGAAAAAGCTGGTCCAGCCGCTGGCGCGGACCGTGATCGTCGGCGGCGCCGGCGAGGTGGGCAGGATGGTGCGCCGGGTGATCGGTCCGGCGGTGGGTTGGGTCGAGATCGTCGACCTGGAGGCGCGCCCGTGGGGGCGGGACCCCCGCTGCACCTGCTCGCGCTCTGACGTGATGCGGTGGGTCGAGCGGGAGGGAACCCTGTTGAGGCGGGCCGACTGCGTCGTCCTGGCCGTTCCCGAGGAGGTGGCGTTGCGAGCGGTCGAGCCGCTCGCCCAGCGAATGCCCGAAGACGCGCTATTGGTCGACACGCTCTCGGTCAAGGGCCCGATCGTCTCGCGGCTGCGACGGCTGCCACTGCGGCTGGAGAAGCTGAGCCTGAATCCGATGTTTGCTCCCTCGCTCGACCTGCGCGACCAGGCGGTCCTCGCGGTCGAGGTGAGCGCGGGGCCACGCGCTCGGCTCTTCCTCGAGCTGTTCCGCTCCGCCGGCGGCAGGGTGGTTCCCTGCGGCGCCGAGGAGCACGACCGGGCGACGGCGGCGCTGCAGGGCCTGACCCACGCGACGCTGCTCGGCTTCGGCGCCGCGCTGCGGGAGCTCGACGGGGACGCCGAGCAACTGCTGCGGATCGCTCCCCCTCCCTTCGTCGCCTTGCTCGCCCTGCTGGCGCGCGTCCTCTCGGGCAACCCCATGACCTACTTCGACATCCAGGCTTCGAACCGGTGCGCGGGCGAGGCGCGCGCCGCCCTGGCGCGCGCGAACGGCGAGCTCGGGCGTGCCGTGGACGGCGGGCCCGCCGCCTTCGCCGAGCTGCTGTCCTCGCTGGCGGAGCTCCTGTCTGCCGAGGCGGGACAGCTCGAGCGTCAGGCCCAGCGGCTGCTGGAGACGGTCCGCGGTGAGGCCGGCTCCGCCAACGGCGGTTCCGGCATCGCGGCGGGATAGGGCGCCCGCTCGTGGGTAAGGTCGCGGAACCAAGCGCGGATGCGGCGGAAGAGCGGCAGCGACTCGGTGCGCAGCGAGATCGCGTCGATGCGCGCCAACGGTCGGATCTCCATCAGCGTCGAGCAGGCGAAGGCGCCGTCGAAGCTCGCCAGCTCGGCAGGAGCGACATCGCGGACGCTGGTCGCTACCCCGCGCTCGCGCGCCAGCCGCAGGACCAGCTCCCGGGTCAGGCCCGGGAACACGTCGGCGCCGAGGTCCGGGGTGACGAGGCTCTCCCCGGCGATGAAGAAGAGGTTGGCGACGCTCGCCTCGCAAACGCGGCCGGACCGGTCGAGGAAGATCGCAGTGTCGAAGCCGTCTTCCAGCGCCTGGGTCTGGGCGATGAAGCTGTTCGCGTAGGCGCCGCAGATCTTCCAGGCGACCGGGATCGCCTCGCTGGATACGCGGCGCACCGGCGAGACGCCGGCGGTCAGGCCCCCGTCCCGGTCCCGCTCGGCGGCGACGGCGAAGAGGCAGACCGAGACGGGTAGCTCGCGGCTCGGCGCGAGCAGGATCTCCGGCTGGGGACGGAAGGCGATCGGTCGCAGGTAGCGGGTCATGGCAGGGCAGCGGGCGAGGAGCTCCCGCGCGCCCGCTTCGAGCTGCGCCGCGCTCCACCCGTGCGCCAGCCCCATCCGCTCGCAGCCGGCGCAGAACCGCAGCAGGTGCTCGCACGCGAGGTGCAGGTGCCAGTGGTCCTCGTTCCAGTAGGCCATCAAGCCGTCGAAGACGCCGGAGCCCATGTGGAAGGTGGAGCTCGCGACGGAGGGGTCGGCGGCACCGCGGGGGACGATCCGCCCGTTCAGCCAAGCCTCGGCGCTGACGTCGGCGGATCCGGGGGGCATCGCGCGAACATAGGGCGAGGAGCCCGGAAAACCGAACTTTTCGCGTGGGGAGACGCTTCCTATATTCGCCCCATGGGGCGGTTTCAGATCCGGCATCCCCGCCTCGTGCTCGGGGCGCTCCTGGTCCTCGCCGCCCTCGCCGGAGTAGTCGGTCCCACCGCTCCCGCGCACCTCTCCAACAAGGACGTCGACTTCTACAGCCACGAGTCGGAGAGCTTCCACACCTCGTATGAGCTCGAACGGGTGAGGCCGAAGAACTGGCGGGGGTTGCCCAACTTCGCGCTGATCGTGAACGGGCGCCAGGCGGCCTTCGAAGCGCGGGAAGAGTTGGAGGAACTGCCGCCGGTGGCCGCGACCGAAAACGTCATCTATTCCTCGCGCGACGAACGCCACTACGCGGTGCTGGCCTGGCTGCAGAAGGGGCTGCCGGAAGGGCTGGCCGCCGCCCGGGTGGCGCGGGCGATGGAAGGTCCCGGGGTGATGGCCGGGGGGCCGGCCCTGGCCGGGCACCAGTTCAGCGAGCAGATCAAGCACGATCTCCACCGCGCCGAGCTGGTCGCCTTCCCCCTGCTCCTGCTGCTCGGCCTCTGGGTCTTCCGCAGCGCCGTCTCGGCGCTGTTGCCGGTCCTGGTCGGCGGCTTCGCCCTGCTCTGCTCGCTCGCCTGCATCCGTGCCGCCACCGAGCTCTTCCCGGTCTCGATCTTCGCTCTGAACCTCGCCGCCGGGCTGGCGCTTGGCCTCGGGGTCGACTACAGCCTGCTGATGGTCTCGCGCTTCCGCGAGGAGCTGGCGGCTGGGGCGGAGGCGCGGGAGGCGGCGCGGAGGACGGTGCGGAGCGCCGGCCGGACCGTGCTGTTCAGCAGCGCCGCGATCGCCGCCGCCTTCTCTTCGCTGCTGGTGTTCCCGATTCCCTTCGTCCGCTCGATCGCCTTCGGAGGGATCCTGGTGGCGCTGCTGGCCGGCGCCACCGCTCTGCTGATGCTTCCCGCCCTCTTCTCGCTGCTGGGGAGGAGGGTCGACGCGCTGGCGCCGAAGCGCTGGCAGCGCAGCGTCGAGCGCACCGCCCGCGGCGGTCACAAAGGTGCCTGGTACCGGCTTGCCCACTTCGTGATGCGCAGGCCGGTGGCGGTGGCGCTTGCCTCGGGGGCGGTCCTGGTGGCGTTGGGCCTGCCGTCGCTGTCGATGAGGTTCACTGGCTTCGACATCACCGCCCTGCCGGATTCCGCCGGCGCCCGGATCTTCACCGAAGAGATCCGCCGCGACTTCGAACACCCGGTGGTGGGGGAAATCCAGGTGGCGATCCATGGGGGCTTCAAGATCGCCAACCCGATCGTGGCGAGGATCGAAAAGCTGGTCAAGCGCGACCATCTGGCGACCATCTTCCCCCGCGGCTTCAAGCATTCGCCGCGGCTGTGGCAGGTCAACCTCAACCCGACCCATCCGGTGCTGTCGCAGGAGACGAAGCGGCTGGTGGAACGGCTGCGTGGCATCAAGGGGGTGACGGTCACCGGCGAAACCGCCGCTTACATCGACACCGCCGCGGCTCTGAAGCACTACCTGCCTTACGCGCTCTTGGTGCTCTGCCTCGGCTCCTTCCTCTTCATCTTCTCGGCCACCGGTTCGGTGGTCCTGCCGGTCAAGGCGCTGATCATGAACGTCCTCTCGCTCGGCGCCTCCTGCGGCCTGCTGGTGCTGGTCTTCCAGGACGGGCGCCTGCAGGGGCTGCTGGGCTACGACTCCCAGCACGCTTTGGTCCTGGCGCTGCCGATCGTGATGGGGGCCGGCGCCTTCGGGCTGCTGACCGACTACGGCCTCTTCCTGCTGATGCGGATCAAGGAGGCGCGCGAGTCGGGGCTGGTGGACCGGGAAGCGATCGCCCTCGGGCTGGAGCGGACCGGGCGCACGATCACCGCCGCGGCTCTGCTCTTCTGCGTAGCGGTCGGCTCCTTCGCCACCTCCGGGATCGTCCTCGTCAAAGAGGGGGCGCTGGGGATCGCCTTCGCCGTCCTGCTCGACGCCTTCGTGGTCAGGCCCCTGCTGGTGCCCAGCCTGATGGCGATCCTCGGCAAGTGGAACTGGTGGCCGCGGGGGGTGCGATTGCGGGGCGAGGCGAAGCCGTCGGAGCAATTTCTCCAGCCGCGACGCCCCTGACATATTCGCCGCCATGGGCGCGACGGAGGCGATCAAGGAGAACGGGCTCGATCCCTTCGACGCGTTCGGCCTCGATCCCCGGTACTACGACCGGTGGATCCGGCTGGCAGGTGCCTACTTCCGCTGGTTGCGGGTGACCGTCGACGGTCTCGAGCATCTGCCGGCGACGGGCAGCGGGATCCTGGTCGGGAACCACGCCGGTCATCGCTGGCACGACACCACCTCGCTGCAGTTCGCCGCCCGCCGCCTGTTCCCGGGCGAGCGGGCGGTAAGGCCGTTGATCTTCAACGGGCTGGCGAAGTTCCTAGTCGCCGGACACGTCATCACCCAGTACGCCGGCGGCGTGGTCGCCCATCCGCGCAACATCGACTACCTGCTCGAGCGCGGGGAACTGGTCCTCGTCTACCCGGAGGGGGTGAACGCGACCCGCAAGCCGTTCCGCGAGCGCAACCGTCCCTGCCCGCCCGAGCGGTGGGGGTCGGGTTTCATCCGCGCCGCCCTGCGCACGGGGGCGCCGATCGTTCCCGTCGCCGCCTACGGGTTCGACTCGACGGTGCCGACCCTCTGGCTCTCGCGGCGGCTGGGGAGCTTCTGGAAGATGCCGGAAGGGCTCTACCCGGTCTCGCCGCAGGCGCTCGTCAGCGGCACCGTGCCGATGAACGTGGGGGCGATCCCGTTGCCGGTCAGGTGCCACATCTCGGTCCTGCCGCCGATCGACGTCTGCGAGCTGGGAGAGGGACCTGAGTGGGGGGAGCGACAGGTGCGGAGCGCGGTGGAGGTGGTGCGCGATGCGATCGACGCCCGCCTGGCTACGCTGCGTCGACGGCGCCAGGGCAACTGGCGGCGGGTCGGCCGTTATGTCCGCGCTTGAGGAAGGGGCGCGGCCGCGGGATCTCTGGGGTCAGCTCAGGGGCCGCGGCTTCGAGTGGCTCGCCTCGCTCGCCTCGCTCGCCTTCCTCGTCCTCTGGTTCACCGGCGAATCGCTGCCGCCGCTCTTCGCCAGCGCCGGCGAGACCGCCTGGTTCGCGCTGGCCGTGGCTGCGTTCGGCGCTTCCCTCTGCATCGCCGCCGAGCGCTGGCACTACCTGCTGAGGGGGAGCCTCCCCGCTCCCGCGCGCTCCACCGCCTACGGCTCCCTCGGCCTTGGCGAAGTCCTCAACTTGCTGCTGCCGATGCGGGCGGGGGACGCCGTCCGCATCGCCCTCGTCGCGCGGCGGGAGGAAGCTGCGCTGAGCGCCTCGGCCGGCGTCCTCGTGCTCGAGCGCGGCCTCAGCACCGCCGCTCAGCTCCTCCTGCTGGTGGTGACGGCCTCGCTGGTGGCGAGCGGGCTGCCGTCGCTGCTCGACTCCACCTGGGGCGCGCTTGGCGCCGTCGTCCTGCTGGTCGGCGCGGTCGCTGGAGTGGGCTGGGCGCTGCGGGGGTTCTGCCGGCGGGTGGTGCGGTGGCGGGGGAGCCGCTTCCTCGGCGGCCTCGCCGCTCCGTTCGCCTCGCTCACCCAGGGTTGTGCGCTGGCCGGTTCAGGTCTCTCCGCCGCCGCGCTTTGCCTGGAGGGTGCGGGGTGGTGGGCGGTCTCCCGCGCCGTCGGCCTCGACCTCACCCCGGCCGAGGCCCTCTACGTGCTGCTGCTCTCCAGCCTCGTGCTGGTGATCCCGGCTGGCCCGGGGGCGGCGGGCACGCTCGACGCCGCGATCGTCCTCGCCCTCGGCACCCTCGGCCGTGGCAACGGTGGTGAGGCGCTCGGCTTCGTCGTCCTGCTCAGGCTCGCCCTGATCGTCGCCTGCGTTGCTTTCTGGGGCGCTCTGCACGGGGGCGCGGCGCTGCGGGGAAAGTTGACCGCCGGTGGGTGAGGCGCCGACACTTCCGTTCCAGGGAATGGCCAGCGCCCTGCACGAGCTGGGGTGGCTGCTTCGAACCGGCAAGGAGGGACCAGATGCAGCGAACGATGCTGAAGAGCAAGATCCACCGCGCGACGGTGACGGCCTGCGACCTCGAATACGTCGGCTCGCTCACCGTCGATGCCGTCCTACTGGAGGCGGCTGACATCCGCCCCTACGAGCAGGTCGCCGTCGTCAACCTCAACACCGGCGCCCGCTTCGAGACCTACGCGATGCGCGGCCGCCCCGGCTCGGGCGAAATGCAAGTCAACGGCGCCGCCGCCCGCCTCGCCGAAGTGGGGGACAAGATCATCGTCTTCTCCTATGCGACCTACCCCGAGGAGATCCTCGATGCCTTCGAGCCGGTCGTGGTACTGCTCGACGAGGAGAACGCGCCCGCGAATCAGCGCGTGAATGCGGCCGGCTAGAAGCCGGCCGCATGGTTCGTTTCCTCTTGATCTATGTGATGTTTGCGGTGCTGGGGCTCGTGACTATGACTTTGCCTGTCATCGGAGCCGACGAGCCGCAGAACGCGCCGCCGCTGCCACCGGTCCGCGGAATCGTGGCTTTGATATCGATCTCCGAATCGCCCCCAGTGGTCGCCGATCCTGTGACGAGACCGATTTCCGTTTGATTGGTGCTGTAGATGCACTGCACCCCGAGATGAACGACTTCGACTTCCACACCGGTGGTTGTGAGTATGCCGTCGTTATTGGATTCTATTCCTGCTGTGTGAACTTCCGCACTTCCGGGGTGAAGGGTTTTCACCGTGTTGCCGCTGTTGCATGAAGTGAAGCTCATTTCCGAGTAGGTGCCTTTTACTGTTTCCGTTGAGCTCCCTTCGTTGGTGGTGGTGCCGGCGACAGTCTCCTTGCATTCGATGTTGCCAAAGGGGGCGTCAAAGACCACCTTCCCCTCCGATTCCGCGGTACTTTCCGTTCCCGGTTTCAGCACACCTCCCGACCCATCGATCACGGTTGCCGAAGCGGTGCTGGTGTATGCCAATGCCATCATCGCGGCCGCGAGGGCGGCGAGTGCGAAGGCTCTCAGGTATTTCATGTCCTTCTCCTTATATAGAGGCGCGTAAGCGCCAGGTCACATGGCTTGATAGCGCTCACCGTCGCCGTGACCTAGAAAGGAGTGGCGTACCCGAGTGTAAGGTGCGGCCGGGCTCGCGCCGGCCGCACCGGTCGCGG
>JBQCIG010000015.1:0-12023 GCA_051953975.1 Solirubrobacterales bacterium | reverse complement strand
GTCCCCTCCACCACAGAGCTCCGGCAGACGCCAGCTGACGGAGAAACCCAGTTCCGTGGCTCCTTTGTCCGGATATACAGGACAAAGGAACCACGCGATTGGAAGGACAACCTCCTGCCCCAAAGGCACGTGTTGGAGAGGGAGCGGGTGCCCCTCTGATGGAGGCTTTGGGTCAAGCTGCCGGCGCTCGTTGGTCCCTGCTGAGACATACGGTCTCCAGCAGAGGGGCACCCGCTCCCTCAGCCGACTCAGCTGCGGTACTTGCTGGTCTTCCGCGGATAAGTGCGGAAGACGTGGTCCCAGATCGGGGAGGAGACGCCGTAGCCGTAGCGGTGGTCCTGGAAGTGGTGGCGCATGTGGTGTTCGCGCAGGCGCTTGCCGAAGTCCGTCTTGGGGACGAAGTGGTGGACGTAGTAGTGGGTGTAGTCGTAGGCGAGGTAGCCGCCGATGAAGCCGGCGAAGACCGGGAAGGCGGCGTCGCCGAGGATCGCCCAGAAGCCGAGGAAGAAGAGGGCAGCCAGCGGGATCGAGACGGAGGGCGGCATCACCAGCCGCATCTTGTCGTTGGGGTGGTCGTGGTGGACGCCGTGGATGATGAAGTGCATGCGGCGGCCGAAGGCGTTGTCGGGCTCCCAGTGGAAGACGAGCCGGTGCAGCCAGTACTCGGTCAGCGTCCAGACGCCGACGCCGGCGAGGGTGAGCAGCGCCAGCTGCCAGGCCGCGTAGCCGCGGTCGGCCCCGATCCACTCCATCGCCACCACCACGGGGACGAAGACGAGCGCCGGGATCGCGGGGTGGACGCGGGAGAAGAAGTTGAGGAACTCGCTTTTGAAAAGTGGGGGAGAAGCGGAGAGCTTCTCCGTGCGGGAATGACCCTCCATCGGCACGGATCTTACAGCCGTCAGCCGGTGCTCCCGCAAAGCGCGGGGAAGCCGTGACGAAGGCGTTTCAAAGTCGTGGCGATTTGCGGAATCGGCCCCTGCGCCTACCCACTGGCGGTGCAAACATGCGCGCAGATGCCGCGCAAGCCCAAGCCCCCCACCTGCGAGGACTGCTATTTCCGCAAAAACCTCCTCTGCGCCCTGGAGCTGAACGAGGCTTGCACCACCTTCCGCCCCAATCGGCCCGAGGGCCTGGTCCCCCCGCGCCAGCCCGTCTTGCTGATGCGCGCCCCCCGCTGGGCCTCCCGCGCCGCCTAAGCCGTTACTTCGCCGGCCAAAGCGCATTAAGGTTTCGCCGGATGCCCCAGCGCGACGTCTACGCAGAGTGGAGCCGCACCAGATACGTGACCCGGCGCTCGCGCGGGTTCTCCCCCAACGTCGACGTCTACTACTGCGGCGATCCGCAGCGGGCGATCGTCAAGGTCGACCTCGCCGGGATCGAGCTGAGCGAGGTCGGGATCGAGGTCAGCGGCCGCCACCTGGCGATCGTCGGCGAGCGCCACCTGCAGGAGACCGAGGGTCGCGTCTACCAGCAGATCGAGATCCCCTCCGGGCCCTTCCGGCGGGTCGTCGAGCTGCAGGTCGAAGTCGACGCCGAGCGCGCCAGCGCCACCTATGAAGACGGGGTGCTGCGGATCGAGCTGCCGCTGCGCGACCCCGGCGAGACCACGCGACGGGTCCCGATAGGCCGCAAGTGATGGAGAGCGCCCCTGTCCTGGAGGTGGTCGACGCCCCGCTCGAGGCGGAGGACGCGATCCGCGCCGGCGCGCCGCTGCCGGAGGCGCTGCCGATCCTGCCCCTGCGCGACACCGTCACCTTCCCGGAAACGCTGGCGCCGCTGGCGGTCGTCCAGGAGCGCTCGATCCAGCTGATCGACGACGTCCTCGGCGCCAACCGGATGCTGGCGATGGTCACCTCCCGCGACCCCGAGAAGGAGGAACCGGGGCCGGACGACCTCTACGACGTCGGCGTCGTCGGCGCGGTCGCGCGCATGGTGAAGATCCCCGACGGCACCCTGCGCATCCTCGTCCAGGGGATGCAGCGGGTGAGGTTGGGGGACTTCCTCGCCGAGCGTCCCTACATGGTCGCCCGCATCGACGAGCTGCCCGACGTCAGCGAGGAGGGCCCCGAGCTGGAGGCGCTCAGCCGCAACGTCCAGCGCACCTTCTCGGAAATCGTCGAGCAGATCCCCTATCTGCCGGAGGAGCTGCAGATGGCGGTCGCCAACATCGAAGACCCCTCCAGCCTCGGCCACCTGATCGCCGGCGCGCTGCGGATCGGCACCGAGGAGAAGCAGAAGCTGCTGGAAGAGGTCGACGTCGGCAAGCGGCTGCGCCACCTCTCGCGCATCCTCGCCCGCGAGCTCGAGGTGGTCCAGCTCGGCACCCAGATCCAGTCGCAGGTGCAGTCGGAGATCGAGCAGGGCCAGCGCGAGTTCTTCCTGCGCCAGCAGCTGAAAGCGATCCAGCAGGAGCTCGGCGAAGAGGACGAGCAGCAGGCCGAAGCGAACGAACTGCGCGAGAAAATCGAGGCGGCCGAGCTGCCCGAGCACGCTCGCAAAGCCGCCGACCGCGAGCTCTCGCGGCTGGAGCGGCTGCCGCCCGCCGCCGCCGAGCACGGCGTCATCCGCACCTACCTGGAGTGGCTGGTCGAGCTGCCTTGGTCGCAGGAGACCGAGGACAACCTTGACCTCGGCCACGCCCGCGAGGTCCTCGACGCCGACCACTACGACCTGGAGAAGATCAAGGACCGCATCCTCGAGTACCTGGCGGTGCGCAAGCTGAACCCCTCCTCGCCGGGTCCGATCCTCTGCTTCGTCGGCCCGCCCGGCGTCGGCAAGACCAGCCTCGGCAGATCGATCGCGAAGGCGCTGGGACGCGAGTTCGAGCGGATCTCGGTCGGCGGCGTCCGCGACGAGGCGGAGATCCGCGGCCACCGCCGCACCTACATCGGCGCCATGCCCGGCACCATCGTCCGCGCCCTGCGCGACGCCGGCTCCCGCAACCCCGTCTTCATGATCGACGAGATCGACAAGATGGGCGCCGACTTCCGCGGCGACCCCGCCTCGGCGATGCTCGAGGTGCTCGACCCGGCCCAAAACGACAGCTTCCGCGACCACTACCTCGACCTCGAGTTCGACCTCTCCGACGTCGTCTTCATCGCCACCGCCAACGTCCTCGACACGATCCCGGGGCCGCTGCTCGACCGCATGGAGACGATCGAGCTTGCCGGCTACACGCTGGAGGAGAAGCGCCACATCGCTCGCCGCTACCTGGTCCGCCGCCAGATCGAGGCAAACGGGCTGAAGCCCTCGCAGATCGAGTTCGCCGACGCGGCGCTGACGGCGATCATCGAGGAGTACACGCGCGAGGCCGGCGTCCGCAATCTCGAGCGCGAGATCGGCACCGTCTGCCGCAAAGTCGCCCGCGAAGTCGCCGAGGGCAAGGCGAAGGGGAAGGTGCGGATCTCGGGCAAGAAGGCGCGCGAGTTGCTGGGGCGGCGGCGGGTCTTCGCCGAGCAGCGGCGGCGGACCAAGGACCCCGGTGTCGCCACCGGCCTCGCCTGGACCCCGACCGGGGGCGACGTCCTCTTCATCGAGGCGACCTCGATGCCGGGCTCGGGCAGGCTGACGATCACCGGCCAGCTCGGCGAGGTGATGAAGGAGTCGGCGCAGGCGGCGCTCTCCTACGTGCGCGGGCACTGCGACCGGATCGCGCCGAAGCTCGAAGACGAGTGGTTCGCCAACCACGACATCCACATCCACGTCCCCGCCGGCGCCGTCCCCAAGGACGGCCCCTCGGCCGGGGTGGCGATGACCGTCGCTCTCTCCTCGCTGATCAGCGGCCGCCCCGTCCGCAACGACGTGGCGATGACGGGAGAGGTGACGCTGACCGGGCAGGTGCTGCCGATCGGCGGCCTCAAGGAGAAGTCGCTGGCGGCGCAGCGGGCCGGGATCAAGAAGGTGATCGTGCCCGCGCGCAACGAAGGCGATGTGAGCGAGATCCCCAAGCACGAGCTCGGCAAGCTCGAGTTCGTCTACGTAGACGAGGTCTCCCGGGCCCTCGACGCCGCCCTCTCCTAGTGCGCAACCGGTCGCGGGCGTTCTGGATCCTCGTCGGGCTGACCGCCCTCGGCGCCGCCCTGCGCTTCGCCACCCTCGGCGTCCAGAGCTACCACCACGACGAGATCGTCACCGCCAGCCGGGTGCTGCGAGTCGGCTTCGTGCACGCGATGGAAGCGGTTGGCTTCAGCGAGTCGGCGCCGCCGCTCTATTACGCGGTGGCCTGGGTCTGGACGCAGGTCACCGGCACCGACGCCTTCGGGCTGCGCTCGCTCTCGGCGCTCTGCGGGGTGCTGCTGATCCCCGTCGCCTACCTGATCGGGCGCGAGCTGCGCGGCCGCCGCACCGGGCTCGCGGCCGCGGCGCTGGTCGCGGTCAACCCGATGCTGCTCTGGTACTCGCAGGAGGCGCGGGCCTACTCGATGCTCGCCCTCTTCTGCGGGCTCTCGCTGCTCTACTGCGTGCGGGCGCTGCGCGGGGGGCGCCGGCGCGACCTGACGCTGTGGGGGGTCTTCTCCGCGCTGGCGCTGGCGACCCACTACTTTGCTGTCTTCCCGGTCGCCGCCGAGGCCGTCCTGCTGCTGCGCCGCCGTGGCCGCGAGGCGCTGCGGGGGCTGTGGATCGTCACCCTCATCGCCTTGGCGCTCACGCCCTTGGTCCTCCACCAGATGTCCTACGGGCACGCCGAATGGATCGGCAAGTTCAGCCTCGGCCACCGGCTCTGGGAAACCGCGGCGACCTTCGTCAGCGGCGAGACCGGCGACATCATCGGCCAGCCGGAGCGGCCCGAGCTCGCCTTCGTGCCCCTGGCGCTGGCGCTCGCTGCCTTCGCGCTGCTGGCCTGGCGCGCTAGCCAGCAGGAGCGGCGGGCGGCGGCGGTGCCGCTGAGCGTGGCCGCCGCCGCCGTGGGGGTGCCGCTGGCGCTGGCGATCGCCTCGACCAGCAAGGACTATGTCCTCGCCCGCAACCTGCTGCCGGCGCTGCTCCCGCTCCTGCTCGTCGTCGCGATCGCCCTGATGAGCGCGAACGCGCGCCGGCTGGGAACCGCGATCGCCGCCGCCCTGCTCGCCTACTCGTTCGGCTTCTGCGTCTGGGCCAGCGCCGCGCCCGACCTGCAGCGGCCGGATTGGAGCGCGGTCGCCGACCGTCTCGGCGAACCGGAAGCGCCGCGGGCGACGGTCCTCTGGGCGCTCGGCGAGGCGCCGCTGCGCTACTACCTCTCGACCGGCGCGATCCAGCTGAGGCCCTTGGAAGGCTACGACTGGCTCGTCCACGAAATCGCCTTCGTCTCGCAGGGGACGGTGCCTCCGCCACCGCGGCGGATCCTGGGGCCGGGCTTCCGCCGCGTCGGAGCCGAAGAGGTCGGGTCCCTCTTGATCCAGCGCTACCGGCTGCCGGGGCCGGAACTGGCGTCGCTGCGTGTGCGGGCGCTGCGCCGGGCCCAGCTCGGCTGGCGCAACAACGGCGTCTTGTTGGACGGGGTTGGCCCCCGCTGAGCCGCGGGTATGGGTTTGAGAGTTATTCTGGTAATGGCCACCGATCTTTCAGCGAGGAGAAGGCATGAGCAAGACCAAGGCGCCGCGCGCCGGAGACATCTACGAGACGGCCCGTGAAAACCCATATGTGCAGCGCTTGATCGAAGACGAAGATCTGCGCGAAAGCCTCAAGGACGCCTTCGAAGCGGCCAAGGGGGCCTACGGGCGGGCGACCGGCAACGGCAAGGGCACGGTCAAGGCCGTGACCAGCGACAAGAAGGTCCAGAAGGAACTGCGTAAGGCCGCCGAGAACCTGCAGGAGGCGAGCGAGCGCCTGCGCGCTTCGAAGAAGCGCAAGGGCGGCATCGGCCGCTTGCTGCTGATCGCGATCGTCGGCGCGGTGATCGCGCTCGCCGTCAGCGAGGGCGCCCGCAAGGCCGTGCTCGACGCTCTCTTCGGTGCCGAAGAGGAGTTCGAGTACACCTCGACGACCAGCATCAACGGGTCCTGACTGACGGGCTCAGGAACCGCCGGGCGGCGTCCTCGGGCGCTCGCGTGCAAAGCACGCCACGCTCCCTGCGTCCTTGCCCGCCGATCCCAGACCCGCGGCCGTGGGCACTAGACTGATCTGAGATGGAGGCGGCGACCAAAGAGCGGGAGCTCAGCGGCGACAAGGCGCAGCGGATCGTCGACGCGATGCGCGAGTCGGTGGCCAAACGCGGCGCCGCCGGCTCCACCTTCGAGCACGTCGCCCGTGAGGCGGGGGTCAGCCGCGGCCTCCTCCACTACTACTTCGGGACCAAGGAGCGGCTCCTGGGCGAGGTGGTGCGACGCGACACCGAGCTGCGGGTGGAACGGCTGGACGAGCGGCTGGCGGGGGCGAAGAGCGTTGACGACGTGATCGGCGCCCTCGTCGCCAGCCTCACCGACATGATCGAGAACGAACCCGGCTTCTTCCTCCTCCTCTTCGAGCTCTTCAGCGCCGGCCGCCGCAACCCCGACATCCAGCACGAGGTCGGCCAGCTCTTCGAGAAAACCCGCTCCCACGTCGCCGACGTCCTCCGCAGCAAGGAGGAGGAGGGAGTGCTGAGCCTGCGCTTTCCGGCCGAGGACGTCGTCTCCTACCTCTTCGCCCTCGGCGACGGCTTCGCCCTGCAGGCGCTCTCCGACCCTTCGCGCGACAGCGCCGGCGCCTTCGAGGTCGGGGTCGCCTCGGCGCGTTACCTGCTCGACTCCGAGTAGCTCTCCCTCGACCGACCGGCGGCGGTCCGTCGCAAGTGACGACGCTCACGAAGTGATGCGACTCACAGACCCTGTCACGCCCCGGGCGGGAGGCTCGTCTAGAGCTTGAACACGCGATAGGAGGGCGACATGCGAGACGCGATGAGGGCACTGGCTGGATGGTTGGGACGGCGCCGTCGCTGGGTCCTCGCCGCCTGGGTCGCGATCGTCGTCCTCTCCCTTCCCTTCGCCTCGAAACAGACCGACCACCTCACCGGCGGCGGCTTCGACGTCCCCGGCAGCCAGTCGATGAAGGTGAGCGAATCGCTGCAGGAAGACTTCGGTTCGCAGGCGGACGGGATCGCGGTGGTGCTGAAAGCGACGCCGGGGGCGACCGCGGCGCAGCGGGACGGGGCGGTGGCGCGGGTGCGGGCGCAGGTGGCGAAGCTCGACGAGGTGACGCTGCCGCCGGCCGCCGCCGCGCAGGCGCGCCGGCAGCTGCGGGGCAGCGACGTCGTCCTGCTGCCGCTGCGCAGCAAACTCTCCTCCGACGAGCTGATCGACCAGGCCAAGACCCTGCGCGAAGATCTCGACCCGGGGACCGCCGCGGCCGGCGTCACCCCCTACCTGGTCGGTCAGCCGACGATCTGGGCGGGGATGCAGGAAATCTCCAAGGAAGATCTGGCGCAGGCCGAGTCGAGCGGCTTCCCGATCGTCGCGATCATCCTCCTCGTCGTCTTCGGCTCGCTGGCGGCGGCGGCGCTGCCGCTGGCGCTGGGCTTCGTCAGCGTCCTGGTCACCGGCGCCCTCATCTACTTCATCTCGTTGCAGATGACGACCTCGGTCTTCGTCACCAACATGGCCTCGATGATCGGGATCGGCGTCGCGGTCGACTACTCGCTCTTTATCCTCGCCCGCTACCGCGAGGAGCGCGAAGCCGGCCACGACAGGACCGAGTCGCGGGCGCTGGCGCTCTCGACCTCCGGCCTCGCCGTCACCTTCTCCGGGCTGGCGGTGATCATCTCCCTGGCCGGGCTGTGGATGGTCGACAACCAGGCGCTGCGCTCGATGGCGCTGGGGGCGATGACGGTGGTGGCGGTCTCGATCCTGACCGCGACGACGCTGCTGCCGGCGCTGATCGCGATGCTGGGCGACCGGGTGCTGCCCGGCGGGATCGTCGGCAAGGTCGAGGCCTTCTTCCGGCGCCGCTTCTACCGGCGCCACACCGCCGAGCAACTGGATGCCGGCCCGAACCGCTTCTGGCGAGCCTGGACGGCGCGGGTGATGGCGCGGCCCTGGACCGCGGTGATCGGGGTGGCGGCCGTGCTTTTGTTCCTGGCTAGCCCGCTGCTCTCGCTTGAAACCGGCACCGAAGCGCTCTCGCAGTTCCCCAAGAACAGCGACGTGCGGGTCGGCAACGAAATCGCCTCGCAGCAGCTCGGCGGCGGCACCGACCCGGTCCAGATCGTCGCCAGCTTCGAAGGCGCGCCCGACCGGGCGGCGGTCGCCGGCTTCGTCCGCGAAGTGGGAGCGACCGCCGGCGTCAGCTCGGTGGCGCCGCCCACCTTCGCCGGCAACGACGTCCTGATCCAGGCGACGCCGAGCGCGCCGAGCGAGTCCGACGCGGCGACGGCGCTGGTCGAGCGGATGCGCGACTCGGTCGTCCCGGCTTCGCCCCTGGCCCGCCAGGCCGAAGTGAACGTCGGCGGCGAAACCGCCCGCAGCCACGACGTGCGCGAACAGATCGGCGGCTCGATGTGGAAGATCGTCCTCTTCGTCCTCGCCCTCAGCTTCCTCGTGCTGATGGTGATGCTGCGGTCGCTGATCTTGCCGCTGAAGGCGGTGCTGATGAACCTGCTCTCGATCGGGGCGGCCTTCGGCGTCCTCGTCGCGATCTTCCAGTGGGGTTGGCTCGACGGCATCCTCGGCTTCGAAAGCCAGGGAGCGCTGGACACGATCAACATCCCGCTGATCTTCGCCATCGTCTTCGGCCTCTCGATGGACTACGAGGTGTTCCTGATGTCGCGGATCCGCGAGCGCTACATGGTCCACGGCGACAACGAGCGCGCCGTCTCCGAGGGTCTCTCCTCGAGCGCGCGGACGATCTCCTCGGCGGCGCTGATCATGTCGGCGGTCTTCGCCGTCTTCGTCCTCACCGGCGTCCCCTCGATCAAGGAGCTCGGTCTCGGCTCGGCGGTGGCGATCGCCCTCGACGCCACCCTCGTCCGCCTCATCCTCGTCCCCGCGGCGATGAAGCTGATGGGGCGCTGGAACTGGTGGATGCCATCCTGGCTCGAGCGCCTCATCCCCGACTTCAGCTTCGAGCGGCGCGAGGCCCAGCCGGACGCAGCCAAGGCTTGAGGGACGAAGCTCATGCGGTAGAGAAGCCGGGTGCCCCTCCGCTGGAGACCGTATGTCCCAGCAGGGACCGACGAGCTAAATCAGCTTGACCCAAAGCCTCCATCGGAGGGACACCCGGCTTCTCCGACGACAGCTCCGGCAGACGTCGCAGCTCGCGGCGGGCCTTTGGAGAGCTGTTATCTCTTCGGCGTCGACCAGAGCTCTGTCGTGGAGGGGACGGGTATTCCCCGGACTGACCGGCGTCCTGTTGCTCGCACCAGCGACCTTCGCGGTCAGCAAGTGCCACTTCAGGCGAGCAACCCAGGGAAGGAGGGGAATACCCGTCCCCTGTACCGAACAAGCTTGGTCCCTATGCCCATCCCTCGTAGGATGGCCGGGTGACTCGAGGAGATGAGCTTGCTTTTGCCGGGGCGGCGCGGCTGGCGGAGATGGTGCGGGCCAAAGAGGTCTCGGCGACTGAGCTGGTCGGGTACTTCCTCGACCGGATCCAGCGGCTCGACCCGCAGCTGAACTCGTTCCGGGTGGTGCTCGCCGAGCAGGCGATGCTGGAAGCCGAGCAGGCCCAGGCGCGGGTCGGGGCGGGCGAGGAGCGGCCCCTGCTCGGGGTCCCGATCGCGATCAAGGACGAAGTCGACGTCGCCGGCCAGATCAACACCCACGGCACCGACGCCTTCACCGAGCCGACGAGGACCGACTCGGAGATGGTGCGGCGCCTGCGCGAGGCGGGGGCGATCATCGTCGGGCTGACGCTGCTGCCGGAGATGGCGATCTGCGGCTTCACCGAGTCGGCGACCTACGGCGTCACCAGGAACCCCTGGAACCCGCAGCGCACGCCGGGCGGTTCGAGCGGTGGCTCCGGCGCGGCCGTGGCGGCGGGGCTGGTGCCGATCGCCTCGGCCGGGGACGGGGCCGGCTCGATCCGGATCCCGGCTGCCTCCTGCGGGCTCGTCGGGCTGAAGCCGTCGCGCGGGCGGGTCTCGCTGGCGCCGCTGACGGAAGGCTGGAGGGGGATGGCGGTGCTCGGCTGCCTCAGCCGCTCGGTCCTCGACACCGCCCTCTGGCTCGACGTCATCTCCGGCGGATCGACCGAGGCGGAAGCGCCGCCACCGCCCGACCGCCCCTTCGTCGAGGCGGCGAAGAGCCCGCCAGGGAAGCTCCGGGTCGCCTACTCGACCCTGGCTCCGCGGGCGCTGGCGCCGCCGACCGTCTCCGCGGAGGCGAAGCAGGCGGTCAGCGATGCCGCCGAGCTGCTCTCTTCCCTCGGCCACGAGGTCGCCCCGCGCGATCCCGACTGGGGGATGATCGGGGACACGATCTCGACCCGCTTCCTCAAAGGCGTGGCCGAGACCGTCGAGGAAGTGCCCCACCCAGAGCGCCTCGAACGGCGCACCCGTGGCTTCGGTCGTCTCGGCAAGATCATGCCCGAGCCGCTCTACCGGAAGGTGATGGAGCGGCGTCCGGCCGAGCAGGCGCGGGTCAACGCGATCTTCGACTCGGTCGACGTCCTGGTGATGCCCGTGATGGGAGGGACGGCGCTGCCGGTCCGGCGCTGGGAGGGCAAGGGCGCGCTGCAGACCGTGCTGGGGATGAGCCGCTTCTATCCCTACTGCGTCCCCTGGAACCACCTCGGCAACCCGGCGATGGCGGTTCCCGCCGGCTTCGCCGCCGACGGAATGCCGCTCTCGATTCAGGTGATCGGTCGCCCCGGCGACGAGGCGACCCTGCTCTCCCTCGCCGCCCAGCTCGAGGCCGAGCGGCCCTGGGCGGACCGCCGGCCGCCGATCTCCTAGACCTCGTTTCCAGACTTTTTGTCCCTATAGGGACCAAAAGTCTGGAAACGATGCTGCGCGCAGCGCGCGTTTAACCGTTGAAGACCCTGCGCACCCGGGCGAGGTCGCGCAGCTTGCCGCGAGGGCGGATGCGGCGCTGCAGCACCAGCTTCAGCCGGTTGGTGTCGGGTTTGCCGTTGAGGATCCAGTCGGCCCAGCTGGTCTCGATCGTGACGTTGGGATTGGGGGCTTCGCCCGGTTCGGCCCGGGTCGAGCCGTTGTCGAGCACCAGGTGCCACGGTTCGGCATCGGTGAAGCGCCACTGCAGGACGAAGGGCGAGCCGTTGGCGGCGGCCGGGTCGGCGACGCGGGCGATCAGGTCGAAGTAGAGGCGCTGGGTCTCGGGGTCGGATTTGGGCGGCGGGCCGTCGGGGGAGCCGATCACCCCGGCCATCATCATCTCGACCTGGCGCTTGGCGACTTCCTCCTCGGAGTCCTCGGGCGGGAAGGGGAAGACGCCGGGCGGCATCTCCTCGGTCGGGAAGCCGATCGTGCGCCAGCGCTGGCGGATCAGTTTCAGCCCGAAGGCGAAGATTTCCTCGAGCGAGAAGCCGTAGCACTCGGTGTATTCGCGGTCCAGGTTGGGCGGCGAGAAGACGGCGGGTCCGTAGGGAAGCGTTTCGCGCAGCAGCTCGATCACGGCGGCGCGGTTCTCCTCCCAGCCGGGAGCGCCTTCGCCGAGCAGCTCAGAGAGGACCTTGACGCCGAAGCCGATATGGCGCTGCTCGTCGCGGGAGACGTTGGCCATACCCTCGCTGAATCCCGGCATCGTCTCTTTCGAGGCGAAGAAGTCCTCGATGAAGTGCTGGCCGGGCTGGGCGAGGCTACCCTCGACGATCAGGTGATAGAGGGTGATCGCCTGCGCGTACTTCGGCAGCGAGCGGTCCTTGCGCAGTTCCTCGGCCATCAGGTCGAGGCGGTCGAAGACGCCGCGATAGCCCCAGTTCAGCTGCGGCAGGGTGGAGGAGAGGGTCTGCTGGACCGAGTCGCCGCCGACGCCGATCACCTCCTTGAAGAAGCGGTGGAAGAAGACCGAGTGGCGGACCTCGTCGACCTGCTGGGTCGCCAAGAAGTAGGACTGCTCCTCGGTCGGGGCGGCGGTCACGTAGGGGGCGAGAGTGTCGGCGACCCGGTC
>JBQCIG010000014.1:0-3962 GCA_051953975.1 Solirubrobacterales bacterium | reverse complement strand
GTAGGACTCCGCGATCGCCGCCGCGGAGCTGGGCGCGTGCAGGCCCTGGGCGTGGACGATCGCGTCGTAGGCGAGCTTGGTCCGCTCCCAGCGGGTGTCGCGGTCCATCGCGTAGTAGCGGCCGCTGACGGTGCCGACGCGGCCGGCCGCGCGCAGCCAGCGCTCCAGCTCTTCGAGATAGCCCTTGCCGCCGTGCGGGAGCGTGTCGCGACCGTCGGTGAAGGCGTGGAAGACGACGTCGGGCACCCCCTCCTGGGCAGCGAGCTCGATCGTCGCCTCGATGTGCTCCCAGCCGGAGTGCACGCCGCCGTCGGAGACGAGGCCGAGCAGGTGCAGGCGGCCGCGCGGGCTGTTGCGGGCGCGCTCGCAGGCGGCGACCAGCACCTCGTTGTCGAAGAAGCTGCCGTCGGCGACGGCGTCGTCGATCCGGGCCAGGTCCTGCTTGACGATCGCGCCGGCGCCGAGGTTGAGGTGACCGACCTCGGAGTTGCCCATCTGCCCCTCCGGCAGGCCGACGTCGCGCCCCTGGGCGGAGAGCTGGGTGTGGGGGAACTCGCCCCAGAGGCGGTCGAAGACCGGCGTCTCGGCGAGCGAGATCGCGTTGCCCGGTCCCGGCTCGGCCAGCCCCCAGCCGTCGAGGATGATCAGGGCAAGGGAGGGGACGAGCCGGCTCATCCGCCTACCCCGCGGCGTCGACGATCGCGGCGAAGTCCTCCGCGTCGAGGCTGGCGCCGCCGACTAGGGCGCCGTCGACGTCCGGCAGCGCCAGCAGCTCGGCGGCGTTGCCCGGCTTGACCGAGCCGCCGTAGAGGATGCGGACCGCCTCGGCGGCGGCGCCGCGGGCGCGCAGCACGTCGCGGATGAAGGCGCACGCCTCCTGGGCCTGCTCGGGGGTGGCGGTGCGCCCGGTGCCGATCGCCCAGATCGGCTCGTAGGCGATCACCACTTCCGCGATCTGACCAGCCTCGATCCCTCCGAGGTCCGTCTGCAGCTGGCGCTCCAGCACGGTCTCGGTCTCCCCCGCGTCGCGGGCGTCCTCGCTCTCGCCGATGCAGAGGATCGGCTCGAGGCCGGCGGCGAGCGCGGCCGGCACCTTGCGGGCGAGCGCCTCGTCGGTCTCGTTGAAGTACTGGCGGCGCTCGGAGTGGCCGAGGACGACCGCCTCGACGTCGAGCTCGACCAGCATCGGCGCCGAGACCTCCCCGGTGAAGGCGCCCGAGGCCTCCTCGTGCATGTTCTGGGCGGCGACCTTGACGGCGGTGCCGTAGCGGCGCTCGACCACTGCGCTCAGCGCCGTGAAGGGCGAGCAGATGACGACGTCGCTCTGGGTGGCGGCGATCCGCGGCAGCAGCGCGTCGACGAACTCGGCCGCCTCGGCGAGCGTCTTGTGCATCTTCCAGTTGGCGGCGATGTACGGGGTGCGGCTAGGCATCGGTCCCTCCCTCTTCGGCGTCGAGCAGGGCCTCCACGCCCGGCAGCTTCTTTCCCTCCAGCAGCTCCAGCGAGGCGCCACCGCCGGTCGAGACCCAGTCGACCCGGTCCTCGAGGCCGAACTCGTTCAGCGCCGCGACCGAGTCGCCACCACCGACCACCGTCGTCCCCGGCGCCGCGGCGACGGCTTCGGCAACGGCGCGGGTGCCGGCGGCAAAGGGTTCGAGCTCGAAGGCGCCCATCGGCCCGTTCCAGAGAACGGTGCCCGCCTCGGCGATCGCCTGCGCGTAGCCGTTCGCGGTGCGCGGGCCGACGTCGAGCCCCATCCAGCCGTCGGGCACCTCCACCCCGTCGATCTCTTTGCGCTCGGTCTCGGCGGAGAACTCGCGGCCGAGGACGAGGTCGACCGGCAGCGAGAGCTCGCAGTCGGACTGCTCCGCCCGCTCCAAGGCCTCGCCTGCCAGCTCGACGCCCTCGACGAGCGAGTTCCCGGTCGCGATGCCCTGGGCCTCGAAGAAGCCGAAGCACATCGCACCGCCGATCAGGATCCGGTCGGCGACTTCGAGGAAGCGGTCGATCACGCCGACCTTGTCGGAGACCTTGGCCCCGCCCAGCACCACGACCAGCGGCCGCTTGGGCGACTCGACGACCTTGGTCAGCTCGGTGACCTCGCGCTCCAGCAGCAGGCCCGCGTAGGCGGGCAGGTGACCGGCGACGCCGGTGGTGCTGGCGTGAGCGCGATGGGCGGCGCCGAAGGCGTCGTTGACGTAGACGTCGCCGAGCTGGGCCAGCGATTCGGCCAGCTTCGGGTCGTTCTTGGTCTCCCCCGGCTCGAAGCGGACGTTCTCCAGCAGCAGCACGTCGCCGGGGCCGAGGGCGCCGCAGGTGAGGTCGACGTCGCCCTCGATCACGCCGGGCGCCAGCTTCACCTCGGTCCCGATCAGCTCCCCCAGCCGCTTCGCCACCGGCGCCATCGAGAGCGCCGGGTCGCGTTCGCCCTGCGGCCGGCCCAGGTGCGACATCAGGATCAGCGCCGCGCCGCGTTCGCGCAGCAGTTCGATCGTCGGCAGCGCCGCGCGGATGCGGGTGTCGTCGGCGACATCACGACCTACCTCCTCCGCTTCGCGTCCGGGGGCGTGGTCCGCCAGGGGAACGTTGAAGTCCACCCTGACGAGGACGCGACGCCCCTTGACGTCGGCGTCGCGGACGCTTGCCTTGTCGAAGGCCATCGAGCGCTCGGCGCGGGCGCCTACGGCAGGACCTTGCCGGCGAGCTCGACGCAGCGATTGGAGTAGCCCCACTCGTTGTCGTACCAGCTCACGGCTTTGACCAGCTTGCCCTCGCCGATCACCATCGTCTGGGCGGCGTCGAAGATCGAGGAGTGCGGGTCGCCGACGATGTCGGTGGAGACGATCGGGTCCTCGGTGTAGGAGAGGATCCCCTTCAGCGGCCCCTCGGCCGCCTCCTTGACGGCGGCGTTGACCTCCTCCGGGTTGACCGCTTTCGCCGCGTCGAAGGTGAGGTCGACGACCGAGCCGGTCGGCACCGGTGCCCGCATCGCGAACCCGTTCAGCTTGCCGTTCAGCTCCGGCAGCACCAGGCCCACCGCCTTGGCGGCGCCGGTCGTGGTCGGGATCAGGTTGAGCGCCGCGGCGCGCGCCCGGCGCAGGTCCTTGTGAGGCATGTCCTGCAGGCGCTGGTCGGCGGTGTAGGCGTGGATCGTCGTCATCAGGCCCTGTTCGATCCCGAACGCCTCGTGCAGGACTTTCGCCAGCGGTGCCAGGCAGTTGGTCGTGCAGGAGGCATTGGAGATGACGTGGTGGCTCTCGGGGTCGTAGTCGCGGTCGAAGTTGACGCCGAGGGCGACGGTGACGTCCGGCTCCTTGGCCGGGGCGGAGATGATCACCTTCTTGGCGCCGGCGTCGAGGTGCTTGGCGGCGTCGTCGCGGGCGGTGAAGAAGCCGGTCGACTCGATCACCACGTCGACGCCGAGGTCGCCCCAGGGCAGCGCGGCGGGATCGCGCTCGGAGAGCATCTTCACCTCGTCGCCGTCGACCACGATCGCCTCTCCGGAGACGGTCACCTCGCCGGGATAGCGGCCGAGGATCGAGTCGTACTTGAGCAGGTGGGCCATCGTCGCCGTGTCGACGAGGTCGTTGACGGCGACGAACTCGATCTCGGCGTTCGCTGCCTTGGCGGCGCGGAAGACGTTGCGCCCGATGCGGCCGAAACCGTTGATGCCGACCTTCACAGCCATGAACTCATTTCCTCCTGATTTTCGTTTGGGAAGCCGATCCTATGGACTCGGCGGCGTCGGCCCGCTAGTCGGAGCCGATGGTGATCTCGATCTCGTACCCGTCAGGGTCCCGCAGGAAAGCGGAATAGGAGCCGGAGCCGTGCGAGCGCTGCTCACCCGGGTCGGCGACGCTGATGCCCCCCGCTTTGACCCCGTTCTCCCAGGCCGCCTTGACGGCGACGATCCCCAGCGCCGAGAAGCTCAGCAGGCCGAAGCCGGGCGCCGGGTTGTGCTT
>JBQCIG010000013.1:0-3827 GCA_051953975.1 Solirubrobacterales bacterium | reverse complement strand
GGGTGATCCACCTGGCGGCCTCGATCCGCGACCAGCCGCCGAAGCGGATCGAGGAGCTGAACGGGCTGGCGACGGTGCGGCGGTTGCGGGCGGCCGAGCGCCGCGGCGTCGAGAGCTTCCACTTCTTCAGCGCGCTGGACGCGCAGGTAGCGCAGCGGACGCGGTTCTTCCGCGCCAAGTGGCTGGCCGAGGAGGCGCTCCTCTCCTCGCCGCTGCGGACGACCGTCTTCGCCCCCTCGATCGTCTACGACCACAGCGATCCCTGGATCACCCTGCTGCGCCGCTTCTCCTTCCTGCCGGTGCTGCCGGTCTCGGGCGGAGGGCAGGCGCAGTTCCAGCCGATCTGGGCAGCGGACGTGGCCCGCTGCGTGGTCGCGGCGCTGGAGCGCGAGCGCAAGAAGGAAGAGGAGACCAGGCGCTACGAGCTCGCCGGGCCGGAGACGCTCACCTACGACCAGATGTCGGACCTGGTCAGCCGCATCGCCGGGCGACCGCGGCCGCTGGTGCACGTGCCGCTGCCGCTGATCCGCTCGGGGCTGATCGCGTTGCGCTTCCTCTTCGGCGAGGCCGTCTTCGCGACCTGGGAGGAGGCGGAGCTGATGGAGGTAGGCATGGTCAGCGAGCGCGGCCCGGCGGACGCGCAGGAGCTCGGAGTCGACCCGCGAAGGATGGTCGATGTGCTGGGAGACGCCTAGCGGATGCTGACGTCGCGGCGGCTGCCGACGCTGGCGATCGCGGCTGCGCTGGCCGCAGCTCTGTGGGCTCCGGCCCAGGCGCCAGCCGTCTCGCTGGTGCCGCCGAAGCCGGACGTCTTCCTCGGGGTCAGCGACCGCGGCACCGCGGCCGAATTCGAACAGTTCACGGCATTGACCGGCAAACACCCGGCGCTGCTGGAGACCTTCCACCCTTGGGGCAACAGCCTCAATGAGGCCTACGAACGCTGGCGCGAAACCGGGACGCGGCCGATCCTCCACGTCTCCACCGCCGACGACCAGACGCTGGCGGAGCTGATCACGCCTGAGCAGATCGCGCTCGGCTACGGAGACGATTACCTGCTGCAGCTGAACGACTTCTTCGCCACCCACGGCCTGCCCGCCTACATCCGCCCGCTGGGCGAGCCGAACCGCTGCCTCAACGCTTGGTCGGCGGTCGAATGCGACGGCTCGCAGAAAGGCGGCGAACACACGCCCGGCTGGTACAAGCAGGCCTTCCGCCGCATCGTCACGATCGTCCGCGGCGGCCAGAGCCTAGAAGGAATCGACGCGACGCTGGCGTCGATCGGCCAGCCGCCGGTGCGGCGTACCAAAGGGCTGCCGCCCAGCGAACTGCCGGCGGCGCCAGTGAGCATCATCTGGAGCGCGCTCCCGGGCGGCTCCCCGCGGGTGAAGGGGAACTTCCCGGGCAACTACTGGCCCGGCCGGCGCTGGGTCGACTGGGTCGGCACCGATTTTTACTCGCAGTATCCCGTCTGGAAGGACCTCAACCGCTTCTACCGCGGCAAGCAGTGGCGCGGCAAACCGGTGGGGATCACCGAGTGGGCCAACTACGGCGAAGACGAACCGCGCTTCGTCAAGCAGGTCGTCGCCTGGACGGTCAAGCACCCGCGCGTGCGGATGCTCGTCTACTACAACGGCTTCGGTACCGGCAACCCCTACGACCTCAGCCTCTACCCCCGCACCGCCAACACGCTGCGCAAGAAGATCCGCCGCCCCAACTTCCTCTCGACCGCCGAATACAACGCCGGCCTCCTCCCCCCGCTGCCGCCGAAGGAAAAGAAGAAGTAGGCGCCAGAACCCTAGGCCGCTCCCTGCCGACGGGACGAAAACCGGTTATATGGACCGGTTTTCGTCCCGTCAGTGGATCTGTCAGAGAGGAGCTTCCGCAGCATTTGAATTAGACGCTCTGGTTCGTTGGTGACCTGATGCCAGGTGACGCGGATGACCGTCCAGCCGGCGGCGGCCAGGCGCTGATCTCGAAGGCGGTCGTTCTCGAACGCAGTGACGGTGCCATGGACGCGGCGGCTATCGGCTTCGACGATCAGGCGGGCGTCGCGCCAGATGAAGTCCGGCATCAACGAGATGCCATCCACCAGTAGGTGCCCGTTGACCTCCGGCCGCAGGCCAGCCCTCTTGATCAGGCGCAGAAGCTTCTTCTCGAGCTCGAGGCGGGCCTCTTGTTCCTGAGGATCGTGATGCTCAATAGCCAACCGGAGCCGAGCGACACCGCGCCGCCCCTTGCTCCGCTTCAGCAGCTCTACGACTTCAGTCAGATCGAACACTTCTTCGACTTCGGCCTGGGTGACGGCGTACCGAAGGGCCCTGGGGGACTCGGTCGCAGCGATGTCGAGCAGCGTGCGGGCAAGGCTCGTGCAGGGGATGCCGTCGATCTCAGTCCGATCGGCTGGGGTGAGCGTGCCATCCCGGTGCGCCCGAATCCCGTCAGGCGCTCGGCCGCGGCGGTTCGGCGCGACTACATCAACCCGATTGCGGGAGTCGTCGAGGATCTCATGGAGATAGGCAGCGGATCGGTGGGAGAGCACGGCGCCGGGACCACACGCAAGCACCGCCGCCATCAGGTGCCCCTTCCTGCTGAGGAGCGGATGCCCCACCGCATAGACGCCTTGATGAATCCGGTGGAGCTTTCCTGCATCCGCCCGCTGCCTCGCCACATCCGCTTCAAGCGTCGGCAACTGCCACAGCGCGACCAATCCATACTGCCGAGCAGCCAGATCGGCCAACGCTCGATCGAACTTCGGTCTCTCCACCTGCCGACGGGACGTAAACCGGTCCATATAACCGCTTTTCGTCCCGTCGGCGGGGGGAGGGATGGAGAGATCGGTGGGCACGCGGCGAGCGTGACGGGTCTCGGCGCGCGGGTGGTGCGCGCTTTGCGGCGGAAGCGTCGCGAGTTACGCGCACCTTCGTGACAGAGCCGGCTGGTCCCGATATGCAGAGAGCCCGGCGTTAGCCGGGCTCTCGAAAAACACTCGCCTGTTGACGCCAGTATGGCGCTGGGTCGGGCGGTTCGCTACATCATCCCGCCCATGTCGGGCATGCCGCCGCCCATGCCGCCGCCGGCGCCGTTTTCCTCCGGCGGTTCGGCGATGATCGCCTCGGTCACGAGGATGTTCTTCGCGATCGAGGCCGCGTTCTCCAGGGCGGAGCGGGTGACCTTGGTCGGGTCGATGACGCCGGCCTTGATCAGGTCGCCGTACTCGCCGGTCGCCGCGTTCAGGCCTTCGCCGTCCTTCAGCTCCCGCACCTTGTTGACGACGACCGAGCCCTCGAGGCCGGAGTTCTCGGCGATCTGCCGCACCGGCTCCTCCAGCGAGCGGTGGATGATCCGGGCGCCGGTGATCTCGTCCGGGTCGTCGAGCTTCTCCGGGTCGAGACCGGCCTGCGCGTTCAGCAGGGCCACGCCGCCACCCGGCACGACGCCCTCCTCGAGCGCGGCGCGGGTCGCCTGCAGCGCGTCCTCGACGCGGTGCTTTTTCTCCTTCATCTCGGTCTCGGTGGCGGCGCCAACCTTGACGACGGCGACGCCCCCGGCGAGCTTGGCGAGGCGCTCCTGGAGCTTCTCGCGATCGAAGTCGGAGTCGGTGTTGTCGATCTCCGTCTTGATCTGGTTGATCCGGCCTTTGATGTCGCCCTGGTCGCCGGCCCCGTCGATGATCGTCGTGTTGTCTTTGGCGACGACGACGCGACGCGCCTTGCCGAGCTGGGCGAGCTGGGTGTTCTCCAGTTTCAGGCCCATCTCCTCGGTGATTACCTCGCCGCCGGTGAGGATCGCGATGTCCTCGAGCATCCGCTTGCGGCGGTCGCCGAAGC
>JBQCIG010000012.1:0-5583 GCA_051953975.1 Solirubrobacterales bacterium | reverse complement strand
TTCGGCAAGCCGATCGCCGAGCACCAGGCGATCCAGTTCAAGCTCGCCGACATGGCCACCAAGGTCGAGGCCGCGCAGGAGAACGCGCTCGACGCGATGCGCATCCACGGCGGCTACGGGTACTCGCCGGAGTTCCGGCCCGAGCGCTATTACCGCGACGCGCCGCTGCTGCTGATCGGCGAGGGGACCTCCGAGATCCAGCGCATGGTGATCGGCAAAAAGCTCCTGCAGAGACACAAGATTTGAACGAGCGGAGCATCTGACATGGCCTCGACTTCGGACCTGATCCGCACCGCGGTCGAGCGGTTCCAGGCCGAAGTCCCCGCCCTGCAGAAACTGAAATTGGTCTTCGGCCTCGAGCTGCGGGCCAAACACGACATCCAGCTCTACCGGGTCGAGCTGCCCGGGCCGAAGATCTCCAAAGAACTAGCCCAGGACGAGCGGATCCTGGTCGAAATCGACCGTCCCCAGTTCAACGAGTTGGCCGAGAAGGGGACGCTGAAGAGCTACCGCCGCGCGGTCGAGACCGGCCACATCAAGGCGACCGGCGACTCCAACGTGATCAAGCTGATCGCCCAGGTCGTGGAAAAGCAAGAGGAACGCGCGCGGCTGCGCAAAGTGCACTAGAGCCGGACGAGGTTCTCCGCCTCGATCCCGCGGGTGACGCCGCGGAAGTCGATCACCAAGGGGGCTGCAGCCACCACCGCCTCGTAGTCGAGGTCGGGGTGGGCGGTGACGATCGCGGCGAGGTCGCAGTCGCGCAAGCCTGCGTCTAGATCCACCGAGCTGAGGCCGTGGCCGGGCAGCGCCGGCACGTAGGCGTCGTGGTAGGAGACCTCGGCGCCGAGGTCCTGGAGGCGGCCGATGATCTTCAGTGCCGGCGATTCGCGGGTGTCGCCGACACCGCCCTTGTAGCTGACGCCGAGGACGAGGACTCGGGAGCCGTTGACCGGCTTGCGCGCCCCGTTCAGCGCCCGCTCGATCCGTTCCACGCAGAAGCTCGGCTGGGCCTGGTTGACCTTCCCCGCCAGCTCGATGAACTCGGGGTAGAAGTCGAGCTGGCGGGCGCGGAAGGCGAGGTAGAAGGGGTCGACGGGGAGGCAGTGGCCGCCCATCCCCGGCCCCGGGTCGAAGCGCATGAAGCCGAACGGCTTGGTCGCGGCGGCCTCGATTACCTCCCAGACGTCGATCCCGAGCCGGTCGCAGAGCTGGGAGAGCTCGTTGACGAGCGCGCTGTTGACCGAGCGGAAGATGTTCTCCAGCAGCTTCGAGAGCTCCGCCGCCTCGGGGCTGGAGAGGACGACGACGGTGTCGCAGATCTCGACGTAGAGCGCCCGGGCGCGCTCGGTCGAGGCCTCGGTGACGCCGCCGACCAGCTTCGGCGTGGTGCGGACGGTGAAGTCGGTGCGGCCGGGGTCGATCCGCTCCGGCGAGAAGGCGAGGTGGAAGTCGCTGCCGGCGGTGAGGCCGGAGGTCTCGAGGATCGGCAGCAGCCGGTCGCGGGTGGTGCCCGGGTAGGTGGTCGACTCCAGCACCACCAGCTGCCCCGAGCGCAGCACCTGCGCCAGCGCCCTCGCCGAGGCCTCGAGCGGCCCGAGGTCGGGCTCGCGCGAGTCGCTGAGCGGGGTGGGGACGCAGAGGACCACCGCCTCGCAGGCGGCGAGGTCGGCGTAGTCCGTGGTTGCCCGCAGCCGCTCCCCGAGCGGGGCCAGGGCCAAGCTCGGCACGTCCTCGATGTAGCTCTCGCCGCGGTTCACCGCCTCGACCTTGGCGGCATCGACGTCGAGCCCGGTCACCTCGCAGCCCGCTTCGGCGAAGGCGACGGCGAGCGGCAGGCCCACGTAGCCGAGGCCGATGATCCCGATCTGCATCGTGCGCAGTCTAGATGCCGGTCCCACAGGGTTTTGCGATGCGCCGGAGGTGCGACTAGTCTCAATCGCCAGATGGCGATGAGACGCGCAACGCCCCTCCTCCCGCTCGTCTTCGCCGCGGTGGCGCTGATGTGCGCCGCACAGGCCTCCGCGACCGAACCGGTGACGGCGCAGGCCGGATCGCAGCGCACCAGCTGGTACCCCGACGAGCCGCAGTTGACGCCGCAGCTGCTCGAAGCAGAAGGGGCTTTCGCGCAGAACTTCGCAGTTCCGGTGCAGGGACAGGTCTACGCCCAGCCGCTGGTATCCGGTCACACCCTCCTGGTCGCCACCGAGGACGACTGGGTCTACGGGATCGATTCCCGCAGCGGCGAAGTCAAGTGGGAACGCAAGGTCGGCACGCCGTGGAACTCGGCGGACCTCGGATGCGGCGACCTGGCCCCGCACGTCGGCGTTACCGGCACGCCGGTGGTCGATCCGAACACCAACACCGCCTACTTCCTCGCCAAGAGCTACGAAGGCGAAGAACAATCGGGGCCGGCCGTCTGGAAGATGCACGCGGTCGACCTCGCCAGCGGCGGAGAACGGCCAGGCTTCCCGGTGACGATCGAAGGCGAAGCCGAAAACCTGCCGGTCGTCTTCGAACCGACCCATCAGCTGCAGCGGCCGGCGCTGCTGCTGATGAACGGGGTGGTGTACGCGGGCTTCGGCGGCCACTGCGACATCTCCCCCTTCCACGGCTGGATCGTCGGCGTCTCCACCGCCGGGCAGATCAGGACGATGTGGGCGACGACCGAAGAAGGGCACAACGGCGCCGCGATCTGGATGGGTGGCGGCGGCATCGTCTCCGACGGGGAAGGCCAGCTCCTCTTCGCCACCGGCAACTCCTGGTCTCCCTCCAAAGGGCCCGGGAATCAGCCGCATGAGGGCCACCTCGGTGATTCGGTGGTCCGGGCGCAGATCGAACCCGACGGCGCCCTCAAGCCAACCGAATTCTTCTCTCCCTATAACAACGTCGAACTCGACGCGGAAGACCTCGACCTGGGGTCGAGCGCGCCGCTGCCGCTCCCCTCGCCGTGGTTCGGGACCGAAGCGACTCCAGACCTCGCGGTGCAGGTGGGCAAAGGGGCCCTGGTCTACCTGCTCAACCGCGACGAACTCGGCGGGATGGGGCAGGGCCCGGAAGGGAAAAACGCCGACCTCGGGGAGACGCCGATCGAAAACGGGGTCTGGGGCTCGCTCGCGACCTGGCCCGGCGACGGCGGCTATGTCTACATCCCGGCCTCGGGCGAGGAACCGGGCAACGGGGCGCTGGAATTCCTGAAATACGGCGTCAACGGCCTGGGGGCGCCGGAACTGACGCCGGTGGCGCGCGCGACCGGCCTTGAATTCGGTTCGGGCTCGCCGATCGTCACCTCGAACGGAGCCACCCCCGGCTCGGGGATCGTCTGGATCAGCCACTGTCCGCAGGCTTTCGAATGCAAAGGCTCGACCCTCGACGCCTATGCCGCTGTCCCCGGTGACTCCGAACCGCAGCCGCTCTGGAGCGGGGAAATCGGCGTCTCGACCAAGTTCGCGCGCCCGCTCGCGAGCGGGGGCCGCATCTATGTTGGCGCTCGGGATGGACGCGTGTTGGCCTTCGGACCCACCCATCACACGCTGACGGTGGTCAGGGAAACGGCTTCCGGCGGCTCGGTGCAGTCGGACGTAGGCGGGATCGAATGCGGCTCCGTCTGCTCGCGCACCTACGAAAACGGGGCGCAGGTGACGCTGACGGCGACGCCGGCCGCGCACTACGAATTCGCCGGCTGGGCGGGCGGGGAATGCTCTGGCACGGCGACTTGCCAGCTGACGATGTACTCGGACGTGACGGTCACCGCCTCCTTTGTGCCGATCACCCATGAGCTCACGGTCACCAAGGCCGGGGCGGGCGAAGGCACGGTCGTCTCCCGCCCGATCGGGATCGACTGCGGAATCACCTGCAGCGCCCGCTTTCCCGAGACGAACAACGTCGTGCTCGAAGCACTCCCCGGCCGCAACGCCGTCACCTGGAGCGGCTGCACGAGCGCCGCCGGCCGGGTTTGCGAGGTCGACGACCTCGAGTCCAACCGGGGGGTGAGCGTGTCATTCCTGCCTCTGCCGGACACCAGGATCGCTGGCGCGAAGATCGACAAGAGACAGGGGAAGGCGACGTTCCGCCTCCGCGGCACCGAAGAAGCGCAGCGGTTCCAGTGCAGGCTGATCGGGCCAGCGGACAAGCGTCACCGGCCAAGACCCCGCTTCGCCTCGTGCGGTAAGACCAAGACCTTCAAGCACCTGGCGCCGGGGCGATACACGCTCGAAGCGCGGGCGATCAACTCGGCCGGCGTCGATCCGACCCCCGCCAAGCGCCGCTTCAAGATCTGACTCGCCTCCCTGCCCCGCGGCTGGACCCATCCTCGGGGCGGCAGATAGCATCCCCGCTCCTAAACTTCCAAGGAGACGAAAACGAGCATGACCGAGAAGTACGAGCTGACCACCGACCAAGCCGAGCGCGAGGCGACCGGCGCGCACAGTTACGGCCGCTACCTCGAGGAGTTCGAGGTCGGCGCCGTCTACAAACACTGGCCGGCGAAGACCGTGACCGAGGCCGACGACCATCTCTTCTGCCTGATCACGATGAACCACCACCCCCTGCACATCAACGACGTCTACGCCAAGGGCTCGCAGCAGGGCCGCAACGTCGTCGTCGGGCCGCTGGTCTACTCGCTGGCGTTGGGGATGTCGGTCTCGGACGTCTCGGGCAAGGCGATCGCCAACCTGGCGACGGAAGAACTGAGCCACCCGAACCCGGTCTTCCACGGCGACACCCTCTTCTGTGAGACCGAGGTCCTCGACGTCAAGCCGTCGAAATCGAAGCCCGACCGCGGCGTCGTCAAGGTCCACACCCGGGTCCTCAACCAGGACAGCGTCCTCGTCGCCGAGTTCAAGCGCCTCGTCCTCGTCCCCAAGAAAAACCCGGGCGAGAGCCCCGAAGCCGCCGCCGACAACGTCGACTGAAACGACGGTTACGGAGTTGACCCCGCTATAGCGGGGTCAACCTCGGAGTCGTCAGTGGGCCTCGCCTGAGGCGTGCGCCGGGGGGCGTGACTCCTCGGCGAGCGAGGTGATCTCGAGCTGGCCGTGGGCGGCGTCTTCGAGGACCTCGGTCGCCTCCTGGGCGGAGCGGGCGTAGAGCTCGACCAGCAGGTGGATGACGATCTGCTCCTCGTCGTGCTTGTGGAAGCGGACGTGGGTGAAGAACTCGCGCACGCCGGCGTCGCCGAAGGCGCCGTAGGTGAGGAACTCGATCGCCTCCGGGCCCGAGCAGCTCTCGACCCGGTCCTGGTCGACGGTGACGGTGCAGGAGGCGACCCAGGGGGTGCCGGCGACCATCCGTTCCCAGCGGTCTTCGATCGGCACCACGTGGTCGCCTTCGAAGCTGAGGTGGGGCTGGTCGTGCATGCAGTCGAGGCACTGGACGACCGATTCCTGCACCTCGTCGACGCCGTCGGCGAGCGCGCCCGACTCCGGATCGACGCGGCGGATCGCGTCGTAGTGGATCCGGATCTCGAGGTTCTGGGACCAGCAGCGGTAGCAGCGCAGCCAGGCGGCCCTGTCCCCGTTCAGCTCGCTCATAGCTCCATTGTTGCGAGCGGAGCGGCTCGGTGTCAGGCGAGCGGCGGCGGGCAGG
>JBQCIG010000011.1:0-5500 GCA_051953975.1 Solirubrobacterales bacterium | reverse complement strand
TGGCGCCGAGCACCGCGACCTTGTCCTTGATCAGGCGGCCGCCGTTCTCCTCGGTGAGGCCCGCCAGGAGGACGGCATCTGGAGCCTTCTTGGCAACCGTTTTCATCAGGCCGCGATAGCTGGAAGCCTTCGGGTTCCAGGCTTTGAAGCCGGCGACGTGGACGCCGAGCTTGCGGGCGGCGCCGCGGAAGGTCTTCGCCTGCCCGAGGCTGGTCGGGTCCTTGCCCGCGTAGAGGACATAGGCGTCCCTCACTCCCTGCCGCTTGGCGAAGCTCGCCAGGCCGGCGCCCTGGTAGGCGTCGTTGGGGACGACGCGGGCGTAGTTGTGCCGCTTCGGGTAGAGGCTCTTGGGCTCTCCCTTGCTGCAGCTCGGGCTGGGCTGGGTGAGGCAGATCAGGGTATTGCCGGGGGAGACCATCGCCACGCCGCCCCCGGGCGCCCGGCCGAGGATCGGGATCATCACCTCGGCGCAGCCGGAGTTGTAGGTGCCGACGACGCCGAGGACACTGGGATCGGCCGCGTAGGCCTGGGCGTTCGCCTGGCAGCGCGCCTTGGTCCAGAGGCCGGTCTTGGCGCTGGAGTCGTCGCAGGCCTGGAAGGCGACCCGGTGGCCGCGCGCCTGCCAGTTGGTGCCTTCGAGGACGAGCCGGATCGCGTCGTTCATCTGCAGCGAGCGCTGGCGCGAATCCCCCTGCAGCGGCAGGTCGGAGACGATCAGCGCTTCGGGGCTGCCGCTGCCGCCGTACTGGAGCGGCCCGCAGCTGGCCGAGTTGACGGCGCTGACGCTAGTTCCAGCGGCACGGCCGTGGGCGCTCAGCACGAGGGCTCCCAGCCCGATCAGGATCAGCGCAACGAAGCTCGAAGTTCGCAGGCGGAGCGCCAAGGCACCACCACCATATCCGCCGGGGAAGACATGGTCGGGGCAAAAGGTCTTCAGAAACGACAAGACCCGCCGGAGCGGGTCAAGTCTGGTGATGCGGGGAACCACCCCACACACGACTGACAATCGCTATTGACGGTAGCACGTAGTCGTGTCCGACTCGATCGCTCTCGGCGGCCTATGTCTGCGGAGGGCGCCGGACTCGAACCGGACCGGCTGGTCAAAGAAATGATACTTCTGTGTCACTTCTGCGTGAGATTGGTGAGGAAGTCAGTGAAAATGCGCTCGACGGTGTCCGGTGCGTCGGCGAAGGGCCAGTGGCCGCTGACCGGGAGGACGTGGACCTCGGCTGAGGGAAACGCCTCGCGCTGGCGCTGGGCGTAGGAGGCGGGGAGGTAGGCGTCGTGTTCGCCCCAGATCACCAGCGCCGGGATGTCGCGGTCCTTGAACAGCCCGATCAGGCCCTCCGACATGCTGCCGGGCTCGTCGGTGGCGCGGTAGAGCTTCAGCACCGCCCGCCGGGTCGGCTTGTCGTAGTGGTCGTACATCTTTTCGACGAACTCGCGAGGCAGCCCGCGCGGCTCGTTGCGGTTCAGCAGGGCGCGGAAGGCGCGGCGCGTCGCCGTCGCCTGGAACAGCTCGCCGACCACCGGCGTGCGCCAGATCCGCGCCAGCCGGTGCCAGCGGTAGCCGGGGAGGACGCCGGTGTCGATCAGGGTCACGCTCGCCAGCGCGTCGGGGTGCCCCATCGCCCAGACGAGGCCGATCGGGCCGCCGAAGTCGTGGAGGACGAGGTGGACGCGCTCCACGCCCAGCTCCGCTAACGCCTCGGCGACGAAGCCGGCGTAGCCCAGCACGTCGTGCTCGAAACCGCTCGGGGCGACGGTCTCGCCGAAGTCGGGCAGGTCGAAGGCGATGGAGCGCAGGCCTGCTGCCCCCGCCGCGCCGGCCAGCCGCTCCCAGTCGTCGGCCGAGCCCGGGTTGCCGTGGATAAAGACGACCGCCTCGCTCGCCTCCGCCGGACCCGCCTGCACGAGGCGGGTCCGGGTGCGGCCGGCGATGAGGCTGGCGCGCTCGACCGCCGCGCTCATCGGGCGAGCGCGTGGCGGGTGTTGACCGCGATCGCCCGCGGCAACATCCGCGGCATGAACTGCTGCGGCCCGATTTCGCGGGTGCCGAACGTCTCGAACATCTGCGCGCAACGCTCGTCGCGGGCGGCCGCGGAGAAGATCAGCCGCTCGATCGGGCTCATGCGCCGCCCCGTCGCGTAGTCGTTGATCAGGAAGGCGTGGCCGCCGAGGCCGCGGGCGTGGCGCCGCTTGTAGCGGTCGAGCCCCTTCTCGAGCGGGACCTCACCGCGCAGCGCCGGCGCGACGCTGTCGGCCAGCCATTCCCCCGACTGCAGCGCCCAGCCGCAGCCGATGCCGAAGAGGGGATCGACGGCGAGGGCCGCGTCGCCGATCATCGCCAGCCCCGGCGCGACCGGGCCGCGCTTGCGGTTGGTCATGTCGATCTTCCCCAGCACCGAGCCGACGAGCCTGCTCTCGGCGATCGGCGGCGCCTCCGGCAGGTCGGAGACGAACGTGACCAGCGCCTCCTCCGGATCGGCTTTGAATTCGGGCAAGCGGTCCTTGGTCCCCATCACCGCGTAGAAGGTCAGGTCCGAATCGGTCGGGAACGCGGCCGCCCACTGCGGGTCGAGCATCCAGAAAGCGGCATCGGGTGAGATCGCCGTCGCCGGGCCTTCGAAGTAGCCGCCGTAGGCGAACCGCCCATGTGGGCTCTGCCTGTCGGGAAGCCCGGCGAGCTCGGCGACTTGCGAGTCGCGCCCGTCGGCGCCGACCGTGAGCGGCGCCCGCAGCTCGGTCTCCTCGCCCTCGGGGCTGCGGACGACGACGCCGCGTACCGCGCCGTCCTCGCGCAAAACCTTGGTGGCAGCGCGGCCGAGCATCAGCTCGACCCCGGGCTCCGCGGCCGTCATCTCTTTCAGCAGCGGGTCGAGGACCTCGCGCCGCAGGTTGACGCAGACGTTGCCCGGAGCGGGCGGCTTGCCCCAGCCCCAGCGGGTCCAGGCCTGGACCCGGGTGCGGACACCGCCGGCCTCGTAGATTGGCTCCAGCCAGCCGAGCCGCTCCAGCGTCGGCACCGCGGAGGCCTGGATGATGTGCGAGCACATCCGCTTGAAGGCCTTCGGGTCCGGTTGCTTCTCGATCAGCGCGACGCGGGCGCCGGCGCGCCCGAGGAGAGACGCCGCCGTGCAGCCTGCGAGGCTGGCGCCGACGATAACCGCGTCGTAGTGCTGGGAGTTGTTGGAGCTGCTGGCCATGTTCCGACCTCCCGTCGGTACCAAGTTTCGATAATACGGCCCGTACTATACGCTACGAATCATGAAAAGCAAGTCGATCAAGCTGACCGGGACCTCCTACGCGCTCCTCGCGCTGCTCAAGGAGTTCGGCCCGTCGACCTCCTACGAGATCAAGCAGGCGCTCGAGAGCTCGATCCAGAACTTCTGGCCGGTCCCGCACACGACCGCCTACGAGGAGCCGGCCCGGCTCGCCGCCGCCGGCTATCTCTCGGCCGCGCAGGAGGAGGGGGGACGGCGCCGCCGCGTCTATTCCCTCACCGCGCAGGGACGAGAGGCGCTGGCTGCCTGGGCGAACGAGCCGACCGCGGCGCCGCCGCAGCTGCGCGACGAACTGATGCTGAAGGCCTTCGCCGGCGCCGACCCGGCGCCGCTGCTGGGGCCGCGGATCGCCTTCCACCAGGCGAAACTGGGGGAGCTGCGCGGCTACCTCGAGCTGGTGCGCGAGAACGAGGGGTTCGAGGGGTCCGAGCAGACGCTGCTGGCCGGCATCGCCTACGAGGAAAAGATGCTGGAGATGCTGGAGGCGTTCGCCCAAGCCGCCGAGACCTGACCTCCACCGGCGGGGGCGGCTGGAGATTCGGCCATGTTCTGGAATACCGGCATGTTTTCGGTAAAGGTGCTTAGTACTCAGAGAAACGCCTGAGCCAACACGCCCAGCGCTCTAAAGGGAGAGACCCGTGGCCGAAGAGTACGTCTTCCGTTTCATCGCCCTGCGTCAGCCGACCACGAAGATGGGGCCGGCCCGAAAACCGCCGCAGAGGGTGCCCTACTCGGTCCGTGGCGAAGACCCTCCGCTCGCGCGGAAAGTGTTCGAAATGCCGGTGGAGCAGCGGACCCGGCGCCGGCTGATGGCGCTCGGGGACGAGTTCATCGCCGGCGACGGCTATGTGCGAGACCTCGCCGGGCTCCCCTTCGAAGTCTTCCCCATCGCGGACTGGGCGGAGGAAAACGCGGCCCGCAAGCTCGGCGAGCTCGATCCGGCGAGCTTCTTTCAGAGTCAGTACGACCGCAAACCCGCCAAGCTGGTGGCAAGCAAGGAGTTCGGCGAAGCCGCCGGCAGGCTCGCCGAGTCGCTCTTTGCCCACGCGATCGCCGACGGCAACCGCGCGCGGGGGAACGACGAGCTCGTCCACACGATCAAGCTCCTCTACCTGGCGGTCGCGGCGGCGAGCGCCCCGAAGCTGTTCGAAGGCGAAGAATCGCTGGGCGAGCTAATCGGCCGGCTGCTGGTCGTCATCCCGGAACTCACCACCGCCCCGCTGCAGCGCTCGAAGCCGGAAACGAAGCCGCAGCCGCCCCAGGGCGGACGCAGCAAGGAGCTCGAAGACCGACTCGAAAAGCTGTCGCGGGCGCACGCCGAGCTGACCTCGGTACTGGCTCGTCCCGACGCCTTCTACGCAGAGCCCGCCAAGATCACCCGGGACGTCCAGCTCCCCGCGGGCGGCGAGCGGATGGCGGCGATCGAAGCGAAGCTCGAGCGGATCGCCCTCAAGGTGGACGTCGCCGGGGAGGGGGAGGAGCCCAAGCCGGCGGCCCGGGCGCCGAGCGGCGCCGCGGGCACCGTCAGCGCCAAGCCGCGCATCTCCCTGGCTCGCCCTGCGGCGAGCGCGCTCTCGGCGGCGACGAGCTCGGTGCTCGAGGAGCTCCAGGTGGACCCCCGCTCCACCGACCCGTTCGCCATGGCCAACCTGCTCGAGGCGCAGATCGCCGAGCTCTCGACCGAACTGCCGACGGCGGTCTCCGCACGGCGGATGATCGCTTTCGGCGGGGGGATGCTGGACGCGGAAGCGTTCACGAAGACCTACGGCCTCGACGGCCCGATCCTCGAGTGGGGCAGCCTTCCCACCGAACAGCCGTGCCAGTTCAAGGCGGGGATCGGCGACCTGTTGATCGTGCGGCAGAAACTCAGGGCCTACGAGCTCGGCGACCTCGCCCACGTGGAGAACGTCCTGCGGGGTGAGTTCAGGGAGCGCGAACACCGCCGCCTCGACTTGCGCGAAGAAGTCACGACGACCGAGACCGAACAGGAAACCGAAAAAGAGCGCGACCTGCAGAGCACCGAGCGCAACGAGATGCAGAACGAGGCGACGAAGACGGTTCAGAGCCAGTTCGGCCTCCAGGCGGGGCTTCAGGTCAGCGGCTCCTACGGCCCGGTCGTCAGCTTCAGCGCCAGCCTCAACACGAGCTTCTCCACCTCGACCTCCGAATCGCAGCGCAAAGACACCACCTTCTCGCGCGAAATCTCCGAAAAAACC
>JBQCIG010000010.1:0-5445 GCA_051953975.1 Solirubrobacterales bacterium | reverse complement strand
CCTCCTATCGGCGAGCTCCGGCAGACGCAGAAGTTGTGGTTCCTTTGTCGTCTATATCAGGACAAAGGAACCACGGAACTTCGGCGGGGCTGGCGAATGCGGCGGATAGGCTCCGCCCCTTGATCGAGGCGGTTCTCTTTGACATCGATGGCACCCTCCTGGTCACCGGCGGGGCCGGGGCGGTCGCCTGGCAGCGGGCCTTCCTCGAGCTGCACGGCGTCGAGGCCAACATCGACGAGCACACGCGCGCCGGAATGACCGACCCGGAAATCGCCGAGATCGTCTTCCGGGAGGTGATCGGTCGCGAGGGCAGCGCCGCCGAGCGGGCGGAAGCGATCGCCGGGTACCTCTCGCATCTGCAGGACGCGGTAAACGAATCGGAGGGCTACCGGGTGATGCCGGGCATCGAGGACCTCCTGCCGCGACTGGCCGGCGAAGGCGTCCTGCTCGGCATCGTCACCGGCAACATCGAAGCGGCCGCCCACATCAAGCTCGCCCGCGGCGACCTCAACCGCTACTTCGCTTTCGGCGGCTACGGGTCGGATTCGCGGAATCGCACCGAGCTGACGAAGAAGGCGATCGAGCGGGGGGCCGAGGTCGCCGGCAAGCCGCTGGAGCCCGCGGCGACCATCGCCGTCGGTGACACCCCGCGCGACGTCAAGGCCGGTCACGGCGCCGGCATCCGCGTCGTCGGCGTCGCCACCGGTTCCTACTCGGTGGAGGAACTGGACGCGGCCGATGCCGATTGGGCGATCGAAGACGCGACCGCGGCCTTCCCGGTCTAGTTCAGGTCTTCTCGCAACGCGCCTGGTAGATGTTGAGGAAGCCGTTTTCGAAGCCGTTCCTCGCCATCCGCAGGTAGAGGCGCCAGACGCGGATCCGTTCCGCTCCGGCGAGGCGGGTCGCCTCCTCGAGGTTGTCGTCGAGGTTCTGCGCCCAGTGCCGCAGCGTCTGCGCGTAGTCGGGGCCGAAGTCCTCGACGTGGTGGGCGACGAAGCCGGCCCGTTCCAGCGCCAGCAGGTTGCGCGAGAGGTGCAGCGGCGCGGCGTCAGGGAAGACGTAGCGCTCCGAGAAGTCCCCGGCCTCGGGATCGGTGTGGCGGAGGCGGGTGATGCCGTGGTTGAGCAGGCGCCCCCCCGGCTCGAGCAGGCTCGCCAGCGTCTGCGCATAGAGGTCGATGTTGGCCGAGCCGACGTGCTCGACCATGCCGATGCTGGCGATCGCGTCGAACCTCTCACCCAGAGCAGGCAGGTCGCGGTAGTCCATCACCCGGATGTCGACCCGGTCGGCGACGCCGGCTTCCTCGGCCCGCTGCCGCCCCCGTTCGGCCTGCGGCGGCGAGAGGGTGATGCCGACGACGTCGCAGCCGTACTTCGTCGCCGCCCAGAGCGGGAACCCGCCCCAGCCGCAGCCGACGTCGAGCACCCGCTCGCCCTCCTCGAGCTGGAGCTTGCGGGCGACCGTGTCGAGCTTCTCCTCCTGCGCTTCCTCCAGCGTCTTCATCTCGCCGTCGCGCCAGATCGCGCAGCTGTAGACCATCGTCGGCCCGAGGAAGAGCTCGAAGAACTCGTTGGAGACGTCGTAGTGGTGGCGGACGGCGCGGGCGTCGCGCTCTTTGCTGTGGCGGTGGCCGCTGGGTCGCAGCTCGGCGTCGGGGCGCTTCGGCGGCAGCGTCAGGCCGGCGGCGCGCACGGCGCCCAGCAGCAGCGCCCGCTTGTCGGCACCGTCGAGCGAGGGCGGCTGCCAGCCGTCGAGCACCCGGATCACCGCATCGATGTCGTCGACCTCGAGCTCGCCGCTGACGTAGGCCCGGCCGAGGCCGAGCTGTCCGGGCGCCCGCAGCACGTGGGCGGCGGCGCGCGGCGAGCGGACGCTGAAGACCGGCCCGTTGCCGGAGGTGGAGGGGACGCTCGATCCGTCCCAGAACTCGATCGTGAAGGGTCGCTCCGGAAGTCGGGTTTCGATCTCCCGGCGCAGGGGAGCGGTGGAGGCGAACGGCATGACGGGGGCACCCTACACACTCGCGATCAGGCCGTTATCGGCTGGCTCGCCGACCGAAAGTTTTCAGGAAACCCTCAGCATCTCCGCGTATGATCGCCCGCCATGACCACCGTAGGCCCACTTCCATCAGACATCCAGCCAGTCGAGAACGAGACCCGGGACCGGATCATCACCGGCCTGGTGACGCTGATCCCCTTCATTGCCATCGGCTTTGCCGGCTGGCAGGTCTGGGGAAGCGCTCTGCACTGGAGCGACGTCTTCCTCTTCGTCGGGATGTACCTGCTGACGGGACTCGGCATCACCGTCGGCTTCCACCGCCTCCTCACCCACCGCTCCTTCAAGACCTACCCATGGCTGCGCGGCGTGTTCGGGATCTTGGGATCGGCTGCGATCGAGGGGCCGGTCATCTCCTGGGTCGCCGACCACCGCAAGCACCACGCTTTCTCCGATGAACACGGCGATCCGCACAGCCCCCACGTCGACCACGGCGGCGGCTGGAAGGGGGGGCTGAAGGGTCTCTTCCACGCCCACATGGGCTGGATCTTCATCCACACCCAGCGCGGCAACAAGGAACGCTTCGCGCCCGACCTGATCAAGGACCCGGTGATCAGCTGGGTCGACCGCACCTTCATCTACTGGGCAATTCTCGGCCTGCTGATCCCCTTCTTCGCCGGCTGGATCATCGGCGGCAGCCTCTTCGCCGGCGTCACCGGCCTGCTCTGGGGCGGCCTGGTGCGGGTCTTCGTCCTCCATCACTTCACCTACAGCATCAACTCGCTCTGCCACACCTTCGGCAACCGTGAGTTCGAGACCACCGACCAGTCGCGCAACCTGGCGCTGATCGCGATCCCGACCCTCGGCGAGGCCTACCACAACAGCCACCACGCCTTCCCCACCTCGGCCACCCATGGCCTGCGCTGGTGGCAGCTCGACATCTCCGCCCTGATCATCAACAGCCTGGAGAAGGCCGGCCTGGTCTGGGACGTGGTGCGCGTCTCGCCCGAGCGAATGGCCTCCAAGGCCCTCTGACGCTTCGCATATCGGCGTCCTCGGTCGCTCGCGTGCAGAGCACGCCACGCTCCCTGCGTCCTTGATCTGCTCGGTCAGAGGGCCTTGGGACGCTTATGGCGCTTCTTCGGCTTCGTACCAATCGATCCAGCGGTTGCAGGCCCGGCTGAGCGGCACCGTGCGGTGCGGCTTGGCCGGGACTGCGACCAGCTCGCCGATGTAGGCCTTGCCGTCGTAGCCGGTCAGGCTCTGCAGCCAGCTCGCGTCGGCGGTGGTGATCGTGAAGCGGACCTTGCCGCCCTTGCTCTGGAAGCGACCGGCCGGCCAGTACTGGCCGTTGTTGCCGAGGCTGATCGTGTTCGGCCGCTGGCCGTCCAGCGCCGCCTTCAGCGGTTCTTCGAAGCCGGGCGCCGAGAGGGTGAGGGCGAAGGGGGAGAAGTACTGCAGCGAGAGGTTCCAGGCTCCCGCCGGCAGCCGCAGCGACTGCGAGGTCTGCGCCCCGGTGCCGAGGGTGCTGCCCTCGTCCCAACTGCCTTTCTGCCCGATCACCGCGTCCGGGAAGAGGCCGGCGCGGCCGGGGTTGGCGAGCAGAATCCGGATCTCCGGCGAGGCGCAGCCGGCGAACGCCCCCGCCTCGGTCCCCTCGAGCAGGACGTTGCGGTGTTCCGGGGTCGGGCCGGTCCGCTTCCAGAGCACGTAGGACGGCGTCTTCGCGATCCGCTTGAAGTTGGGCGGCGCTTCGCTGTTCCAGGCGGCGCGGCCGGTGATCACGTAGGGGAAGCGGTCCAGCGTCCCGCGCGAGAAGGAGTCGAAGTCGATCGGGCTGTAGGCGTCGCCGGTATCGAACGGCTTCTGCGGATTGGGCGAGACTTCGGGGTCGGGGAACTCGACCAGCGGCACGTGCGTGTCGGCCCCCATCAGCTCGTAGGCGGCGTAGCGGTCCTGGCCGGCGTAGAGGACCGGTTGCCCGTGCAGGATCGGCAGGAACGCCTTCAGCTCGGCTCCATGGCCCGGCGGCCCAACCGGGGCATCCCGCAACGCGAGGAAGCTTGAATACGCAGCTCCACCAACAAAGACCACAGCCAGTAATGCCCAACCGGCCCGCAACCTGGCGCTTCGTGCGGGAGCCGGGGGAGGACCCGGAGGAGCCTCCCCAAATTTGCGACGGAGGGTCCTCCCCCGGCTCCCCCAACGCGGAAACTCCCATAGCAGCGGCCGGATCGCGACGAGCATCGCGAGCGGGGAGACGATCATCAGGGCCTTGGCTTGGGCGTAGTCGCCGCTGGTGGGGAGGGAGGCGAGGTAGAGGAGGGCGCCGGCGCCGAGGGCGATCGGGATGGTTGGTTCGCGCCGGTTGACCCACCAGGCGACGCCGGCGAGCAGAGCGAGGATCGCGATCGTCCCTGCCAGTCCAGGCAGGTGCGGCCCGCCGGCGGCGTCGAGCCGGTAGTTGGCGGCGGGCCAGATCCCCAGCGCCTCGAGCGGCGAGACCGGGCCGTAGGTGTTGCTCCCCGCCACTTTGTTGAAGCTGCTGGCGAAGCCGAAGGGGCCGACGACGGTGACCAGGACCGCGATCGCGGCGAGGCCGATCAGCACGGCCAGGGTCAGCGGCCGCAGCAAGAAGCGCAGCAGCGCTCGCGGCCGCAGCGCTGCCCGCACCGGCGGCAGGGTCAGGCTCCAGAGGAGGAGGGTCGCGGCCGGCCAGGCTATGCCCGCAAAGCTGTAGGAGAAGAAGATGCCGCCGGCCAGTGCGAGCCCCGGCAGCAGGGTCCCCGCCCCAGACACCGCTCGTTGCACTCGCGGTTGAGTGTCTGGTGAGGGGACCCTGCTCCCGGGGCTGACGGGCGCTTCTTTTTGTTCCTTGGAGATGGTCGCCAGGTAAATCGCGAAGGCGAGGACCAGGAGGGCCTCGGCGGTCTCCTTGAAGGCCGCTTGGGCGTAGTAGGAGGCGGCTAGGTAGGGGATGGCGACCATCGCGGCGGCGATCGTGCGCCGCGCCGGGCTCAGCTCCCGCAGCGCGCCCAGCGCCGTCAGCCCGGTCAGCACCCCGATCGCGACGATCTCGCCGAGGAAGGCCTGGCCCAGCCCGATCCTGGGCACCGCCGCGACTGCAACCGCCAGCCCGTGCGGTCCGAGCGGGTAGCCGGGATCCGGCGCCGGCCCGAAGCCGCTGCGCAGCCACTCGGCCCAGGCGAGGTGGAGGCCGAGGTCGTTGTTGAAGCCGACCCCGAGCAGGCCCCACCTGCCGCTGACCGCGAAGGGGATCGCGAGGACGAGCACGACGACGATGGCGACCGGTAGCCCTTCGCGCCATGCCGCGCGGGGAGAGTGGGGGGGGGGGTGGGAGGGGGGGGGGGGGGGGGGAGGAAAAAAACAAAAAAAAACAAACAAAAGGAGGGGAAAAAGCAAAAAGAACACTCCCCGGCCACGCTCCCC
>JBQCIG010000009.1:0-4329 GCA_051953975.1 Solirubrobacterales bacterium | reverse complement strand
GGCTCAGTAACTTCCTACCGACTGGCCATCACCGTGCCGACGCCCGGGAAGCCCAGCTTCCGCTTCACGGCCTCGGTCAGGTCGTAGTCGCGACCCGCGACGTACGGGCCGCGGTCGATCACCGGCACCGTCACCGAGCGGCCGTGGTAGCGCAGCTTCACCATCGTCCCGCAGGGGAGCGTCTTGTTCGCCACGCCCATCGTGTCCGGCAGCAGGGTGCCACCGCAGGCAACGCCGTTGCCGTAGAGGCCGGGGCCGTAGTAGGAGGCGCCGACGAGGTGGTAGGTGGTCAGCTTGCGCGCCGCGCTGACCGAGGCGCTGAGATGCCGCTCGTGGACGCCATAGGCGCGCACCGCGTAATTGCCGGTGCGCCCGGGCACCCAGCGCAGGGCAAAGGCCCCGTTCGCCTTCGTGGTCACGCCGCGCACCGCCGGATCGGGGCCGCGGAAGACCAGCTTGACCCGGTGGCGGCCGCTCGGCCGCACCTTGCCGCGCACCGCCAATCCGTTCCCTTTCAGCACCGAGTGAGTAGAGAGGTGCAGGGAGACATGGGCCCGCGACCGCTCGTGGTGGCCGTGGCCGGGCTCGGTCTGCGCCGCTGCCGGCGCCAGGCCGATCGACAGCGCAGTGGCAGCCGCCACCGCGGGCAGGAGATATCGCATCGTCTTGATCGCTCGCTTTCTCTGCTGCCTACGGGGTTAGCTGTCGGGCTCGCAAGCGCCGGCCTCGCCGGCTCTCGCTACGGGCGGCTCGCCGCCCGATTCGCCCCGGCCACGGCGCAGGGCGCGCCGCGGCAAGTGGGTCCCCCGCTCCCCCGCGCTGGCGCGCGAGGAACTCGGCAGGTCGTTTAGCTCGTTTGGGCTCCGAACACGCTAGGCCGAGCTCCGGAGCGCAATTGTGAGCAGACGCACACATTCGCGAGACTGCAACGTTCCTTGAAATTTGGCTCTAGAAGGCCAGAATCGCGATCTAGGCAGCCCTCGACCGGTATGCGATCATGCCTGGATGACGAAGCCCGAACGCCTCAGCGGACTCGATACCTCCTTCCTGCACCTGGAGCGCTCCGGCGCCCACATGCACGTCGCCTCGACCAGCATCTTCGAAGGCGAGGCGCCGACCCACGAGGAGTTCCGCGACCACATCGCCTCGCGCCTGCACCTGGTCCCGCGCTTCCGCCAGAAACTGCGCTTCGTCCCGCTCGGCCAGAGCCGCCCAGTCTGGGTCGACGACCCCCACCTCAACCTCGACTACCACGTGCGCCAGACCGCGCTGCCGGCGCCGGGCTCCGACGAGCAGCTGCGCAACCTCGCTGCCCGGATCTTCTCCCAGCAGCTCGACCGCAGCAAGCCGCTCTGGGAGCTGTGGCTGGTCGAGGGTCTCAGCGGCGACCGCTTCGCGATCATCGGCAAGAGCCACCACGCGCTCGTCGACGGCGTCTCCGGCGTCGACATCACCACCGTCCTCTTCGACCTCGACCCCGAGCCGGCAGGCACCCCCGACAAAGCCCCGCCCTGGCTGGCCCGCCCCGAACCGACCGACCTCCAGCTCCTGAGCGAAGCGCTGAAGGAGCGGGCGACGAGCCCGCAGGAGATCTACCGTGGCTTCCGCGCGGCGCTGCGCGGCCCGCGCCAGGTACTGCGCGGCCTCGGCGCCACCTCGAAGATGGTGACCGCCGGCATGGCGGCGCCGAGCTCGGTCTTTAACGTCGAGATCGGCCCCCACCGCCGCTTCCAGATGACCCAGACCGACCTCGCCGAGCTGAAGCGGGTCAAGGACGCCCACGGCGGCACCGTCAACGACGTCATCCTCTCGATCGTCGCCGGCGGCATCGGCCGCTACCTGCGCGCCCGCGGCCACGACACCGAGGGCCTGGAGCTGCGGGCGATGGTGCCCGTCAGCGTCCGCGCCCCCGAGGAGCACGGCGCCCTCGGCAACCGGGTCTCGGCGATGATGGCGCCGCTGCCGGTCTGGTGTGAGGACCCGGTCGAGCGGCTGCACCTGATGACCGGGGAGATGGGCGACCTCAAGTCCTCCGGCCAGGCGGTCGGGGCCGAGATCCTCACCAAACTGACCGACTTCGCGCCGGGGACGATCGTCTCCCAGGCGGCCCGCCTGCAGCCGGCGCAGCGCTTCTTCAACCTCGTCGTCACCAACGTGCCGGGGCCGCAGTTCCCGCTCTACGTGCTCGGCCGCAAGATGGAGTCGATCTTCCCGATGGTGCCGCTGGCCCGCCGCCAGGCGCTCTGCGTCGGGATCATGTCCTACAACGGCCAGGTTAACTTCGGCCTGATCGGCGACTACGACGCGATGGCCGACCTCGACAGCTTCGCCCTCGACCTCGAAGCGGCGACGGAGGAGGTCATCGCCACCGTCCCCGCCAAGAAGAAAGCGAAGAAGCGCAAAGCCGCAGCGGCATCGGCCAACGGCGCCGGCCCCGTGGCCGCCGAGTCCCGTTCGTAGGCAACGTCCCTAGCGAATCAGCTGACCGCTGACTTCGAACGGGAAGCGGTCGGTCAGGTAGCGCCAGTCGAGCCGGCGGGCGCTGAAGCCGCGCGCCCGTCCGTCGGCGTTGACGACCACGGCGGTGATCCGCTGGAACCGGCCGGGCCGGGGCAGGCGCACGGTCATCGTTCCCCCGCCGCGCCGGTAGGCGATGCGGTTGACGGTGCGGCCGCCGCGCTCGGAGCCGATCCGCCCGACCAGCGCCAAGCCCGCCTCCGTCCCCCGCGGCGCGGTCAGGTGGACGACCACCGCGCGGCCACGCGGCGCCCGCACCCGCAGCAGCTGGAAGGTGGTGTGGTTGAGCAGGCGGGTCAGCGATTCGCCGTCCAGCGGCAGGCTTCCCTGGCGCGGCATGTCGGGGAAGAGGCGGCTCTCGCGGAAACCGCGCCCGGTGCGCCACTCGGCGACGGCGGCGGCGAAGTGGGTGAAGTCGCGGCTGAAGTCCGAAGGGCCGGCCGCGCGGATCGCCCGTTCGTAGGCGGCGACCGAGAAGCCGCCGGGCTTGGCGTCGATCGCCCCCGCCCAGGCCTTGCGGATCAGCGCGTCCCCGTAGCGGCGCGCCAGCCACTGGTTCCAGACGGCGCTCCCGTACATCTTGATCGAGCTCGTCGTCAGCGGCGTTTCGTAGAGGCGGGTCCAGCGCCCGACGTAGCGCAGGTAGTCGTTGATGCGGTTGTAGACCTGGTCCTCCATCCAGGTCGCGGTCGACTCGGCGAACCAGGGGTCCTGGTAGGCGTCGTAGGCGAACTGGAGGATGTGGTTGTACTCGTGGGCGAAGGTGACCTCGAGGTCGTTGATCGGCTTCGTGTGCGGGAACTCGAAGGGGCTGTAGTCGTTGTCGAGGACGAGATAGCCGTGCAGGTGGCGCGGGATCAGGTGCTGCTTGTCGGCCTGGCCGCGATCCGGCGCCGCGTAGCCGAACAATTCGCCGCCGATCTCGGAGAGGTAGACGTCGGTCTTGCCGTTGCCGCCGCCGCGGCGGCCGTCGCTCTTCGGCTCGCGCCAGCCGAGCTTCCCGTTCTCGACCTGGTGGACGTGTTCGGCCACCTGCAGCACCCGATCAACGAAGTCAGGGATGCCGTTGCCGTTGCGGTCGGTCAGGTTCGGCGCGTCGAGGCCCTGGTCGACCCAGTGGACGCAGAAGTGCTGCGAGCAGGCGGGCGAGTTCGGCGCCTCCGGGACCGAGTAGGCGCTGCGGCTGGGATTTTCGCCACCGGTCGGGCGCAGGCGTTCGGTCGGTCGCGGCTGGGGCATGATGAACGGCTTCTGCGCCCGCGAGGCGAGGCCGGCGGGGGCGAGATCCGAGGCCGCCCGGGCGGGGGCGGCGACGGCCAGAGCCAGCAGCAGCGCCGCCGAGGTACCGACCAGATTCCCACGGCGGTTCCGCATGACCAGAGAACCCTACTGCGGGGCGAAACTACCTCTCGGGATCGCGACGGAGATACTTCGGGTATAGCTCCACGCAGCCGATGCGCCTAGCCCTCGCCCAGATCAACCCCACCGTCGGCGCCGTCGAGGCCAACGCCGCCAAGGTCGCCGAGTGGATCGGCCGCGCCCGCGAGGCAGGTGCCGAGCTGGTGATCTTCCCCGAGCTCTGCATCCCCGGCTACCCGGCCGAGGATCTCTACCTGAAGCGCCACTTCCTCGCCGCCAACCAGCGCGCGGTCGAGGAGCTGGCCGCCCACGCGCAGGGGGTCACCGCCCTGGTCGGCTACGCCGAGCCGGTCGCCGACCCGACCGACCCGCGCCACGCCCACAACTCGATCGCCGTCCTCGCCGACGGCGCCGTCCGGGCGGTCTACCGCAAGAACCGGCTCCCCAATTACG
>JBQCIG010000008.1:0-20662 GCA_051953975.1 Solirubrobacterales bacterium | reverse complement strand
GGCGCGAGCTCGCCGCCGGGATGCGGGGGGCAAGCTTCGTGGCGCTCGATGGAGCCGATCACTTCCCCTGGTTCGGCGACTCGGCGGCGGTCCTGCGCGCCACGCTGAACGCGCTCGGCATCGACGGCGGCTCCGCGCTGTCACCCAGGGCAGAGCCGACGCCGGCGCAGGGGCAGGACCTGACCAGCCGCGAGACCGAAGTGCTGACCCTGGTCGCGAATGGCCTCTCCGACCGCGAGATCGCCGAGCGCCTCGTCCTCAGCCCCCACACGGTCCACCGCCACGTCGCCAACGTCCGCACCAAGCTCGGGCTCCCGACCCGCGCCGCGGCGGTCGCGGCGGCGGCCAAGCGCGGGCTGCTCTGATCAGGGAATGAACCTGCGGACGTTTTCCGCCTGTCCGCCGCCACCCTCTCGTTTTGGGAACTCTTCGAGTTTTGTTGATGACGGCTGTGATGTTGCAATGGAGAATCGCCTCCACTCGCCCACTGGCGAAGCAGGAACAAAAGGAAAGGGGAGGCAACATTGGTACCTGACATCGTCAAGAACCGCGCAAAGGACGGGCCGATCAAGTGGCCTGCACTTAATCTCACGCTCTACTCTGGGGCGACTCTCTCCGTCGGAGCGATTCTCAGCCTCTGGGGCGGGATCTTCAAGCAGTTCTTCGGCTATTCGCCCCAGGATCATCCGGGAGCGTCTGCGGCTATCTTCGCTGCGCTCGTCGGGGCGATCGCCCTGATCTTTGCCGCCGACCTTCTCACGCGAGGGATTGCGGCCAGTCATCCAGGCGACTCCGCGCCCTTGCCCGAAGCGATCAAAGTGCAGCTCAATCAAGCGGGGTCAGAACCCGTTTACTACAGAGCCGTCGCCATCAGGATCGCCTCGAACGGTCCCGAAGCCCTGATCCTCAAAGAAGACACCGACCCGACCTGGCACCCCCTGGGATCGGATACCAACCAGGTCAAGCTCCTGTCGGCGACTCAGTGACGCTGTCCTTCTAGCACGCGTTAAGCTATCTTTACCTAAAAGTTGGTAGAGAAACGAGCTGCGGGAGGATCACTGATGCTGCGAGGACGGGCGATGCGGGTGCTTATTCTGGGTACGGCCATCGCCGTCTGCGGCGCTTCCGCCGCCCACGCAAACGTCCTGCGGGTTGGCACCTGGAACCACGTCCCGGGCCAGTTCAAGACGATCCAGGCGGCGGTCAACGCCGCCCATCCCGGCGATTGGATCCTGGTCGGCCCCGGCGACTACAAGGAACTTGGCAATCCCGGCGGCGAAGAGCCCGCGGGGGTGCTGATCACCACGCCGAACGTGCACCTCCGGGGCATGGACCGCAATGGCGTCGTTGTCGACGGCACCCGGCCGGGGACGCCGCGGTGCTCCTCGAGCCCACTCGACCAGGGGCCGCTGAACCGCAACGGCATCGACGTCTACGAAGTCGATAACACCTGGATCGAAAACCTCACCGTGTGCAACTACCTCAGCGCGGGCGAGGAGGGCAACCAGATCTGGTGGAACGGCGGCGACGGCAGCGGCCACATCGGTCTCAACGGCTTCTGGGGCAACTACCTGACCGCCACCTCCAGCTACTCGAGCACCGTCCCGGGCACGCTCGGCCCCTGCTGCGGGGTCGATTACCCGGCCGGGGACTACGGGATCTTCTCCAGCAACTCGACCAACGGCTTCTTCAAGCACTCCTACGCCAGCAACATGGCGGACTCCGCCTACTACATCGGCGCCTGCCAGCAGGTCTGCAACCAGGTGATGGAAGACGACCAGGGCGAGAACAGCGCGCTCTGCCTCTCGAGCACCAACGCCGGGGGATACCTGCTGGTCAAGCACAACGAATGCGACGACAACAAGAGCGGCCTGGTCTCCAACTCGCAGAACAACGACGACTGGCCATCGCCGCAGATCGGCCTCTGCCCGCCTGGCCAAAGCGGGCCGTTAGGCACCCAGTCGTGCACGGTCTGGGCCGACAACTACGTCCACGACAACAACAACCCGAACGTCCCCGGTAACGGCTCTGGCCTCGCCGGAGGCTCGCCGGTCGGCACCGGGATGGTCCTGGCCGGCAGCACCTACATCACGCTCTCGGGCAACACCGTCACCCACAACGGCTCCTGGGGCGAGTTGATCGCCGACCTGCCCGACCAGGAGACCCCGCCCGCCGACGTCACGACCCCGTGCCAGGGGGGTATCTACGTCCCGGTTCCGGAAGGCGAAACCTGTTACTTCCCGGCCTACGGGAACGTCAGTGAAAACAACACCTTCTCCGGCAACGGCTTCTTCGGCAATCCGAGCAACGGCGACATTGGCCTCGCGACCGCGCCCCACGACCCGGGCAACTGCTTCTCCGGCGACAGCGTGCCGGACGGGACCGACCCACCCGGCATCGAGACCAACCCGATCTACCAGCCCACGGGGGGTATGTGCGAAAGCCCGAACTCGGGCGATCAGACCGTGCTCGCCGCCGAGGTCCTCTGCGCGAGCCAGCTGGTCGCCCCCTGCCCGGGACTGCCGGAGGCGAGCTACCCGCGGCCGGCCGCCCAGTTCTCGCTGCCGCCGGTCCCCTCGAACCTGCCGAGCATGCCCGAACCCTGCGCCGGCGTGCCGAAGAACCCCTGGTGCGCCTGACGGAGAGGGCACGGCGCTCGAAGGCCCGTGGCGACCATTGGTCCCACGAGCGGCGGAACGGGGAAAGCCCTCGAGGGGGCGCTCCGCGCGAATGACATAGCGATCGCGGCTCGCCGCCCCAGGGTAGGTTGGCTCGCAGATTGGCCAGGAGATGGAAGATCCTGATCGGCGTCCTCGCAGCGCTTGCCGTCCTGCTGGCGATCAACACGCTGGTCGTCGAGGCGGAAACGAAGTCGGCCACGGTCACCATGCCGGGGGGGCGGATCCTGCGTCTGCCCGGCGGCGAAATGCAGGTCCTCGAAAAGGGGCCACGCCACGCCCCGCCGATCGTCCTGCTCCACTGCTTCGCCTGCTCGATCGCCTGGTGGCAGCGGATGATCCCGCTCCTCGATCGCGATCATCGGGTCCTCGCGCTGGACCTGCGGGGCTTCGGAGGATCCGAAAAGCCCGGTTCCGGCTACTCGATGGAGGACCAGGCGGCGTTCGTCGCCGAAGCGCTGAAGCGACTGGACGTGCATCGCGCGACCGTCGTCGGCCACTCGCTGGGGGGAACCGTCGCCACGGCGCTGAGCGAACTCCCGGGCGACTACGTCGGCCGGCTGGTGATCGTCGACCAGGCCCCGGACGAAAGCTTCTCCAAGGGCCTCGGCTTCACCGCCGAGCTCGCCACCGCCCCCGTGCTCGGGCCGGCGCTCTGGCAGGTGACCCCGGACTTCGCGATCGAGGACGGGCTCCAGATCGCCTTCGCGCCCGGATACGAAGCACCCGAGCGCTTCGTCGAAGAATTCGACCGGATGACCTACACCTCCTACAGCTCCGATGACGAGGAGGGCGACTACATGAGCGCCGAACCGCTCGACCGCCGGATCGAGCGGACGGGCATCCCGCTGCTGGCGATCTTCGGCAGCGAAGACCAGATCTACGAACCGGAAGCGGCGCTCGCCGCCTACGCGAAGGTGCCCGGCGCGCAGACGGCCCTGATTCCAGGAACGGGACACTCGCCGAACGTCGAGAAGCCCGGGCGCACCGCAGAACTCGTCCTCGACTTCGACCGGCTCCGAGCCGCGCGCCGTTAGGCCACGCTTAGGTTCGGCAGCGATAGTTTTTCCCCGTCTTGTTCCCCTCCGATCGTCACCGGCCGGGCCCGCGACTGCGTTTTCCCGGGCGCCGGGCGCCGCTCCGCGCGCGACAGCGCCTCCACTGGCTGGCTCCGCTGGCCGGCGCCTGCACGATCGGCATGGGCCTCGTCAACGTCGGCTCCGCCCTGACGCCGAGCCTGCACTCGCGGACGCGGCTGCTGCTCGAACTGGTGCCGCGGGAGGTGCCGGTGGCGGCACATGCGCTGGCGCTCTCCGCCGGGGTCTCGCTGACCATCCTCGGGATCTACCTGATGCGCCGCCGGCGCCGTGCCTGGGCCTCGGCGGTGGCGGTCCTGGCCGTGGCCGGCACGCTCAACCTGCTGAAGGGCCTCGACGTCGAGGAGGCGCTCGCCTGCTGGGGCCTCGCCGCCCTCCTCGTCTGGGGCCGGGGTGCGTTCACGGTCGTGCACGAGGACAACGGCTGGCGGGTGCCGCTGCTGCGCAGCGCCGCCGTGCTCGGCGGCGTCCTCGCCGCCAGCGTCGCCACGCTGCTGGCGGTCTCCCACTGGGGCACGCCGGGGCTGAACCCGGCGCGAACGCTTGCCGAGCTCACCGCTGCGCTGACCCTCTCCCCCGGCCCGGTCCACTACCGCGACCACTTCGAGTGGGTGCCGGGCGCGCTCGTCGTTCTCTGGGCCGGCGGCCTCGCGACCGTCGCCTGGCAGCTGTTCCGGCCGCTGGCCGGGCCCCGCGGACTGCCGCCCGGAGACCTGCGACCGCTCGCCCGGGAGCTGGTCGCCTCGCACGGCGCCGACACGCTCAGCTTCTTCAAGCTGCGGGCCGACAAGCACCACTTCTTCGACCGCTCGCGGCGGGCCTTCGTCGGCTACCGGATCGAAACCGGCGTGCTACTCGTCTCCGGCGACCCGATCGGGCCGGCCGAGGCCGTGCCCGGCCTGCTCCGCGACCTCTGCGGCTTCGCCGAGGCGCGCGGGCTGGCGATCGGGGTCGTTGGCGCCAGCGAGGAGTTCGCCGAGCTGGCGGCCGGCGCCGGGCTCGGCTCCTTCTACATCGGCGATGAGGCGATCGTGGAGCTGGCCGGCTTCTCGCTCGAGGGGCGAGCGATCCGCAAGGTGCGCCAGGCGGTGAGCCGGGTCCGCAAGGCCGGCTACACGGTCGCGCTGCAGCCGATGGGCGAGCTCTCCGAGGCGGAGCTGCGCGAGCTCGAGGGGGTCTCGACGCGCTGGCGGGGCGAGGAACCCGAGCGCGGCTTCTCGATGGCGATCGACAGCCTCCGCGGCGAGCACCTGGACGAGAGCCTGGTGGTGACGGCGCGCGACGCTGAGGGCGCGGTGCGCGGCTTCCTCCATTTCGCCCCTTGCTACGGGCGTCCGGCCGTCTCGCTGGGACTGATGCGGCGCGACCGCGACACCGTCAACGGGCTCACCGAGTACCTCGTGGTCAGCGCGATCGAGATGCTGCGCGAACGGGGGGTCGAGGAGATGTCGCTCAACTTCGCCGCCTTCGCCCGCTGGCTGCGCAGCCCGAGCGGATTGGTGGAGCGAACGCTGGGCCGGGTGGTGACGCTGGCCAACCCCTACTTCCAGATCGAGAGCCTCTACCGCTTCAACGCCAAGTTCTCGCCCCGCTGGCAGCCCCGCTATCTGCTCTACGAGCGCGGCCCGCTCGGCTTCGCGCGGACCGGCCTGGCGGCGATGTTCGCCGAGGGACAGTTGCCGGCACCGAGCCTCCTCCTCGCCCGGCGCCTCTAGGCAAGCGGGCCATTGGATCGCGCCCGTGCCGTTCACGCTCAGGAACCTCAAGCGGGACCTGGAGGACGTCGGGTCCAACTTCGACGGCGCCCCGGACCTGGAGTTCCGCCTGGCGACCAAGGCGCTCGAGCTCGAGCAATGCGGCCTCGGCTACCAGCGCATCCCGCCCGGCCATCGCTTTCCCTACGGCCACACGCACAAGCAGCAGGAGGAGGTCTACGTGGTCCTGGGCGGGAGCGGGCGGATGAAGCTCGACGACGAGATCGTCGAGCTCGAGCAATGGGACGCGGTCCGCGTCCCGCCCGGCACCTGGCGAGGCTACGAGGCCGGGCCCGAGGGCCTAGAGATCCTCGTTATCGGCGCCCCCAACCTCGGCGAGTCTCCACGCGACGATGTCGAAGGCCAGCGCGACTGGTGGGCCGACTAGCGCCAGGACGTATAGCGGGGGAACGTGTCGGCCTTAGCGGCGTCCGCCCCGTGCCGATCGAGTGGGTCGCGGATTTCGCTCCACAAGCGGGTTTGCGGCGCTCCGGCTGATCCCGGCTGGGGAGGGCAGCCGGCAGGCCTCTGAAAAGTCGCCTTGATTTCGGCGGATTCGTCGCTACATCTTCGCGACCCAGACAACAAGCGGCCCCCGGAGGTGGGCTAACACCTGCCGAGGGCCTGACCACAAGGAAGGCGACGCTCCCTTATGGCTGATCGAGACCCTATGTGCACGGCTGCCGCCGCGCACCCCCCAAGCAACGCCGAGCTGGACGCTCGCGACCAGGCGGAGGTGCTTCGCGAAGTCCTCGGCATCTACCCGGAGACGCTGACCCTCGACGAGCTGATCCGCGAGCTGACGGTGGACTCTGCGGAGTTCACCGAGCGCGACCGGATCAGGCGCGCGGTTCGCACCCTGATCGCGGGCGGCCTGCTGTACCTGGTCGGCGATTTCGTCCTGCCGACGAGAGCCGCCGTCAACTTCCACGACCTCCCTCGCGCATGACGGGCGCCAACGGAGGTGCCAACCCAGGACGCGGCAGAGTGCGGCTGCTCGTCGCCCTCGATCTGCCCGAGAGGGTGCGCCGCGAGGCCGAGTCGTGGCAGCGGGAGGCGCTGACCGACCCCGCGCTGCGTCACAACGCCGGGCTGCGGATTGTCCTGATGTTCCTCGGCCACCGTCCCCAGCGGGAGGTCGGCCGGTATCTGGAGGCGATCCGGGAGCTGTGCGCGTCAGCCCCCGCCCCCTGGTCGAGCTGGGCGATGTCGTGGCGAAAGGTCCGACGCCGGAGCTTCCCCGCGTGTTCGCACTGCCAGCCAAGTCGCCGGAGGCGGAAGTGCTCCAGATCGGATTGCGCTCGGTCTTCACGAACCAGGGGCTCTACATCTACGAACCCAGGGAGCGGACGTTCTGGCCGCACCTGACCGTCGCCAGGGTGCGGACCGCCGATCACAAGTCACGCCGCCCGGAGGTGGTCCGCGACCTCCCGGACCGTCCGATCCCGGCGGGACTGCGAGGTCCCTTCGAGGGGCTGCGCGTCGGTCTCTATCGGTCCGAAATGCGACCGGAGGGAGCGCGCTACTCGCTGATGGGCAAGGCCGATCTGCCGGGGTCGACCTACGCGACCCTCTCTCCCGCCGAGCGATGATCGGGGTTGGTCGCGATCGGCGAAGTCGAGATCCTCCGCCGGCAGCCCCAGGCTACGGGCCTCCCGCACAGCCCGGAATGCAAGGGATCGACCGCGGACTCCAGCGGGCATCAGCCCGACACGCGATACTGAGCGCATGAACGATCGCCGTGGGGCATATACGGCCGACCGCGCCGCTGCGCTATCAGGAGTGCCGAAATCTACGGTCCACCATTGGGCGCGCAAGGAATGGCTCGTGCCCAGCGTCTCGCCGACCCGCGTCAAGCTCTGGTCCTACACGGACCTGATGGGGCTGCGCGCCATCTACTGGCTGCGGCACCCGAAGCCGACCCCCGATGGCGAGGAGATTCCGCCGACCCCGATGTCGGTCGTCCGCGAGGCCCTCGCCGAGCTTGATCGCATCGACCTCGATCTTTGGGATGAGCAACATGGCTACATGGTCCGGGTCAGCCGTGAGGGAGAGGTCCACCTCGGCCCGCCCGGAGACAGCGTCCCGCTTAGCGGACAGCTCCCGCTGCATAACCTTGACCTGATCGAGCCCTTTGAATCGGAGGCCGGAATCCGCGGGCCGGATCTGTTCGCACCCCGGCCCCGACTGCGCATCCTCGCCAGCAAGCTCGCCGGCGCTCCTCACCTGATGCGGACCCGACTGGAGACCGAGGCCCTAGCCGCAATCGCGCGGCGAGGGATCAGCAAGGCCAAGCTCTACGGCCTCTACCCGAACTTCGACGCGGCGGCGATCGACGAAGCGCTGGACCTCGAGGCCCAGCTCGCCAGGAACCTGGAACCGGTAGCGGCAGCGGCGTAGGCGGCGGGGGCAGGCGACAGTGGCGCTGTTCGCACTCGACCACAACTACCCGATGCCGATCATCGAGCAAGCCAAACCGTACCTGCGAGAAGTTGAGCTGGTGCCGATCGGGGATATCGACTCGCGCCTGCCCGACCTCGACGATTGGGAACTGCTGCTGGCCCTTCATCACCACCCCCGCGAATGGGACGGCATGGTCAGCAACGACACGAGCATGCTCGAACAGGAGCGGGAGCTTGCCGTCCTCGGCTACACCCACCTGACCCTGGTTGCCCCCGTCGCCGCTGGCCACGATCCGATTCGCTCAACGGGCCTGGTCCTCGCCCACATCGAGGACATCGCAGCCCGCACGACGCTGCGAAAGCCCCAGGTGTGGCGCCTGCCTGGCCGCACCGGAGGCGGGAATCATCCGGATCAATTCCTCGAAAAGCTCGCCAAGCAAGGTGGACTGGATCCACTTGACCTGCGCAAAGACGCCATGCCCGCCAGGGCGGTCCTCCAGCGCGATCCGCTCTCCTGAGGGCAGCACTCCGTCGCCCATACCTCTTTCAGCGCGCCCCGGCCCTACATCGGGAATCCAGCTAGTCCACTCTCACCCGAAGCTGAGCACTTTGCCAGCCGCATGCCTCGCCGCACGTGGGGGCTGTTGGGAGGTGATCTGCGAGCTTTGCTGGTGCGCAGATGATCGGCGCCTGCGCATCCGATCGTGGTGGCGGCCCCACATCGACCCCAGACCAAAGATGGAGGATGCCGCGAGGACCCAAACCGGAGAGCACCTCCCACTCATGCACCGAGATGAAGAGCGGGAAGCGCTCAATGACGGGCAGTCTCGTGGACTTCACCTCGATCGCGATCTGATCGTCTGGTCTAAGCGGCCAATAGTCGTCCCCGGCATAGCTCAGGACGTCAAACCCGTACGCGTCAGACTCGCGAGCAATCCAACGAACCGACTCCGCAAGCTTGCGATGGCCCTGCTCACGCAGACGCTCACGCTCGAACTCGACTGAGAGCTGCTCGCCAGCATCACCGGTTTCCTTGCGCAGCGCAGTTTCCTGCTCCGGAAGCGGGATGCGGCTGAGTGCTTTCCACCATCCCCAACCGCCCGGGTCCGCGACAGGCGGTTGGGGCAGGAGGCCCGCGGCCTCCATCACGCGCTGCTCCTCACGTGGCACAACCGCCTCGATGTCAGTGGGTGAACCCTGCCACCATGCGACCCAGGCCGGTGGTAGACGAAGGAACAGGACAGTGATGAAGAGTCGGAGGGCCTCTGGTGGCGGCTCCTCCTCATCGCTTATTCCGAGAACTCGATCACCGAGTGGCTCCAGCGCGCAGACTCCGGCAGACAGCGAAGCAAAGCCGCCCTCGCGCGCGAGGGCGAGGCCATCTGCGATCGGTAGGCCGCCTGCCCGTAATGCGCTGCGTCGGGCGGTGGCCCTCAAATCCGAAAGCTCAGCGGAACCCCCGAGCTCCGCGAGCGTCTGCAACACCAGCCAGAGCGCAGTGAGCCGTCCGGGCGTCAGACGGACCGACGGCATCAGCGACCTTCTGGCTCCTCGAGGTGGTCCAGAATCTCCTCGACATCATCCGGCTCGATCCCCGCCGGCAGGGTCTCATCAATGTCGAGAGGGTCGTAAGCGAGGGCCGCGAGCCCGTGGTCATTCAAGACCCGGCTCATCGCGATGATCTTCTTGTGGAGGCGGTCCTCCACGCGGGCATCGATCGTGTCGCGCGCAACGACGATCCGCACCTCGGGTTCGACGTCGGTAAGTCCGAGGCGATGTATTCGATCCAGCGACTGAAGGTAGTGAGCGGCGTTGAAGCTGCGGTCCAGGTAAATCGCACGGTGGCAGGCCCGATGGAGGCTGATCCCCTCTCCAGCAGCGGCCGGGTTCGCAATCATCACCTTCGTCTCGGGGTCCTCGTGAAAGGCCCGGATTCGGCCCTCGCGCGTCGACATGTCGTCGTCGTCGCCGGTCGGGACTTGACCGTAAAGGACCACCGCGCCGTGCTCCGCGAGAAGCTGCTCGAGTGAGAGTACATTCATCACGAACTGCGTCCAGATCAGCACCTTCTCGCCTTCGCCAACGAGCCCCTCAGCTTTACGTACGACGCTCTCGATCTTCGTCGGCCGCTCGTAGCGCGCGAACTCCCTAAGGATCTCCCAGGCGCGCTTCCCCTCCGGAATCGTCACAGGATCTTTGCCGTCGATCAGCGGACCCTGAGTCAGGAGCATTGGATTGACGGCCGCCTGCAGAAGACGCACGACGTGACGGCCGAGCATCCGAAAGAACCGCTGGTCGCGAACTTGCATCCCCGATGCGGCGCGCGCCGCATCGGACCGGAGCAACTCGTAAAGCTCGCGTTGCAGAGGGCCCAAATCGACGCTCATCGGCTGAACGTCAAGCCGCGGAAGTTCAAGCTCCTCCTTCGTCGTCCGCACGTACAGCGGACGCAGCGCGCGCTCAACCTCGGCAATGACGTCGGGGTCCGCCTCCGAAGTCACCCTCAGATCCGGTAGCACGCGCTGGCCCGGCCAGAGGAAGTCGAGCTGAGGGCGGAGATCCTCCGGAGAGTGCGGTAGCGGGGTCCCGCTCATAATGTCGCGCCGGACGGCCACGCCCGCCAAGTCGAGCGCGGCCGCCGCGGTGACGGCCGCGTGACCAGACTTCACGCGGTGTGACTCATCGAGGGCCACGTGGGTTCGATGTCCATCCGCCCATGCCTTCACGAGATCCTCGACGTTCGGCAGGAGCTGGTAAGTGATGAGGGCGATCTCGGGGTCGGTCGCAAGCACCGCCGCAACTCCCGCGGCGCCACCTTGCAACCGGCGCAAAACCGGACGCTCCTCCTCTCGATAGCAGAGGCTCAGCTCGTCTTCCCACGCGACGAATGCGTTCTTAGGCGCAACAACCAATAGGCGGTCGACGATTTCCCGCGCACGCAACGCCTCGTAAAGCGCGAGTAGCGTGCTCGTCTTACCCGCCCCAGGCACCGAGAAATTGGCGCCGTGGCGGAGCGCGATCAGGCGCCCGAGGTTCTCGACTTGACGCTGATTCGGCTCGCGCCGAAAACGGCCACTCGCCCATACTGCATCTGCCACGTCCTCTGGTGAGAGGGGCTGAAGCTCAGCATCAGCAGCTCGCCGCGCCTCGATCTCTTCGAGTTGCGTGCGCAGAATCGCGCCAACGCCGTCGTCAAATTCAACCTCTACCCCAGCCGCCCTCAGAGCCCGGGCCAACGTGACGGCGCCACGCCTAAATGCGTGAGACGGCAGGACAAACCGACTTGCGTGCCGCTCACCGCCAAGCGACACCAGCGTGTGTCGGGCCTGCGCTAGCGCGACATCGGCCGGATCCTCAAACCAGACCTCAACTGCACGGCCAGCGTCGCGCAACCTCAGCGCAACCGCCGCCATCGCCCTACTCGTCGCCCTGGCTCGTCGCCTCGACCTGCTTCTCGAGCCGCTCGACCTCTTCAATCAGCTCGGCGAGGGTTCGCGCGATCTCATCTCGCTGCGCCGTCCCCGAATCGACCGTTACATCACGCATGAGCTTAAGCGCTCGGCGGAGATTCTTAAGCGGCCTTGCCCGCTTGTCCCGCTCCGACTCGCGGTCCGTGAGGTCCTCGGCTACATCGGACAAGATCGGCCCGACCACCGCCGCATTCTCGGCATCGCCGACAACGTTCAAAATCTCGGCTCCGTCGGGGACGATCTCGGCCCCTCCTGCGTCCGCTAGCTCATCGAGAATGTTCGGCTCGTCCCCACCATCCTGGGCGGGCGGCGCCGGAGCTGCGACCGGCTCCTCGAAGCGCCCGCGTAAATCCTCGGGAAGGTCATCCGCATCACGCACGCGCACCGCGACATCAGCGAGCCGCTGAATCGAGTGGTCGGCTACCCCTCGGATGTCCTTGTACCCGCCTCCAGCACGAATCACGGCAAAGCACGCCTCGAGCACTGCCCGCTGATGGAGAGTCGGCAACTGCTGGAAGCGTTGCCGTCGCTCACGAAGATAGATCTCCTTGAAGGACTGCTCGTCGAGCGTTTGGCCGCTGCCGACACGGTGGTAGCCGGCGGGATAACCCAACCACGCGAGGTAGAGGTCGACAAGCTCAAGCCGACCCAGCAATTCATTCACGTCATCCGGCGACATCCGCATGCGCTTCGCGATCTTCTCGATCGACTCGTCTAGCGCTTCGATTCCGTAGCGAACGTGGAGTGCCTCGTCGATCCAGCTGTAGTCCGCCTTGGTCTCCCGTGCCATCTGGAGCTCTAGCTCGGTCTCGTATAGGTCACTAGCTTCGGCGTCGTCCGGCAGTACTACAGCGTCCAATTGCTCTTCACCCTTGTCACGTAACGCAGCGGTACGGCGGTTGCCGTCGACGATGTAGCCGTCCTTAGTCAGCACCAGCGGGAAAAGCTGCTCGCGCTCATCTAGATCCGTGCGTAACCCTTCCTCGTCGATCAGTCCGAGCAGAATCTGGTGCTGGGCGAGCTGCGCTTCCTCGCTCTCGGGATCCGAGAAGAAATCGGTCGGCAGGTCGTGATTCTCAATGTGTTCGGCCTGCTTGCGATGAGTACGTCCGCTCTGCAGTCGGTAACGCGGAAACTCAGCCGGAACCTTGATGCGAGGGAGATGGATCTGGTCATCTCGAAAGGGGACCTGCTGCGTCGGCGCGCTTTCCTCCTTCGCGGCCTCCACCCGCTTTCTTAAGAACGCGATCCGCGAGGCCGCCGACTGAGGCATTGCAGCAGCATCCATCAGGCTTCCTTGGGCCGGTAGCCGATGCGGAGTTCCGATAGCTCGCCGCGCAGATCGCGAAAGCGCTGACGGAACTCCTCGGACGTCTCCTCAGGTGACATGGCCGAGATCGCTCGACCGGCGGCAATCAACTCCTTCGCCTCATCAACGTCAGGCTCCCAAGCAATCTTTGGCTCTCCTTTTTGTTTGGACGGATTGGGGCTGCACTCGAGAACCAGGTCACGAGTGAATGCGAGCCGCCCGCGCTTGGCGTGATCCCGCTCGTTCTCGGCATGCGTCACAGCCAGCGCGGCAACAGCGAAGCCGGCGTCACGGAGTGCGCTACCTAGCGCCCACCATGCCCTGGTGTCGGAGTTGTGGTAAGTCAGAACCATTAGGCCGTCAGAAGCCAACGTGCGCCGCGTCTCGGTGAGGATCGCAGTAAGAAGTGCTCGATAGCGCTCCGCGCCCGTGCCGCGCATGGTGTTCACGACGGCCTCTGAGCGTAGGTCTAGTGCCGCGGAATCGGGGACAAGTCCAACGGCATTGGCCCAGGTTAGAAACACTCCGGCAAGCTCGGCATATTGCACGTCGTCAAAGTAAGGGGGGTCCGTCAGGACGAGGTCGATCGAGCCAGTCGCGGCCCTTTGTGACTCGCTTGAGCCTTGCGCGACAACGACGCCTTTCGGCTGAAGCGCTCTTGTAGCCGTGGCCGACCGGCTGCTCACGGTGAGCGCCTGCGGCAACTCCTCATGGGACCACTTGGCCGCGCGCAATGAATGTCCTAGTCGCCGCGGCAACGTTCCGCGCCCACGCTCGGCGAGCAGATTGGTCTCGGCGCTCAACCCCGTGATCGCAAAGCGGTGGTTTGCCACCGCCTCGAAGGCCTTTGGGTAATACCGGTCCCAGCGGCTCACATGTCCAGCCATCTCCGCGCATCCGCAAATCGCGAGCCGCAGTCGGGCTTTAACCGCCGCCGTCGTGCGCAGCCTTTCGAGTGCCGGGATCGCTGCTGCTAGAACCTCGAGTTGGCGCGGCGCGTAAAGGTCGGCCCAATACTCGAACCCCGTGCGTCGCAGGACTCGCGTCTCGAGGCCTGCGGGGATCTTTGCGTCGAGCGCCGGTGGCACTGGTCGTCGCGTCCGCGGCTCCGCCTGCTCACGCTCTTCCAAAGTTGGTTCCGCGAAATGGACGTAGGTGTGCCCGCCGTGGCGGCAGCGCCGCTGAACGAGTGCCAGCTTGAAGCTCGGCAACTCCGCGAAGGCATCGAAGCTGTGACCACATCCGTCGTGCGGGCAGGTAGCGACGCGACCAGGCAGAAGCGGCTTGTCATGCTGCGCGAGGGACGCATCGCAGTGTGCACACCCGCCACGACCACGTGGGTAGGCGCGCTCCGTAACGCCTCCGCACGCCTGGCATCCCCACCAGGCGCGCGGCTCGTCTGGCTGACGACTGGCGCGCGTAATAAGCGAATAGGGATAGAGAAAGACCTCCCTCGCACAGTCGGGACAGTGCACGACGCGGACCCAAAACGCGGTCAGGACCTCAGCCTCGGCACCATGCTCGGGACAGGTCGTTCCGTATAGATCCGCTCGCACCGACGAAAGCGCAGTGAGAAGCCTGCGCGAAGCTCGCTCCAGCTCCTCGGGATCGACCGGCTTCAGCGCGGCCCGTAGGCCCGCCACTGCCCACGGATGCAGATCCTGTGCGTAGACATCGAGATCCCGACGGGCCGCCTCGACCGCCACGGTCCCTCCACCCGAGAACGGGTCGGCCACCGTCAACTCACCGCCGGCAGCGTCCTTTGCCTCATCAAGCAGTGCTCCAATCAATGCGTGCGAGCGCCGGGCCCACCAGCGGAAGGTCGAAATCGGCGGCGTATGCACCTCTCGATTCCGCTGCTGAATGCGAATCAGCTGCTCAAGCTCTGACCAGCTGAGCTCCGCAAGTAGCGAATTCTCCTCTAAGGCCATTACGGCAATTCTTTCTGCGCAGCCGGATGCCTTATTCGGAGCGGTGTCTTGATCATGCTGCCTGGAAAATCTCGTCCGCATGCCACTCGAGCAATTGAGGATCAGGCGCCGCGGTCGAGTCCGCAGGCGGCACCAGCGAACGCCCCTCGAGCGCGTAGTAGGTGCGCCCGTTCGCGAACTCCGCACGCAAGCGAGGGCTCACCAAGAAACGCCCGTCCGGCCGGGCGGAAACGTAGCCGAGGTCGAACAGCCGATGCAGGTCTCGCCGCAATAGCAAGCCATTCGAGACCTCGTGGACCCCGCCCTCATGCCACGGTCTAATGTGCGCCGCCTCGAGCGCTGGCAACGAGTGCTCGCCGGTGACGGCACAAGCGCCACCGTAAGCATCGATCACCGCGAGGCGGAAGGATCCTTGTCCGAGGCGCGGAACGATGACCTGTGGCCGCCCGTGACGGGCCCGGTCGACCGCATCGTCGATCCACTCGTCCTGTCCCTGGGCACGCTCAAGGCACCCCTCCCACAGCTGTCTCCCATCATTCGAGTCAAGGTCAATCCGGGAGCCAGACAGGTTCTGCGGGTTGAAGCTGGGTGGGACCGCGACGAACTCATCCGGTGGGAAGAACGTGCATTCGGCAACAGCAACGCAACCGATCGTGTCGGTCACTCCAACCTGCCGGCGCGCCAAGCGACCGCAACGCTCGATCAGCTCGGCCTCGGTCGCAACTCCGTTCGCCTGCCCGAACACCTCCCATGCACGCCAGACCGGCAGCGCTGCATAGCGAGCGAAGAGCCCGAAACCACCGATTTTGTTGATCGGCGACTTCAGCCGAAAGAAGAACGGCTCGCCGGGCGTGACAGCCGTGAAACGACGCCCTCCACCCGGTCGCCAGAAATTGGCCTCGCGGAGCTCCGGCCGTGCACGCAGAAAGCTCCACCAGCCGTGATCCGTATGGCCAATGTATCCGCGCATGCCGGTAGTTCCGCAGTGGTGCTCTTCCGCCCCCTCGACCTGCGGCGACCGGACGAGGATCACAGCGCCGCCGACTCGACCCTAACGCCTTTCTTGAAGCGGGACCTGGGCGCCTGCGGCTCCGAAGCGACAGGAAGTTCGTCACACAGCCGTCACATAAGGGGGACCAGTTTCGCTGCTCGCGCCTCTGTAGTAGTGGATGCGCGAGCAAGTCAAGAACATTTTAGGGGGCCACTTTCGGCCCTCGGGCCCCTGTTGTTGTGTGGAGGGCGTTCCGCAAACCTCATTCCAGGGCCAGCAGACGGCTGCCGTAGACCCAGCGGATGTCGCTTGTGCCCTCGGCCGGGCACGTCTTGGCTCAGCCGGTGGACGGAGATCGCAACCGCAGCGAGGCGCGCTCCCCATCGCGGAGAGCAGCGCCGAACCGGCGCCGCTCATTGGAAAAAGTGCCGGATCCGGTCGGCTCATACGACAGGTAAGTAGATGAGCAATTTCGTCAAGAGCCGAGTCGTAGCTGGACCACCGCCGAACAGGACCGGTTGGGCCGCCCCCGCGCCGGTTGCCGGCGACCGCCTCGCCGAGGGGCGGGAACCGGCACTCGGGCAGCGCGAGGCCTGCGCGACCAAGTTCGTTCGTGAGGTCGGCCGTGCGGTCGCCCCTGCGGTCGGTCCCCAGGTCGCGGCACCGAGCCTCGAAAGCGGCCCAATCCCGCATCGCAGCGCCGATTGCGGCCCTCACGTTTTGCCGACATACCTACGTCACCCAGAGGCAAGTGCATGAAGGGCGACGGTCGCGATCCCAGGCCGATGCTGGCGATCTTCGCGGTGCTCGTGGTCGCCGCCCTCGGGAGCGCCGTGTCGAGCATCCGCCTCGATCACCTCCTCGCCTCCGCGGCCTCGCTCGCGCCCTTCGTCCTCGGCGCCATCGCTATCGCCCTCGCACTGGCTCCACAGCGCTTCCTCGCCACGCGCCGCGCGCTGGCCGCGCGTGCCACGGTCGCGGTGATCCCGGCCGACGAGTTCGACCCCAAGCCGGAGACGGTGCTGCGCTTCGCCGCCGAGCTGGCGCGAGCCGATCGCAGCCTGCGCGGCTGGCTCGACCGCCGAGCCCAGGCGCTGCGCGTGCGGCTGACCAACGACCGCGAGGGCCGTCTCGTCTACCTGCTCGAAGTCCCCGACCGCTCGCGCGGGCTGCTGCGCACGGCGCTGCGCGACTACGAAGGCGCGGAGCTGCGGGAGGTCACCGACGTGCTGGCGCCGAGCAAGCAGGTGCCCGGCAAGACGGTGAGGCTCCGCACCGAGCTGGTCTTCCATCCGCTGCCCGAGTCGGTATTTGAATCGCTCCTCGCTCTCATAGCCCACGGGAGAGACCCGGAAGCCGGCTGGGAGGTCGAAGTCCAGAACTTCATAGCCGCTGCTTGCGTCCGCCGGGGACTCATAGTGCTCATGGCGGCCGGGGTCCCACCACATCCAGGCGACGAGGTCGCAGTTTTTGACTTCCAGACCTGCGACCAGCCTGAGAATCGTGTCGAGACGAGGAAGCCGCCCGCGCTCCAGCTCGCTGATCTGGACGCGATCCATCCCGACGCGCTCTCCGAGCGCTTCCTGGGATAGACCGGCTTCGCGACGGAACCACGCCACGTTCGCGCCGAACCGCTCACCCAGGGTCCATTCTTTTTCGACCCATTTGTCTTCCTGGCCGAGGTCGCTCATTTCGATCCCTCCTCCTTCGACGGGTCGAGCTCCCAGGCCATCCCCATCAGCAGCGCACACGGCTCCACTTCGAGCGCCCCGGCGAGCTTGACGATCGTGTCGAGGCGCGGCAGACGCTCTCCTCCCTCGATCTTTGCGACGTGGGTGCGATGGATGCCGGCGCGCTCAGCGGTGCCCTGCTGAGACAGACCGGCGCGTCCACGAAACCGAACCAGGTTCTGGCCGAGGAGGCAACTGGCCTCTGCTGCTTGCTGCCCTTTCTCCTTCCCCATCGCTCAGCCCTCCAGGCCGAGGGCCGCCAACACCTCGGGGATTTCGCTGACCCGAGCGGTTGCCCGGTAGAGGTACACGACAGACGATCCGATCTGCACGTCGCCCGCCGTCTCGATTGCGCCGAGTTCAGCAAGCCTGCTGACGTGATAGCTGAGGCTCGACAGCGGCTGTTCCTCAAGCCGCGCTAATTCCCTTGGGCTAAGCCTCTCCCCTGAATCCACCAACCGCCGCAGCAGGTTTCGCCGCAGCGGGTTTCGGAGGGCGTCGAGCAGAGCCTGATCCCGATCACGCTTCGCCATTTCAGGTCGCCTCCCCGCTCAGCTCGAAGTAGCGGAGGGCCGAACGGGTCGGGTTGACCATCTCGTCCTCGCCGGGGCGGTGGAGCAGGCCGGTTCCGGCCAGCTCGCGGATCGCCCTCTCAAATCGGTCGACCTCGCTGAACTCTCGCGGCCGACCGCCGTTGAGCTCTCGGATCAGCTCGTCCTGCGTGAGCGTCGCCGGGTGGAGCTGCAGAACTTGACGAAGAAGCGCCCACTGCTCGCGCTCGTCTTCGTCCCAGGTGGTGATCGCGGGACCATCGCCCGCACCCTTAGGGTGGTCTTGCATGGGAGCATCGCCTCCTGTGCCACGCCCCCGGCTGTTCTCGCAGCGCGGGGGCACTTTTGCCGTATGTCGGCGGCGACCGTAGGTGGATGGCAGGCCCTATTTCAAGGGCTGAATCGACCTCTCTCGGACCTCATGTTGCCCCAGGCGTTGCCCCAGAGCCCGATTTTGCACCCTGTTGTCTGCACTTGCAGACAAACAAAAACCCCGCATTTGCAGGGCTTTCGTCCTATAGCGGGGGCAGGATTCGAACCTGCGACCTTCGGGTTATGAGCCCGCGCCTGGGGTCCGGCTGGGCTATGTGGGGCGCGGTCTAAAGCGGTTTTCACGAAATCGAGATCGGCTGAGATCGGCTGGAATCTGTGGGGCATGTTGCCCCATTTGTTGCCCCAGCAGGCGCATCTAAGCGACGCGACCACGACGCCCCCAGAATCGAGTGACGAGCCCCCACAGGGCGTAGACGATCGCAATGCCGATCAGGAGAAACTTGAAGCTCGCGCAGGTCGTGGCGAAGGGCGGGCCAACTTCCCCACCGTGGCCGCCGAGGACGAGGAGCCACACGATGTTTTCGGCTGCATCGAAGACTGCTGCGGCCATCGCGCAATAAGGCGCCGCCACCCCGGCCAGCGCGAGTGCCCTGTAACCGCGCTCTCTGGCGAAGTCGCGAGTGGCGAACCCGGCCAGCGCGAAGAAGGTCCCGTAGCTCAGCATGAAGCCGAAGTCGATCCAGAGCGAGAGCCGGGCCAGGTAGCGGCCATGATCTCCCCATTCGGCCATGATCTGATGGGCGCGGGTGGCGCTGCCGGCGAACTCAAGTCCCAGGATCGAGGGTCCGCCGGTCGCTTCAAGGCGTTGGTCGATCAAGAGGAGGACGGTGTCGAACACGACGACAGCGATGCCGAAGCCGATGAGCAGTCGCTTCCGACTCATGGGGCGCCGGCCGAGTCGAGGACTTTGAGCGGGGGATCGAGTGGCTGACACGAAGGGCCGAAGGTATCTGCTCATCTTCGATTGCGACGGCGTCCTCGTTGACAGCGAACCGACCTCCAACCGCGTCCTGGCCGCTGCCATCTCCGCCGTCGGCCTTCCGATGAGCGCCGAGCAGGTGGCCGACTCCTTCGAAGGGATGAGGCTCGCTGACATCCAGTCAGGGGTGGAAGCACAGCTCGGCAGGAAGCTGCCGGCGGGATGGCTGGCAGATTTCGAAGCCGATCGTGCGGCGGCCTTCGAAAAGGACCTCGTCCCCGTCTCAGGCGTAGACGCTGTCCTGACCGAGGCGGTCGACGCCGGATTCCCGATGTGCGTCGCCTCGCAGGCCCGACGCGAGAAAACGGCCCTGACCCTGGGTCTCACCGGGCTCAGCCGCTTCTTTCCAGAAGCCGTCCTCTTCTCGTCAACGATGGTGGAGCACGGGAAGCCGCATCCGGGGCTCTTTTTGCTTGCTGCCGAGACGATGGGATTCGATCCGGCCGACTGCGTCGTTGTCGAGGATGGGGTCCCGGGGGTCGAAGCCGGACACGCCGCCGGGATGAGAGTCCTCGGGTATGCGCCCGCCGGATGCGATCCGAATCGGCTGTCGATGAAGGGCGCCGAGGTTTTTCCGTCGATGGCCGACCTTCCGGCGCTGCTGGGTTTCTGACCTCTCAGCCAGAACAGGGGTCGACCAGCTCGATCCGATCCGGCCGCTCGCCGGGCGGCGGAGCGACGACCATGCCGAGCCTCCCGCCGTCGTCCCAATCGACGTGAACCGTCCCGATGTCGTCAACCGTCGAGACCGTCCCTTCGGTGCCGACCCGAAGACGGCTGTAGGGATCGGGCTCGCCGAAGCCGAGGAAGCGGACGCGGTCGCCCTTCGCGTAGTCGCTCATCGTGCGTTCTCCGGTAGCGGGTTGTGGGAGCGGTCGATCAGCCCGATCGCCAGGAGCCGCCGGCCGAACTCGTCTCGGCTGTTCACCGGCGGGTGGAGAACATCGAGAAGCCCGGCGTCGATCCCGCGACGCAGGGCTCGGACTCCTTCGCCGAAGACCTCCAGGTGCGGATACAGCGACCAGCGGCGGTCGCCGTGGAGTTCGACCAGCGTGATCTTGAACTCGCCGTCCCGACCGACGGTCCCCTCCCCGGTGTAGTCGCCGATCATGAACTCGCCGGCCTCGGGGATCGAGACCTTCCCGGCGTTGCGCTGGCGGTGGTGGTCGTAGAAGTGCAGAGGCTCAGGCATGGCTCACTCTCCTCTCAGGCTCTCGAGAATCGCCTGGTCTTTTTCCAGCCACCTCCTGAGGCGCTTCTGGAACTCGGGGTCGGTGCGTCGAGACGCGATGTGCCTGTCGATCGCTTCGCGAACCGCCTCTGAAATCTTCACGTCGTCGGTCCGGGCGACGGCCGCCAGTTCGGCTGCCTGATCTTCGGGAAGACGGAGGCTCATCGCCTTCGACGCCGTCATTGCCGCCCCCCGATGATCTCGAC
>JBQCIG010000007.1:0-6755 GCA_051953975.1 Solirubrobacterales bacterium | reverse complement strand
CTGAGATCGGCACTTCGTAGGCGATCGTGGTGCGGGCGGTGGTCGGGCTCGCCAGCAGGGTTGGGCGCTTGACTTCCTTCAAGCGCTTCTCTTCGCTGGTTTCCCCGTCGACCGCGGTGTAGGTGAGGGTCCAGGCTTCCTGGCCCGCTGGCTTGACGCTGGCGAGCGTGCCGACCGCGTAGGTGTAGCGTTCTTTGGAGGCTTCGCCGATCCGCGGGTCCCACTCGGCAATCAGCTTGCCGCGGACTTCGTATTCGTATTCGGCGACGGTCCAGGGGCCGCCCATGCCCGAAGCGTAGTAGGTGATCTTGGCCAGGCGCTGGCCATAGCTTTCCGGCGCCCCCCATTTGGTCACCGGTTCGTAGGTGAAGCCGAGCGCTCGGCAGCCCGCCTGCGTCGTCGCGTTCGATTCGGTGCATTCCTGCCCCGAGGTGGCGGCGATCACCATCTTTAGGCGCCGCTTGCCTTCGACGATTTCGTAGACGTCTTTGGTCGTGTTGGTGGAACCGCCGGTCTGCGTGATCGCCACCGGCAGGTATTCGGTGGGCTGGGCTTCGGAGCTTTCGAAGGTCGTCCGGTTGCCTTCCGAGTCGGCGAGGAAGAACTTGTTGCCTTCCTTGGTCAGGGCGTAGCCGCTCATTTCCGGCGGCGTCACCCAGGTGTTTTCGCCTTCCTTTTCGAAGGAGACTTCATAGCCTTCGAGGTCGGTGAGGGTCGCGTAGGCATAGGAGACGGTTTCGCCTTCGACCGTTTCGGAGAACGATTCTTCCTTGACACTGCGCCATTCGGCACCGCCTGCTTCTTCCAGCGGCGCGGCGGGCTTCCAGCCCTGGCCGAGGACGTTGGTCGTTTCCGAGTTGCCCGGTTCGCGGGTGTTGAAGCTGCGGGAGAATTCAAGGGTGCTGTAGCCGGGAATCGAGACGTCGGTGCGGGCGACCGAGAGGTTGCCGGTCAAGAGGTCAAGGGTGCCGGGGCCGACTTCGGCGGTGGCGTCTTTGGGGCCACCGACCGTGCGGCTGACGGTCGCTTCGACCGGGGCCGAGTAGCCATTTGCGACGAGCCCGCCGGGGGCGTCGAAGATGGCGCGGACCTGGATCTTGCCGCCTTTTTCCTGCAGCGCTTTGGTCGCGTGGGCGGCGTCGAAGTAGACGGGTTCGGTCGCGTGGGCTTCGGAGACGTGGATCGGCCAGCTGACGGGGTTGCCGCTCGAGTCGTGGACCAGTTCGGAGGGGATCGTTTCGAAGGGCCCGGTTTTGCCTTCGCGGAACTGGAAGGTGACGCCGTTGACGCCGGCTTCGGTCCAGGCCGCCTTCAGCTTCAGCCGCCGGGCCGTGGTCGTGCCTTCGCCGGGCGAGACGACCTTGCTGGTTGCCGGCGCCGGCGGGTAGTAGCTGATCGTCAGCTTCGGCTTGTTTTCGGCGGCGGCGCTGGAGTTGAAGAGGACCCAGCGACGGTTGCAGTTGGCTGCGTTTTCTTCGCATTCTTTGCTGGTCTCGTTGGTCTGCTTGACGACGATGCCCTGGTTGGCGATCTTTTCGCCGCCCAGGATCGCGTTGTTGAGGACCCAGCCGCGGACGAGGTTTCGCAGCGAGGCGGATTCGAAGTTCCACAAGCCCGGGCCAGAGCCGCGTTTGGCCGTGGTCACTTCGGCGTTTCCTTCCGAGGTAAAGTCGCCGCCGGGGGTGGTCCAAAGATGTTTTTCCAGGAAGGAGGAGGAGTAGTATTATTACAAGTTGATTTTGGTCTACCAGATCTTCGTCACCCGCTTGGTTTAAATCGCCGGGGTGTTTTAGGCGGCTTTCGGCGAGTAGAGGCTGAGGACCGCGTTGGAGACGTAGGCGTTGGTCGGGATCAGCGGCGAAAGCATCGAGCCCATGTTGAAGCTCAAAAAGGTGCGCACGGGCTGGTGTTCGGTCTGGTTGTAGCCGACGGTGAGTTCTTTGGCGCCGCTCGCGCCGCAGGCGCTCCAGCCCTTCGGCGCCGGCAGGGAGCCGATCGTGCAGTCGAGGTTGGAGGTGGTCGTGACTTCGGTCGGAGGGTCGATCGCTATCGGAAATTCTCGTTCGGGGCTCTGCAGCCAGGCTTCGTCGGCTTCCACCGCCAAGATCCAGCCTCCTGACCCGGTTTCTTCGAGCGAGTAGTGGACGGCGTTAGAGGGACCGGAGAGGTCGTTGCCGGCTTCTCCGATCGTCGGCGCCGGCACCGTGGCGAAGAGTTCCCCTTCCTGGTCGCGGATCTCGATCGAGCCGTCTTTGGCCAGCTTCGGCTCGAGCCCTTCGGCGAGCCGCATTTCGTAGCGGTAGGCGCTGGGAGCTGAGGGGTCGTTGAGGATGACTTCGTCCTTGAAGCCGTCGGCAAGGCTTTGCAGTTCGAAGGAGAAGCGACCGCTTGGGGCTTCGTAGGTGGCGGTGGTGCCTTCGACTTCAGCGGCTTCGGTGGGGGTGCCGAGGAAGCGGTAGGAGACCCATTGGCCTTCTTCGGAGAGCCGCACCGCTCCCGAGCCGACCTGCTGGGGGAGCTGGAGGTCGAAGCTGTTGGCACCGTTCGTGATCCCCGAGCTCGTTTCTTTCAGTTCTTCGTCGATCGGCTTCCAGTCGCCTCCTTCGTCTTCGAAGTTGACCGGCGCCTCATAGAGGTCGGTCTGCAGCTCGCCGTCGGGAAGGCGGAAGGTGTTGGAGGTCGCGGTCCGCTTGCCGGGAAGTTCGGTGCGGGCCGGAGCGGCGGTGGTTTCTTCGGCGGCGCTTTCGCCCTCGCCGCTGGCGACACCGCCGCCAACCCACAGGACCAAGGCGAGCGCCAGGACACACAGCACAAGCGCTCTTGGGATCGTGAGATTTGGCCTGCAGTTGGCAGCGGTGTTCGGTCGCACAGGTTCCCCCCGTCGTTGATTGCTCCGGGACCGGAACCCGCGGGACACGCCGTGCGCCAGTCGGCGCGCATCCTGCACACAGCCGCTCGAAGGTTTCAATACCGAGTTTTTGGACGGTTACATTTACGGCGGTCAGTACGGAGCATCGGCTAACCGGACACTTTGTCCAGTTAGCCCTGCAATACGACTTGGACATTTCCTTAAGAGTCGATGCGGCTATTGGACAGGGCGCCTACTTCTTCGTGACCGTCAGTAAATAATTTTTGTGCTCTGGGTCTCTAGTTCGGTTGTCAAATCGGGTCGAATCTTTGACGAACCCGAGTGTTAGATATCTGTCCAAGGGGCTGAAATCGCGGTTAGGGTGCTGGCACTTTCAAACGCTCCACCGGTGAGTGGAGCCTCGTCCGTTTCAATCGAACAAAGGGGAATCTCGATGAGTGAGGGACTTCGCCGGCAGGCGCCGGCGCTGGTTGTGGCTGTGGTGGCGTTGGTTGCTGCGCTTGGTGGGACGGTGTATGCGGCCGGCAAGATCAACGGGCACACGGTGAAGGTGAAGTCGCTGCCGGGGAACCGGCTGGCGCTGAGGTCGGTGCCGGGCAACCGGTTGAAGCCGGGGGCGATCAAGGGGAACCAGCTGGCGCCGGGCTCGGTCACCGGGGTGCAGATCGACGTCTCGACGCTGGGGCAGGTGCCCTCGGCCGCGCAGGCGGAGACCGCGCAGTCGGCCCAGGACGCGGCGACGGCGGAGAAAGCAGTGAGCGCCGAAAACGCGAAAAAGGTTGGCGGCTACCAGGCCGGCTGCGCGACCGGCAGCCGCTACTTCGCCGGCGCCTGCTGGCAGCTGGTCGACAGCGGCTCGGCGATGACCGCTCCCGCCGCGGCCGCCGCCTGCGCGGCGCAGCAGGGAGAGCTGCCGGACGCGCTCTCGCTGGCAGCGTTCTCGCAGCAGCCGGGGATAACGCTCGCGCCGGGGGATGAGTGGAGCAGTGACATCGTCAGCTTCACGGACGTGGATGCGTACAGCGCGGCGACGGTTTCTTCTCTCGGTGAAGTCGGCTCAGCCGCCTCCACCTCCCCCAGGAAGTTCCGCTGCGTCCTCCCCCTCCTCCACTAGGCCCCAGGCTCACGCGGGGCGGTCACCCGGCCGCCCCGCCCTTCCCCCTCGAGCGACTCGGGAAGCTAGCGGGTGAGGGATCTCTTATGCCAGTACTTGCAGAAATTGAGCGCTAGACCAAAGGGAAGTATCGCGAAGCTCGCCCACGTCACGTTCGCGGTGACCACGCCCACCAGCACGCTGCTCGCAACCGCGAGCAGGATGAACGCCACCTGGAATCGCGCGTCCGTCGCGAGGCTGTCGATCACCCGGGGCGCCATCGGGGCGGATGATATCTCGCGAATTCGGCCCGCTTTGGCGGCGGGGGGAGAATCCGCCCCTCCCGACCCCTTAGCGAGAGGTGCGTCGCCGGCTCCGCGACATCGGCTTCCCGATCCTGGTCCTCTCGGCCCTCGCGGCCTCGGCTTACTTGGCCGCGACGGCACATGTGCCCGATCCCGTGCCGGACTACGCGTTACAGGCGGTTGCTGTCTACAGACTGGAGATCGGTGCCGCCTGCTTCGCCGCCTTCTACTTGGCCGCGATGGCTCTGGTCTTGGCACTTGACGGCCGCGGGTTTGCAGAGTTTGGGACCAGAGGCCTCAAGGTCGACGACATCGTCGATCGACGCGCCACCGCTGTTCAAGAAGACATCTCTGAACAAGCGAAGTTCAACCAGTGGATGGAGAAATACCTGGAAAGCCTTGACTACGCGCTGCAGCGCACCGACCAGAGGCAAACCTCATATGACCAGCGACTTGAAAAACTGGAAAGAGGAGAGTAATCTTTTGACTGCAATGGAAAGACGGGAGTTCGACCGAGAGGCGACCGAAGAGGGCGTTGAGGAATACGACTGGAAGGTCCTAACGCCCATGAGGGGCTCCGCTCACATTCTGCGTGAAATCCGTAAAGCTCGTATCGGCGTCGAACGCGCCAACATGAAGCTCAAGATCCTGCGTGAGCTCGAGCGCTCGCTCTAACCCGCCTCCGCCTCCAGCAACCGGCGGTAGTAGCGGTAGTCGCGGCGGTCGGGACGGAGGTTGCAGGCCAGGGCCAGGTGGTGGCGGGCGCGGCGCTTCTGGCCGGTCTTGCTGAGGGCGCGGCCGAGGCAGAAGTGGGCGAAGTCGTTGACCGGGTGGGACTCGACGACGGCCTCGAACTCGGCCGCGGCGGGGGCGAAGCGGCCGGAGCGGAAGTAGGCGCGGCCGAGGGCCTCGCGGACCGAACTCTTCTCCGGCGCCCGGCGGGCGGCCTCGGCCAGGGGCGCGGTCGCATGCTCGAAATCGCCGTCCTCGAGCAGCTCGAGGCCGCGGCGGTAGAGCGTGTAGGTGGGCTCCGGGGTTCCTTGGCTGGACATCCAACAAAGTGTAGGAGGCGGGGAAAACCTCCTCCTGAGCAGGCTAAAAGGACCGGCCTGCTACCGTAGGTGAACCGGGTTAGGCAGCTTCGATCTCCGCCCGCCCGCCTTTTGTATGAGCACTGCTACCGCGAAGAAATGGACCTGCGACGAATGCGGGGTCACCGTCAGCCGCCTCGGCGGTGAGAAGGTCGAGCTGCCCGCGAGCTGGACGAGCGGCAAGGAGGGCACCTTCTGCCTGCTCTGCCGCCGCGAGCGCGCGGCGCAGGCGGCCCTCGCCAAGGCGCCGAAGGACTGCGGCCTCGAAGACCGGGCGAAGCTGCGCCGGGCGGCCCTGGTCGAGTTCGAGGTGCGCCGCCGCCCCGGCCACGGCAACGGCGAGATCGCCAAAGCCTGCCGCGCCTCCGTCGCTGCGGTCGTCGCCGCCCGCAAGCGGCTGAAGATCCCGGCGCCGAACTGACCCGCCAGACGGCGCCGCCGGTTTAGGAACCCGAATGTAGCGGGTGACTTCCGGCCCGATTTCTAGAGATAACCCCAAGTATTTAGTCCATACCGGCGATTCACGTACTAGTCTGTTCGGGGGCGTCTGGCACCAGGGGTCTGGACGCCCCATTTCTTCGTCTCCCCTGCTGGGCGCCGGGCCGCACGGCTCGGCGCCCAGCAGGGGAAGGCCGGCGCGGGTGCGGGCGCCCCCTGGCGACGCCCGACCCGCACCGATGCATCTTCTTATACCGCGGTTTGCCGCGCCAGGTTCACAAGCAGAGCTTCCATCCCGCCCTCGGCGTGGGCGCGGCGCTGGCGATCGGCGCCGTTGCCCTCGCTGAGGATGCGCTCGATCTCCTCTAGCGCCGCCTCCCCGCCGAGGTCCTTGGCGTAGGGACGCGCTTCGGACAGGGCGCCGCGGGCCACCTCCGGCGCCGGCGCGGCGGTGCCCTCGTCGACCATCAGCCGCGCCTCCAGCCCGTAGCGCTCGGCCTGGAAGTAGGACTCCTCGATCGCCTCGCGGGTGAGGCCGGGGGCGCCGGGGCGGTCGATCTCCTTCGCCGCCAGCGCCTGGATCAGGGCGGCGATCGCGGCGTTCAGCTGCGGCCGCGCCCCCACGTCCATCCCCCGCACCTCGACCGTGCCGAGGTTGGGGTGCGGGCGCACGTCCCACCAGATGTAGGTGTAGTCCTCGACGCCGGCGGCGGCGATCAGCTGGTCGGCGACGCGGAGGAAGTCCTCGTAGTCGCGGAAGGCGCGCGGCAGCTCGAAGCGCGGGTAGGTGCGCACGGCGGCGGCGCGGGCGCTGGCGAGGCCGGTGTCGGCGCCGTCGCGGAAGGGTGAGTTGGCGGTCAGCGCCGCCAGCAGCGGCAGGTGGTGGCGCATCGCGTTGGCGACGGCGACGGCGGTTTCGGGATCGGGCACGCCGACGTGGACGTGCAGCCCGCAGGGCG
>JBQCIG010000006.1:0-3428 GCA_051953975.1 Solirubrobacterales bacterium | reverse complement strand
GGAGAACTCGGTGCCCTCGGCGATCATCTGACGCGCCCGGGCCAGTTCCTCCGAGCGGTTGACGCTGAGGCAACCGGCGACGCGGTCGCCCTGCAGGTACCAGACCGAGAACTCGCCGCCGTCGCGGTCCCCCCGCCAGACCTCCCGGTCCCACTCGTAGGCCGGCCCGACGTACTCGAGGCCCGCCCAGTCGGCGAGATCGCTGAAGAAGTAGGGCACGACTTCGTAGTCGGCGTCGGCGCCGAGCATGTTGGCGGCGGCGTGCTGTCCCTGCTGCATCGCCACGTCCCAGTGCTCGACGTGGATGCGGCGGCCGTGGACGACGCTCTCGTAGGAGCAGCAGTCGCCCGCCGCGTAGATCCCCGCGACCGAGGTCCGCAGCTTCGAGTCGCAGACGATGCCGCCGTCGCCAACCTCGATCCCGGCGCGCTGGGCGAGCATCGTGTCGGGCCGTACCCCGGCCCCGACGACCACCGCGTCGCACTCGACCGCGAGGCCGCTCTCGGTGACCACCGCCTGCACTCGGCCATCGCCCTCGAAGGCGCCCAGCGTCTCGCCGCCGTGGAAGGTCACCCCATGCGCTTCCAGCCGCTCCTGGAACCAGCGCCCCGCGTCGGCGCCGAAGGTGCGCGAGAGCGCCACGTCCTCCATCGCGATGATCGTGCACTTGGTCCCCCTCGCGGTCAGCGAGGCGGCGACCTCGCAGCCGATGTAGCTGCCGCCGATCAGGACCACGTGCTCGGCCGCCTCGGCGTCGGCGCGGATCGCGTCGGAGTTGCCGAAGGCGCGCAGGTAGTGGATTCCCTCGTTCTCGGCTCCCTCGACGCGGAGGATGTTGACCATCGCCCCGGTGCCGAGTAGCGCCTGGCCGAAGGCGACCTCCTCCCCGCCCTGGATCTTCGCCGTCCGCGCCTCCGCGTCCAGCGAGAGCACGTTGCGGCTGCTCAGCAGCTCGACCCCGTTCTCTTCGTACCAGGAGGCCGGGTGGACGTGGGCGTCCTCGCGCGAGGAGTCCCCCTGCATGTAGTCCTTGGAGAGCGGCGGCCGTTCGTAGGGCGGCTCCGGCTCGCGCCCGACCAGCAGGATCGACCCCTCGGCCCCGCGCCGGCGCAGCTCGGCGGCGCAGTGGGCGCCGGCCATGCCGCCGCCGACCAGGAGGAAGTCGACCTCGCGGTCAGCCATCGGCGCCGTTGCTGCCGCTGCCTTCCGGCCCGAAGAGCGCTTTCAGGTCGTCCTCCTTGCCGGGATCCAGAACAGCGAGGATCTCGTCGCCTTCCTGCAGCACGGTGTCGGCGCTGGGGACGAAGCCCTTGCCCTCGCGCAGGACCGAGATCAGCAGGCTCCCTTCCGGCATCTGCAGGTCACCGACCCGACGGCCGGTGACGCCGGAGTTCTTGCCCAGCAGCATCTCGATGATCTCCAGCTGCTCCTGCTGGAGGTCGAGCAGGTGGACCAGCCCGTACTCGGGTACCTCGTGCTCAAGCAGGCGCAGGATCAGATCGGTCGCCGAGACCCACGGCCTGATCCCGAGCAGGTCGAAGTGCTGGCGGTTGCGCGGGTTGTTGACGCGGGCGATTATCTGGTCGACCAAGTACTTCTCTTTCGCCACCTGGCAGATCAGCATGTTGTCCTCGTCGTCGCCGGTGACCGCGATCACCATGTCGGCGCGCTGGATTCCCGCCCGCTCCAGCACCCAGAGCTCGGAAGCGTCGCCATAGGAGACGTTGTGCTCGAGCTCCTGCTCGACGGTCAGGTAGCGACGGCGGTCGCTCTCGATCAGGGTCACCTCGTGGCCCTTGTCGAGCAGCTCGCGGGCCAGGTTCCAGCCCACCTTGCCCGCTCCGACGACGATGATGTACATACCTGTCTCGCTCTCCTATGCCGTCGCGGCCGCTTCGTCAGGGGCGCCACCGCGCCCGGCGGCATCGCGCACCGCCTCCTCGAGCATGTCGATCGCGACCCGGGTCGGGCAGACGGTGTTGAGGCCCTGCCGCTGGTACCACTCGGCGCGCAGCGGGTCGAGCACGCGCGCGATCACGGTCGGGACCTCGTAGCGGCGCTGGGCGATCTGGGAGATGACGATGTTGGTGTTGTCGCCGTCGGTGGAGGCGATAAAGACGTCGGCCTGCCCGATGCCCGCCGCCTCCAGCGCCTCGGCCTCAAGCCCGGCGCCGACGGTGAACTGACCGCCGAGGTCCTCCCAGCTCTTCTCGAGCCCGACCTCGAGCCGCGCGTGCGACTCGGGGTCCTCGTCGAGGCAGGAGACGGTGTGCCCCTCGCGGAGCATCGCCCGGGCCACCGAGGAGCCAACCCGGCCGCAGCCGACGATCAGAACGAACATGGGACCGGATACTAGGGGCTCAGGAGGGTTCCGGCGGGGCCGTGAGCAGGACCCTGCAGGGCGCTTTCTTCAGCACGTACTCGGTGGCGGCGCCGATCTCCGCCGGCTTCGCCGCGCCGATGCCGCCGAGCACGCCGCCGCCGCGGATCTTGGTCGGCGGCTCGCCGCCGATCACGATCGCTTCCGCATGCCCGCGTCGCGCCGCCTCGAGGATGCCAGCGCCGAGCTTGCGGGCGCGGATCACGTCGGTGGTGACGACCACGTCCTCGTACTCCTCCCCCACCTCGCGCGCCCGCTCCAGCGCCCGCTGCGCCTGCTCCTCGCGCTCCTTCGGCAGCTTCGCGTCGAGCGGCAGCGTCAGCGGCACCTCGATCACGTAGACGACATCGAGCCGCGACTGGCCGCCGTCCTTCGAGTCGGCCTGCTCGGCGGCCGCCAGCCGCCCCGCGGTGGCGACGATGTCGTCGTCGAGCTTGGTGCCGAAGACGGGGACGAGGATGTTGCTGAACTCGACCTCGGGCACCTGCTTGGTCAGCGCCCGCTCGGTCACCGAGACGCGCTTGGTCAGCGTCGTCCCCTCGAAGACCTTGCGGTAGACGACGTAGAAGAGGAGGCCGAAGGCCATCCAGCCGATCCCCACCCAGCGCGCGGTCGTGTGGAAGGCGAGGACGCTGAGGAATGCGAGCCCGCTGAGGACGGCGGCGACGATCGCCGGCAGCGGCAGCTCCGCGACTCCCCAGGGCATCCCGAGCGGAATCTGAAACGGCCGCCGCTTTTCCGGCTCTTTGACGCGGAGGCGGATGATCGAGAGATGGGCGATCGTGATCGCCAGCGTCGCCCCGAAGGCGTAGATCGAGGCGAGCAGCTTGACGTTGGTGGGGACGACCAGCCCGATCGCGATCAGGCAGCTGAGTGCGATCGCCACGTAGGGGGTGGCGGTGCGCGGGTGGAGCTTGCCGAGCCAACTGGGGATCTGACGGTTGATCGCCAGCGTGTAGATGTGGCGGGAGACGCCGAGCATCGAGGTGCTGGCGGCCCAGATCAGCACCGGCGTTGCCACCACCATCACCAGCCAGCGCATCGTGTG
>JBQCIG010000005.1:0-6534 GCA_051953975.1 Solirubrobacterales bacterium | reverse complement strand
GGGTGAGGTCGCGGGCCTTGCGGGCCGCGTCGCGGGCGCGGGAGGCGTCGATCGCCTTGCTGATGATCCGCCGCGCGTCGCCTGGGTTCTCCTCGAGGTACTCGGCCAGCTTGCGGTTGACGGTCTCCTCGACCAGCCCTTTGATCGGCGGGTTGCCGAGTTTGGTCTTGGTCTGCCCCTCGAACTGGGGGTCGTGGAGCTTGACCGAGATCACTGCGGTCAGCCCCTCGCGCACGTCCTCGCCGGAGAGGTTTTCGTCTTTCTCTTTCAGCAGGACTTTGGTGCGCGCGTAGGCGTTCAGCGTCCGCGTCAGCGCCGCGCGGAAGCCAGAGAGGTGGGTGCCGCCCTCGTGGGTGTTGATGTTGTTGGCGAAGCTGAAGATCGACTCCTGGTAGGAGCTGTTCCACTGCATCGCCAGCTCGACTTCTCCCTCCTCCTCGCTGCCTTCGAAATAGATGACCTTGCGGTGCAGCTCGTCCTTGTTCTCGTTGAGGTGGCGGACGAAGTCCTCGATGCCGCCCTCGTACTGGAAGGTGACGCTGTTGGTGGCGCCGCGCTCGTCGACCAGTTCGATCTTCAGGCCGCGGGTGAGGAAGGCGGTCTCGCGCAGGCGCTCGGCCAGCGTCTGGAAGTCGAACTCGATCTCCTCGAAGATCTCGAGGTCGGGCAGGAAGGTGATCTTGGTGCCGTGGGCTTTGGTCTTCTCGCCCTTGCGGAGGTCGTTCTGCGGTTTGCCCCGCTCGTAGTCCTGCGACCAGACGTTGCCGTCGCGGCTGATCTCGAGGTGGAGCCGCTCGGAGAGCGCGTTGACGACCGAGACGCCGACGCCGTGGAGGCCGCCGGAGACCTTGTAGCCGCCGCCGTCCCCGAACTTGCCGCCGGCGTGGAGGACGGTCAGCACGACCTCCGCGGCCGGCCTTCCCTCTTTCTCCATCGTCTCAACCGGGATGCCGCGGCCGTTGTCTTCGACCGTGCAGGCGTTGTCCGGGTGGAGGATGACGCGAACGCTGTCGCAGTAACCGGCCAGGGCCTCGTCGACGGAGTTGTCGACGACCTCGTAGACGAGGTGGTGCAATCCCCGCGGGCCCGTGGAACCGATGTACATGCCGGGGCGTTTGCGAACCGCCTCGAGGCCCTCGAGGACGGTGATGTCTTTGGCGCCGTAGGAGTCGCCGCTGGCTTTTTTGTCAGGCAATGAGTCCCTTCCGATTTGAGACAGGAACACACAAAGCCCCGACGCCCGGAGACTCGCTCCACGGTTGGTCGGGGCGTAATGCGAGTTGCCATAAGAATACCAGTTGGAGGTCGCGGACAACCGAGCGATGGAAGACGATTTCCCTGCAAATCGTGGAAAAAGCGTGCCTAAACTCAGTCAGATTTGACGCGAAAGCGCAACGCCCGTGGCGCCCGGTCTCCCACCTCGGCTCGCAGGCGCTCCAGCAGCGTCTCCTGCATCAGGTCGAGCTCTTGAGCCCAGACCGCGTCGGCGCACTCGATCGTCAGCGTTCCGTCTCGTTCTGAGACTGGCGTGGCGACCGCCGCCAGCTGCTCGCCCACGGCCGCCGTCCAAGCGGTTTGAACGGCGGCGAGCGAGGTTTTCGGCGCCGCCCGCTGTAGCGCAGCTTGGAGGGCCGAAGAAGCTGGGCGCGGGGCGCGGCGGCGGCTCACGTTCCGGAATCTCCTGTCTGCGGCATTCGCACCACCGATTCACGCGCGGCCTCGGGGACCGACTCTTCGTCGGCGGCGGTGATCAGGACCTGCCCCCCGTCCCGCAGGCGAGCGACGAGGCGGTCGCGGCGGCCGGGGTCGAGCTCGCTCATCACGTCGTCGAGCAATAGCAGGGGGATCACCCGGCGCGCGTCCCGCAGGGCCTCGCGCTCGGCGAAGAGGAGAGCGAGCAGCGCCGCGCGCTGCTGTCCCTGCGATCCGTAGCGGCGCAGCGAGCGACCGGCGGCGTCGAGCTTGAGCTCGTCGAGGTGGGGGCCCCAGGAGCTGCGTCCCAGCTTGATGTCCTGCTCGCGTCGCTCCTCGAGGCCGGCGCGGATCTCCGCCGCCGAGCCCGAGGCCCGGGGGGCGTAGGCGAGGGAGGCGTCCTCGAGACCCAACTCTGCTGCGGCGTCGGCGAACGACTCCGCCAGCTCCGCCGCCGCCTCCACCCGCGCCTCGACGAGCAGGGCCGCGGCGTCGGCGAAGCCGGCGTCCCAGATCCGCAGGTCCTCGAGGGAGCCGTAGCCGGCGGCGAGGCGGGAGAGGAGGGCGTTGCGCTGTGCGACTGCCTGCCCGAAGCGCTTGCGCAACTCCTCCCGCGCCGGCCAGCGGGCGGCGACGAACCCGTCGAGGTGGGCGCGACGCTCGGCCGGTGGGCCCTTGACCAGGGTCAACCGGTCGGGTGAGAAGACCGCCACCGGGGGACGGCTGCGCGCCAGCGTCCCCGGGTCGGCCGGGTTGCCGTCGAGCAGGTGCCGGCGGCCTTCGCTGCGGCTGATCGCGGCCAGGAGCCGGCGCTCGAGCCCGTCTTCGTCGCGGATCGTCGCTTCCGCCCGCGCTAACGACCCCCCGAACGGGATCAGGTCGCGGCGGTCGGAGGTGCGGAAGGACCGCCCGGTGAGGGCGAAGTACAGCGCCTCCACGAGGTTGGTCTTGCCGGTGCCGTTGGGGCCGATGACGCTGACGATCCCCGGGGCCAGCTCAATCCGGACCCGGTCCAGGTTGCGCAGCGGCTTCGCCTCGACCGCGGTGACGAGCACCCCGCCCTCAGCTACCCAGCGCCGCCACGGCAGCCGCCTAGACGTTGAGGCGGATCGGCATCACCAGGTAGCGGAAGTCGTCGCCCTCGACCGGCTCCAGCAGGCCCGGCCGCAGCGGCGAGATCAGCCGCATCAGCACCTCGTCGCCGGCGACGCTTTCGATCCCCTCGCGGAGGAACTCGGGGTTGAACCCGATCTCCAGCGGCTCCCCCTCGAAGGCCGCCGGCATCGTCTCGCGGGCGTCGCCGATGTCCGGCGTCTCCGCCGCGATCGTCAGCTCCCCCGAGGAGAAGGAGAGGCGCAGCGGCGCGTTGCGCTGCGCCAGCTGGCTGACGCGGCGGGTGACGTCGAGGAGGTCCGAGCGTGGCAGCCGGACGTCGTGCTCGTAGGACTCCGGCAGGAGCTGTCGAAAGTTGGGGAACTGGCCGTCGATCAGCCTCGTCGAGAGGAGGATCGACCCTGCCGCGAAGACGGCCTGGTTGGGCAGCAGCCAGATCGAGGCCTCCCCGGCCCCTTCGGCGGAGAGGATCCGCCCCAGCTCGCGCAGCGCCCGCGCCGGGATGTTCGCCTCGAGCTCGCCGCCGAGGTCGGCCTCCAGCTCGGTCCGCTTCACCGCGAGCCGGTAGGAGTCGGTGGCCACCATCGTCATCTCCTTGCCGCTGGCGGTGACGAAGACGCCGGTGAGGACGGGGCGCATGTCGTCGCGGGACGCCGCCCGCGCCACCAGCTCGATGCTCTCTTCGAGAGCGGCGGCCGGAAGCTTCAGCCCGGCATCCTCCTGCGGCTGCGGCAGCTTCGGGAAGTCCTCGACCGGAAGCACTCGCAGGTGGAAGCTGGAGCTGCCGCTGCGGATCTCGACGTCGTGCTCGGCCTCGCGCGACTCGATCTCCACGGTCGGATCGGCCAGCGAGCGCGCGACCTCGGCGAAGAGGCGCCCGGGGAGAAGGACCGAGCCGCTCTCTTCGACGTTCGCCTCGAGGCCCGTCTCGAGGCCGAGGTCGAGGTCGGTGGCGGCGAGGGTCACCCGCCCATCGGAGGCGCCGAGCAGAACCCCGGACAGCGCCTGGGTGGCGGCGCGGGTGGAGACAGCCCTGGAAACAGTGGAGAGCTTGGAGACGAGGTCGTCGCGTTTGGTCGTGAGCTTCAACTGACTGCTTTCTTGAGTTGGGTTAGGGCCTGTGGAAAGAGTTAGAAAGGTGGAAGATTTGGCGCCCCGCTGCGGATTCCGGGATGTGGAAGCCGCTGTGGGAGGTTGGGGATTCTTACAGCGCCGGCGGCTGTCAGCGCTCTCCCGGAACCGGATTGTGGATTGCTCCGCGCAACTCGCGGACCTTCTCGGCGAGCTCTGCGTCCTCGACCAGCCCGACTTCGATGCGGCGCAGCGAGTTGAGGACGGTGGTGTGGTCGCGCCCCCCGTAAAGGCGGCCGATCTGGGGCAGCGAGAGGTCGGTGAGCTCACGGGTGAGGAAGATCGCCACCTGGCGGGCGCGGAGGGGGGTGGCGGCGCGGCTGGAGCCGACCAGCTCGGCCCGGGAGATGCCGAAGCGCTCGGCCACGCGCTGCTGGATCTCCTCCACGGAGGTGCGCTTGGCGGCGCGGCTGATGCCCGGGACGACTTCGGCGATCAGCTCCGAGCTGAGCGGGCGGGCCATCATCGAGGCGTGGGCGATGACCCGGGTGAGGGCACCCCGAAGCTGGCGGACGTTGGCGTCGATCCGGTTGGCGAGCTCGACCAGGGCGTCGGTGTCGGCGATTTCGACGCCGGCCTCCTCGACGAGGTGGCGGAGAACGGTGAGCCGCGTCGCGAGGTTGGGCGGCTCCACCGCCACCGTCAACCCCCACTCGAAGCGGTCGCGGAGGCGGGCGGCGAGGGTGGAGAGCTCGCTGGGGATCCGGTCGGCGGAGAGCACGAGCTGGCTGCCGGACTCATACAGCGCGTTGAAGGTGTGGAAGAACTCCTCCTCGGTGGCCGGCTTGCCCTCGAGGAACTGGACGTCGTCGATGAGGAGGACGTCGATGTCCCGGTAGCGCGCCTTGAAGGCATCGTTCCCTGAGGATTTCAACGCTGCCACGAACTCGTTGGTGAACGACTCAGCGGTCGTGTAGCGGACGCTGAGGCCGGGAGCGTTGTCGCGCAGGTAATTGGCGATCGCCGCCAGTAGATGGGTCTTGCCGAGGCCGGGAGGGCCGTGGAGGAAGAGGGGGTTGTATGCCTCCGAGGGGGCCTCGGCGACCGCCAGGGCCGCGCCGTGGGCGAGGCGGTTCCCGGGACCGATCACGAAACGCTCGAAGGTGTAACTGGGATTGAGCTCGACCTCTGGCTCAGCCTCTCCGGCCCCAGGGAGCTGGCCGAAGCTGACTTGCTGAAGCGAGGGCTCGACGTTACGCAGCGCTTCGGCGATCAGCGTCGAGTAACGCCGCTCGCTCCACGTCCGGATCCTCTCGGGGGCGTTCAGGTAGAGAGTGTCTCCCTCAGCTCCCACCACTTCGAGCGGCTCGAGCCAGAGACGGTACGTCGACTCCGGGACCGAGGTCTCGAGCTGGTCCTGGACGGCCCGCCAGAGGGCTTCGAGATGGGGTTGTGGGGAGTCATCGGGCACCGGCTGGCGACCATAGCGCCGTGCCTGAGACCCCTCCCGGGGCGCCTCGCAAATGCCGTAGAAAAGATTTTCGACGCCCCTCCCTATACTTCCGCCGGCATGAAGCGCACCTACCAGCCAAAGAAGCGTAAGCGGGCGAAGACCCACGGTTTTCGCGCCCGCATGAGCAGCCGCGGCGGCCGCGCGGTCCTCAAGCGCCGGCGCCGCAAAGGGCGCAAGCGCCTCACGCCTTAGATGCCCGGTCGCGCGACCCCGCACGCGGCCCCACAACCGGGCATCTGATGGCGCCCAAGCGACGGCGCCTCTCGCGCAGCGGCGAGTTCGACCGCGTCTATCGCGACGGCTCCTCGCACGCGACCCGCTACTTGGTCCTTTACACGTTCCCGCGCGAGGACGAGGAGCGCGAGGATGTGCGCCTGGGCGTGTCCGTCAGCCGCAAGGTGGGGAGTGCGGTCGATCGCAACAAGGTGAAGCGGGCGCTGCGGGAGGCTTTCTGGAGCCTTGGCGACCGGCTTCCCCCGCGCCACGACTTCGTCATCGTCGCCCGTGCCGAGATCAAAGACCTGATCGAGAAAGAAGGGACCCGCGGGGTCGCCACCAACCTGGAAGAGGCGCTGGCGGGGAGGCGTTCCACGTGAAACGGGCCTTCCTGGCACCGATTCGTGCCTATCAGCGCTGGATCTCTCCCGCCTTTCCGCGCCGCTGCCGCTACGAGCCGACCTGCTCCGCCTACGCGGTGGAAGCGGTCGAACGCTTCGGCCCGATTCGCGGTTTCCTCCTCGCCGGATGGCGGCTCCTGCGCTGCAATCCGTTCAGTCACGGCGGCTTCGACCCCGTCCCCGATAGATTCACGCTCCGCACCGGCCCCGTCCACCCAGCCGACCACCGCAGAGCCCACCCGTGATCCCGCCCAGCGCCAACATCCTCCAACCCCTGATCGACGTCGCCAACGCCGTCCTGCAGTTCTTCCACGATAACGTCGGCCTCAGCTGGGGAATGTCGATCATCGCCCTCACCGTCGTCACCCGGGCGGTGCTGATCCCCCTCACCTACAAACAGCTGAAAGGGATGCGCGCCCTGCAGGCGCTGCAGCCGCAGATCAAAGAGCTACAGGAGAAGTACAAAAACGACAAACAGCGCATGCAGCAGGAAATGATGCGCTTCTACAAAGAGAACAAAGTCAACCC
>JBQCIG010000004.1:0-9419 GCA_051953975.1 Solirubrobacterales bacterium | reverse complement strand
CGCATCTCTCGAGCTCAGCTCTAGGGGGGAAGAGAGGAGGAGGCCAGCCAGGCCTCAACATACTCAAGTGTTCTTGATCATCGCTCTCGGCGTTGCTAGTACATCAAGAACGAACGAGGCGCTTAGCGTCTCTTGCAAAGGGGAGAGCTATGAAATATTTGAAGATGCTCGGGCTCGCGGTCCTCGCGGCTGGCCTGCTGGCAGTTGGTGGCACCGCCACCGCCTCAGCGACGGAACTGACATGCGGTACGTCGATGTGTGCGGCCGAAACGACGATCAAATCCGAATCGGAGGGCAGAGTCGTTCTCGACGCACCTTTTGGAAACGTTGAAGCGGAATTGAGTGTGGAAGGCGCTACTGAAAACACAGGTAGCTCAAGCGAAACAATTAGGAAGCGCGTCACGAAAGTTACTGTTATCACCATAGGTGGTGACAGCTGGGTGATCATTAAAACCGGCCTCTGGAACATTCACTTGTTTGAACCTCCCAATGCGAAAGTTACATGGTCCGGCTGGAGTTTCAAGATCGTTCACCTCGGTGTCGAATGTATCTATGAAACCAACGAAACCGAAATTGGCACGCTGACAGGCTCGAAAACCACCGGTAGCAACGCGACACTCGATATCAAAGCCACGATCCCGCGCACCGGCGGCAGTGGTGGGGTGTTCTGTGGCTCGTCTGCGCCGTTGACAGGGAGCTTGAAAATCACCAGCCCGACGACGCTGAACGTCGACTAAGAACCAATAGTCAGAGCGGCCGTCTCTAGCAGGCGGTCGCTCTGCTTCTTCGGCCGCAGAAGGGAACGGGCGCTCGAGGCGCTTTCTTCCACTGTAGGGTCCCGGCTGGATGCTGGCACTGGGCATCGCCGCGGCCATAGGGGCTTCGCTCCTCTACAACACCTCGATCGCGCTGCAGGCTCTCGAGGCTCGCTCGGTTCCCCAGGAGCATTCGCTGCGGCCGTCGCTGCTCGGTCGCTTGTTGCGGAACCGGCGTTGGCTGGGGGCGACCGCGCTGGGCCTGCTGGGATGGCCGCTGGAGATCACCGCGCTGCTGCTGGCGCCCCTGACTGTGGTGCAGCCGTGCATCGCCAGCGGATTGATCCTTTTGCTCTGGCTGGGGGCGACGCGGCTTGGGGAGGCGCCGGGGAGGAGAGAGCTCCTGGCCGTGGCGGCGATCATCCTCGGGATCGCCGGAGTCGCCTGGGCGGCGCCGGAGCGGACGACGGATCATGCGAGCGCTGGAGCCATCGTCGCGGCTCTCGTCCTGGTGGTGTTGCCGGTGGCCGCGCCCTACGCCCTGCGCGGACGCAGGAGCTTCGTCGGCACGCTGGTCGTCCTCAGCGCCGGCTGCGGCTACGCCTGGACCGCGATCGCCAGCAAGCTGCTGACCGACGAGCTCGCCGCGGGCGCGCTGCTCGTGGCCGCTCTCTGGCTGGCCACGGCCGCCGCCTCCGAGGGCCTGGCGCTGCTGAGCGAGATGAGCGCGCTGCAGCGCCGCCCGGCGACTCACGTGGCGCCGGTGATGTTCGCCGTCCAGGTGCTGGTGCCGGTCGTCCTGGCGCCGCTGATCTTCGGCGAGTCTTGGGGCGAAACGCCCCTCGGCGGCGCGGCGCTGGTCGCCTTCATGGCTGTGGCGGTGGCCGGAACCACGCTCCTCGCCGGCTCGCGAGCGGTCGGCGCGGTGATCGAGTCCGCGCATGCTGAGGGTTGATGTCTAAGGATCGGGTAAACAATCCGATTTCGCTGCTAGCCTTGCGCCGCCTCCCGCAGTCAGTACTTCGTCCCTGCTGAGGCAAAAGACCGAAGCCACACCCAGCAAGGGGCCACCGTAGGGGCTGCAGAGAACACGCTGCCCGACGCGAGCAAGTTCGCGATCGGGTTCGACCATCGTGACCGCGCGCGGTTGTTCGAGCTCTGGACCGAGGTCCTCGATTCCGAGCAGTGGTCCGAGGGCGCCAAGCTGCAGGCGTTCGAGGAGCGCTGGGAGCGCTGGAACGGCCTGCCCAGCCTCGGCCTTTCGAGCTGGGCCGGCGGCGCCTTGGCCGCGCTTGAGTTCGCCGGCGTCAGGGGGGAGACGGTGCTCTGCCCCTCCAACACCTTCTTGGCGACGCCGCTGGCGGCGATCGGCGCCGGCGCCGAGGTCGAGTTCGTCGACTGCAACCGCGAGGACCTCTGCATGTCCTTCGCGGACTTCGAGCGTAAGGCCGAGCGGCACAAGCCGCGGGCCGCGATCCTCGTCCATATCGGTGGTCACATCGCCTTCGACGCCGAGCGCATCGCCGCCTACTGCCGCGACCACGGCATCTTCCTGCTCGAGGACTGCGCCCACGCCCACGGCGCCGACTGGAAAGGTGCCAAGCCGGGCGGCTACGGCGACGCCGGCGTCTACTCGCTGTACGCGACGAAGACGGTCTCCAGCGGCGAGGGCGGTGTCCTCGTCTCCGGCAACCCCGACTTGATCGAGTTCGCTGCCAAGTTCCGCAACTATGGCAAGTTCGAGCACGAGGTCGACGGCCTCAACTTCCGGATGAGCGAGTTCACTGCGGCCTTGGCGCTGGTTCAGGCCGAGCGGATGGAGGAGATCGTCGCCTGGAAGAACGAATACGCGCGCGAGCACCTCGATCCCGTCCACCCCGCCCGCCTCGAGCTGCCGGAGGGAATGACCTCGGGCTTCTACAAGTACATCGTCTTCGCCGAGATCGAGAAGAGCACGGGGCGGGTCTACGACCAGCCCTGCCATCGGATCATGGGCCGCTCCGACGATCTGCCCAACACCGACTGGGTGGCCGAGAACCACTGGTGCGTGCCGCTCTATTACCGCCCCGAGAGCCGCGAGGCGGCTCTCGGCACGAAGGGAGATTCATGAGGGTTCTGGTAACCGGAGGCGGGGGCTTCATCGGCTCCCACGTCGTCGACCGTCTGCTGGAGCAGGGGATGACTCCGCGCATCTTCGACCTCAGCGCCTCGCCCTACCACTCGCCGCTGGAAGTCGAGACCTTCACCGGCAGCATCACCGACCCAGCCAACCTCGACCTGGCGATGCGCGATTGCGACGCGGTGATCCACCTCGCCGCCGTCGCCGACGTCGGCCACGTCCTCGCCGACCCGGTGCTCGCCGAGGAGGTCAACACCCGCGGCACCCTCAATGTGCTGGAGACGGCCTGCCGCGCGAAGGTCGACCGCGTCGTCTATGGCTCGACCACTTGGGTCTACAGCGACTGCGCCGAGCAGGAGGTCGACGAGGAGACGCCGATCCCGGCGCCCCGCCACCTCTACACGGCGACCAAGCTCGCCGGCGAGACCTACTGCGCCGGCTATGCCGAGCTCTACGACCTGGAGAGCACGATCCTGCGCTTCGGCATTCCCTACGGCCCGCGCGCCCGCGCCGCAGGCGTCGTCGCCAAGTTCACCGACCTCGCCTTCGAAGGCAAGCCGCTGACGATTGCCGGCGACGGCTCGACGACCCGCAGCTTCATCTACGTCGAGGACCTCGCCGACGGGATCGTCGCCGCGCTGAAGCCCGAGGCCGCCGGTCGCACCTACAACCTCTCCGGCGACGAGGTCGTGACGATCCTCGAAATCGCCGAGCGGGTGCAGGAAAACACCGACAACTGCGAGATCGTCCACACGCCGCCGCGCCCGGGCGACTTCCCTGGCAAGACGATCTCCAACGAGCGGGCGCTGGCCGAGCTTGGCTGGAAGGCGGAGACGAGCTTCAAGGAAGGCGTGTGCAAGTACGTCGAATGGGTTCGCTCCAGCACCCGGCCGCCGGACCCGGTGCCCGGCAAACGGCCTTCGCTGAACGGCAACGAACACGCCGCCGGGGCGCTCCTGGCCGGCGCCGCCCGCTTCGAGGAGCGCGAGCCGCGCGTGCTGGTCCTCAGCGCCGACATCGGCGAGGGGCACGACCTGCCGGCCCGGATCATCAAGGCCGACCTCGAAGAGGAGGTGCCGGAGACCAAGGTCGAGATCGCCAACGGCCTCGAGGCGATGGGGCGGCTGTACTCGGCGGTGGTGCGCGGCGGTTCCCGCTTCACCTTTCGCTGGACGCCCTGGATGTTCGACGTCCAGTACTGGCTGATCACCAAGTTCGCGCCGACGCGCTGGCTCGCCCATCACCTCAGCTACTGGCTCGGCGCCCGCGGCCTGATGCGACTGATCGCGGCGCACGAACCGGACGTCGTCATCTCGACCTACCCGGGCGTGACGGCGGTATTGGGCATGCTGCGCGAGCATCGCCGCCTGGAGATCCCGGTGCAGTCGGCGATCACCGACCTCGCCGGGCTCCGGTTTTGGGTCCACTCGGGCGTCGACATGCACTACGTCACCCACCCGGAGTCGATCGAGGAAGTCGAAAGGCTGGCCGGGCCCGGCAGCGTCGAGTGGATGCGGCCGCCGATATCGCGCGACTTCCTGATGCCGCGCACCCGCCGCGACGCCCGCGAAGCACTCGACGTCCCGGCCCACGCCAGGCTCGTCCTCGTCTCCGGCGGCGGCTGGGGCGTCGGCGACCTCGAGGGGGCGATCGAGTCGGCCCTCGCCGACGAAGACACCCTCGTCGTCTGCATCACCGGCCGCAACGAGGTTGCGCGGGAGAAGCTGGAGCAGCGCTTCGGCGAGCACGAGCGGGTGCGGATCCTCGGCTTCACCGAGCAGATGAGCGACTGGATGGCGGCCGCCGACGCGATGATCCACGCGACCGCCGGCCTCACCGTCCTCGAGGCCCACATCCGCGGCTGCCCGGTCGTCTCCTACGGCTTTAACGCGGGTCACCTGCGCGCCAACAACGCCGCCTTCGAGCGCTTCGGCCTGGCCGAGGTTGCCCGCTCCGAGCACGAGCTGGAGTCGGTGCTGCGCCACGTCACCCGCGAGCGCCAGTCGCCCGATTCCTCGTTCGCCTCGCTGCCCTCGATCGCCTCGCGGGCGCTCGAGGTGCGGCCGCGGGTGAAGCCGCAGCCGGTCTGGCGGGTGCGGACCGAGCGGGTCGCGGCGGCGGTCTCGGCGGCGATGGTCGTCCTGGTCCTGGCGCTCTCGCTGATCCACCGCGAGAACCCGTACCGCGTGGTCGCCAACCCGATCAAGAACAGCGTCCACATCACCACCGACAACGACCAGTCGCCGTCCCCGGCGAGCAGCGTTCCGGCGAGCTCCAAGCAGAGCCCTTGAGAGCCGCCCTCGGCGGGGCGATCGGCGCCTTGGGTGCGGCCGTCGCGGCGCGGCACGCGGCGCCGGCGCTGGCGCCGGTGGTCCCCCCGATCGCGGAACGACTCGGCATCGTCCTGCGGGAGGAGGGGCTCGACAGCGTCGCGATCACCTTCGACGACGGCCCGCATCCGCAGGGGACTCCCGCGGTGCTGGAGACGCTGCGGGAGTACGGGGCGCGAGCGACCTTCTTCCTCTCCGGCGAGCAGGTGGAGAAGCGCCCGTCTCTGGCGGCGGAGATCGTCAGCGCCGGTCACCGGGTCGAGCTGCACTGCCACCGCCACCGCAATCAACTGCGGCTAACGCCGCGGATGCTGCTCGAGGACGCCGAACGAGGAAGGGCGGCGATCGAGGAGGCCACCGGCCAGGCGATAACCGAATACCGCCCTCCCTACGGCATCTTCAGCGCTTCGGGCCTGCGCGCGATCCGTAGCCGTGGCTGGCGCCCCGTGCTCTGGTCGCAGTGGGGGAGGGACTGGGACCGCCGGGCCACTCCTGAGTCGATCACCCGCCGCGTCACCACCGGCATCCGCTCCGGCGACGTCGTCCTCCTCCACGACGCCGACTACTACAGCGCCCCGGGCTCCTGGGTACGCACCGCGACGGCGCTGCCGATGATCCTGGAGTTCCTACAGGGTGCCGGGCTCCTGGAGCTGCATCGCAGCAGCCTGGTCGAAGATCCGGGAAGCGGCTGAGGCGCGAGGACTGAAGTCGAGCGTGCTGCGTCGCTTCGGGGCCGCCACCACGGTCCACTCGTCGCAGCCGGCGAAGGCTTCGTCGAGGCGCTGGGCCATCGTGCTGCGGGGCCGGTCCTGGTCGAAGATCTCCTTGGGCATTAGCGCTCCGTCCTGTAGGGGTTGCGAAAGCTTCCCCCGCCCGTCGGACGAAAAATATTCTCTTTGCAGGCGTTTGGGAACGCTTGTTCGTTTTTGATCGTCAAACGACCCCGCAAACTGCGGGGTCAGCTTCAGCTTCCCTTCCAAGACCGAACTCACTCGGTACAGGGGACGGGTATTCCCCTCCCTCCCTGGGTTGCTCGCCTGGATCGGAGCCAGCTGACCGCCAACGTCGCAGGTGCGAGCAAGAGGACGCCGGTCGGTCCGGGTAATACCCGTCCCCTCCACGACAGAGCTCTGCGAGACGGCTAAGGCTCGAGGCGTCAACCAGAGCTCTGTCGCAAGGAGGGTGGGTGTCCCTCTCGCGACCGGCGTCCTGTTGCTCGCACCAAAAGCTCCTGCGGCAGCCAGCTCCAATTTCAGGCGAGCAACCCAGGGAGCGAGAGGGATACCCACCCTCCCTACCGAGTGAGCTTTCGTCCCTCAGCCTTTGTCCACAAACGCAGCGATCTCCTCGGCTACTCGAGCCGGCTGGTCGAGTGGGACGAAGGTCTTGGCGTCTGGGATTTTGATGATCTCGGCGTTGCTCGTTTCGTTCGCTAGGCGTTCTGCGTAGGAGATCGGGAAGTACTTGTCGCCGGGCGCCCAAAGGAGGCGGATCGGCAGCTGCGAGCCGCGCAGCTTCTCCGCCGCCGCCAGCGTGTGGCGCTTGTTCATCCCGGCGGTCACCTTCTTCAGGTCCCGCATCACGCCGGAGTCTTTGGTCGCCGGTCGCATCCAGGAGGCGATCAGCTCGTCTGGGATCTCGGTGCGGGAGAAGGGGGCGAAGGCGCGGCGGGCGACGGCGCCGACGCGAAATGGCGCCGAGAGCACGACCATGCCTCCCGGCAGCTTCGCCAGCGGCGGCATCGCCTTGAAGATCCCGGGCGGGAAGTTCTCGTGGGTGTCGCAGTTGGTCAGGACCAGGCGCCCGACCCGCTCCGGGCGCGTCGTCACCAGCACCTGCGACATCGCGCCGCCGGAGTCGTTGCCGACGATGGTCACGTCCTCCAACTCGAGCTTCGTCATGAAGTCGGCGATCAGCCGGGCGATGCCGGGAGGGGAGAGGTCGGCGTCCGGGTTCATCGCGACCTGCTGGGCGCCGAGCGGCCAGTTGGGCGCAAGGCAGCGGAAGCGGTCGGCGAGGCGATCGACCACCCCGTCCCAGAGCCGGCCGTCTACGAGGTAGCCGTGGACGAAGACGATCGGCCTGCCTTCGCCGGCCTCGCGGTAGCGGACGGTCCCTGCCGGAAGCTGGATTTCCTTGCGCGTGTCGGTCACGATGGCACTCCTCTCCGTAGTTCACTAACTAACATACATACTGCATGCATGTAAGTCCAGACCCCGATTCCGAGCCCTCCTCGCGCACGCAGGCCCAGCGGCGGGAAGCCACCCGCGAGGCGCTGATCGCCGCTGCCCGCCGGCTCTTCACCGAGCGCGGCTACGAGGAGGTGGTGACCGAGGAGATCGTGCGCGCCGCCGGGGTTACCCGCGGCGCCCTCTACCACCACTTCGGCGACAAGGCGAGTCTGCTCGAAGCCACCTACGAACGGATCGAGGCCGAGTCGACCGAGCGCGTCGCCCGCATCGTCCTCGGCTCCGAGCTGCACAGCCCCCTGGAGGCGATGAAAGCGGGGGTGGAGGCCTTCCTCGACGAGTGCGCGAAGCCGGAGCTGCGCCAGGTCGCCCTCCACGACGCCCCCGCCGTGCTCGGCTGGGAGCGCTGGCGCGAGATCGGCGCCGCCAACGGCCTCGGCTTGATCGAAGCCAGCCTCGCCGCCGCGATCGAGGCCGGGGAGATCCGCGAGGTGCCGGTGGGGCCGACGGCGCACCTGCTGATGGGGGCGCTGGACGAGGCGGCGATGCTGCTCGCGCGCGACGAGCGCCCCGGCAGCCGGGCCGAGGTCACCGAGGTCCTGGTGGGCCTGCTCGAGAGCTTTGCGGTCGACCGTCCCTAGCGTCGTGTCGGCGGGCTTGCATGGTTCTCTAGACTTGGTGGAGATGAAGGCAGGAATCCATCCCGAATACACGCTTGCCAACGTGCACTGCTCGTGCGGCAACCAGTTCTACACGCGGTCGACCCAGTCCGACCTGCACGTCGAGCTCTGCTCCGAGTGCCACCCCTTCTACACGGGCAAGCAGAAGCTGGTCGACACCGGCGGTCGCGTCGAGCGCTTCCAGCGCCGCGCCGCCAAGCACAGGGCCGGGAAGTAGCCCGTGAGCCCGCCGGAGGGCTCGGCACAGGCATCCCACACCACCTCCTCCGCGGCAAACGGGGGAGACCCGCTGCGCATGCCCGACGGGGCGCTGGTCGCCAAGCGCGATGCTCCGGTCGGCGGCCAGGCGGTGCTGGAGGGCGTGATGATGCGCGGCGTCTCTGTCTGGGCGGTCGCGGTTCGCACCCCAGAGGGGCAGATCGAGGTCGAGTCCGAGCCGCTCGTTCCTTGGGCGCAGCGGCACCGGATCTGGCGCCTGCCGGTGATCCGCGGCGTCGTCGCCCTCGGCGAGTCGCTGAAGATCGGCTTCAGGGCGCTGGCGATCTCCGCCAACGCGCAGATGGAGGAGGACGAACAAGGCGAGAAGGAAGAGATCGGCGGTTGGGTCTGGGGGCTGACGATCGTCGTCTCGATGCTGATGGCGATCGGTCTCTTCTTCGTCGTCCCCGTCGGCCTCACCAGCCTGATCAAGGACCAGCTCGGCTCGCCCTTCCTCTTCTGGCTGGTCGAGGGCCTGCTGCGGACGGGGATCTTCATCGGCTACATCGCCGCGATCAGCAGGATGCCCGACCTGCGGCGCGTGTTCGAGTACCACGGGGCCGAGCACAAGACGATCTCCTGCTACGAGGCCGAAGACGAGCTGGTCCCCGCGCGGGCGAAGCTCTACTCGCGCTTGCACCCGCGCTGCGGCACCAGCTTCCTGCTGATCGTGATGGTGCTGGCGATCTTCGTCTTCGCCCCGCTCGGGCTGCCGGCCTGGTACTGGCTGCTCGCCTCGCGGGTGCTCGGCATCCCGCTGATCGCCGGCCTCTCCTACGAGGTGATCAAGTGGGCGGGGAAGAACCGGCGCAAAGCCTGGGTGCGGGCGATCATGTGGCCGGGGCTGATGCTGCAGAACTTGACCACCCGCGAGCCCGACGAAGAGCAGCTCGCGGTGGCGATCGCCTCCCTCAACGCGGTGCTGGCTCGGGAGACCCCCGAGGAGGCGGCGAAGAAGCCGCACATCGAGATTGTGGCTTAGCGGGGCGGGGGGGGGGGGGGGGCCAGCCGGGCCACCCCGCCGGGGGAGGGGGGGGGGGTTTGGGGGGGGGGGGAAACCACCCCCCCCCCCCACACCAAAGAAGTGA
>JBQCIG010000003.1:0-4163 GCA_051953975.1 Solirubrobacterales bacterium | reverse complement strand
GCGGGGTCGCCCCCCCCACCCTCGCTCGCGGGGCTCGTTTTGGTGTTTTGGGGTGGCACCCCCCGGCCCCGCATCTGGGTCGTCTTAAGATGCGCCGGTGCCCGAGGGGGAGAGAGAGGACCTGGCGGAGCTGCTGGCGCGGCGGGCGCTGACCAAGGACGCGGCGCGGCCGGAGGCGGTCGCGCGGCGGCACGAGGCCGGCGGACGCACCGCGCGCGAGAACGTCGAGGACCTCGTCGATCCGGGCTCCTTCGTCGAGTACGGCCGCTTCGCGATCGCTGCTCAGCGGGGGCGCCGCGAGCTCGAGGACCTGATCGCCCGCACCCCCGCCGACGGGCTCGTCGCCGGTACCGCCCGCGTCAACGGCGATCTGTTCGAGGCCGAGCGCGCCGCCTGCGCCGTCCTCTCCTACGACTACACGGTGCTGGCGGGGACGCAGGGCGCCCTCGGCCACCGCAAGAAGGACCGCCTCTTCGAGCTGATCGAGCGGATGCGGCTACCGGTCGTCTTCTACGCCGAGGGCGGCGGCGGCCGGCCCGGCGACACCGATTACCCCGTCGTCTCCGCCCTCGACACCCGCGCCTTCGCGCTCTGGGCGAAGCTCTCCGGGCTGGTGCCGCGGATCGCGGTCGTCCACGGCCGCTGCTTCGCCGGCAACGCCGTGATCGCCGGCTGCTCGGACCTGATCGTCGCCACCGAGAGCAGCTCGCTGGGGATGGGCGGGCCGGCGATGATCGCCGGCGGCGGCCTCGGCGACGTCCACCCCGACGAGGTCGGGCCGGTCGACGTGCAGGCGCGCGGCGGGGTGGTCGACGTCGTCGTCGCCGACGAGGCGGAGGCGACCGCGGCGGCCAAGAAGCTGCTCGCCTACTTCCAGGGCGCGACCGCGCCCGGTCCCGAACCCGACCAGGCGCGCCTGCGCGAGCTCGTCCCCGAGCGCCAGCGCCGCGCTTACGACCCGCGGCCGATCGTCGAGACGCTCTGCGACGAGGGCTCGGTGACCTTCCTGCGCGAGCGCTTCGCGCCGGAGATGGTGACGGCGCTGGCGCGGATCGAGGGCCGCCCGCTCGGCCTGATCGCCAACGACACCCGCTACACCGCCGGCGCCGTCACCAGCGCCGCGGCTGACAAGGCGGCGCGGCTACTGCAGCTCTGCGACGCCTTTGGGCTGCCGGTCGTCTCGCTGGTCGACACCCCTGGCTACATGGTCGGCCCGGAGGCCGAGGCGACCGGGCTGGTGCGCCGCGCTTCGCGCCTGTTGGTCGCCGGGGCGGCGCTGCGGGTGCCGCTCGTCGCCGTCGTCCTGCGGCGCGGCTACGGCCTCGGCGCCCAGGCGATGGTCGGCGGCAGCCTGCACGAGCCGCTGCTGACGCTCGCCTGGCCGGGCGCCCACCTCGGGCCGATGGGGCTGGAGGGGGCGGTGCGGCTGGCGCTGCGCAAGGAGCTGGAGGCGATCCCCGACGAGGCCGAGCGCGAGCAGCGCGTCCGCGACCTCACCGCCGTCGCCGAAGAGAACGCGAAGGCGCTGAACGCGGCGGCGCTGTTCGAGCTCGACGACGTGATTGACCCGGCCGAGACCCGCGGCCTGATCGCCTCGACCCTGACCGCTGCCGGCGACACCCGCCCGCCCGGCGCCCACCGCTTCGTCGACACCTGGTGATCGCGCCGCTGCCAGACGGATTCGCCGCCGCGGTGGCCGCTCTGCACCGGGTCGCCGAGGAGGTCGTCGCGCCGGCGCGCAAGCCCGACAACGAGATCGCCCTGGAAGCGACGCCGGGCGGCTTCGGCACGCCGCCGTTCGAGTGGGAGGGGGCGATGCACCGGGTCCGGGTCGAGGGGACGGAGCTGGTCCGCGAAACCGACGGGCGGCAGGAGCGCGAGGCGTTGGAGGGCGTTGACCCGGAAGCGGCGCGGGCGCTGGCCGCCTGGTATGAGCTCGGCACCGCGGTGCTCGAACGGCTCCGCGACGAGGCTGATGCGACCGCGACCGCCACCGAGCCGATCCTCTGGCCCGAGCACTTCGACGTCGCGATCGAGATGGGCGCCGAAGCGTCCGGGGCGCGCGCCACCTACGGCTTCTCGCCCGGCGACGAGAACCACTCCCAGCCCTACGCCTACGTCGCCCCCTGGACCGCCCAGCCGGCGGGCGAGCTCTGGAACGCCCGCGGCTTCGGCGGCGCCGAGCTCGGCTACGCCGATCTGCTCGCGGCCGCGGACCCGGCGCGGGCGGCTCTCGACTTCATGCGGAGCCGGCGCGACGCGCTGGCGCAAGGCCAAACCACCGAGGAGGACAAGTGAGCGACTACTCCGACCTGCGCGCGCTGTTCATCAACTGCACGCTGAAGCGCAGCCCCGAGGTCTCCAACACGCAGGGCCTGATGGACAAGTCGATCGAGGTGATGCGGGGCAACGGGGTGGAGGTGGACTGCATCCGCGCGATCGACCACGAGATCGCGATCGGCGTCTGGCCCGACATGACCGAGCACGGCTGGGAGCGCGACGAGTGGCCCGCGATCTACGAGCGGGTGATGGCGGCCGACATCCTCGTGCTGGGGATGCCGATCTGGCTGGGGGAGAAGTCCTCGGTCGCCACCCACGTGATCGAGCGCCTCTACGGCAACTCGCACCTGCTCAACGACAAAGGCCAGTGGGCCTACTACGGGCGGGTCGGCGGCTGCATCGTCACCGGCAACGAGGACGGGATCAAGCACTGCGCGATGAACGTCCTCTACTCGCTCCAGCATCTCGGCTACACGATCCCGCCCCAGGCCGACGCCGGCTGGATCGGCGAGGCCGGTCCCGGGCCGTCCTACCTCGACGAGGGCTCCGGTGGCCCGGACAATGACTTCACCAATCGCAACACCACCTTCGCCGCCTGGAACCTGATGCACCTGGCGCGGATGCTGAAGGACGCCGGCGGCATCCCCGCCCACGGCAACCAGCCGCGGGAGTGGGAAGCCGGCTGCCGCTTCGACTTCCCCAACCCGGAGCACCGCGCTTAACGCTTCCGATTTTCGACACAGCGGGGTGTGATCGAAGTCGGAAGCGCTTACCAGAGCGCGTCGTGCTCCTCCATCACGCCGAGGCCCGCGGCCAGCTCGAGTCCGCCGAGTGAGCCGGCGAAGCTGCCGAAGCGGTGGCGGTAGCGCGAGCGGATCAGCAGGAAGTTCTCGTCGCGGGTGTGTTCGGACTCGGCGGTGAAGGAGAGGCGCTCGCCTGCGGGGAGATCGATGCCGTCGGCGTGGAAGTCGGCCGGTGGCGGCTCGGTGGGCTCGCCGTCGATCCAGATCCCCCGCTCGCTGCCCTGCGGCGGATCGTTCACCCCCTCGACCAGGTTCCAGGCCAGGTTTCGTCCCTCGACCGATTCGCCGATGCCCGCCGACCAGCGCCAGCTCGTGCGCCGTTGGTGGTAGCCGGCCGACTCGTCGTCGACGCCGCGGCCGGAGACCTGCCAGCGCCGTCCCGGCACCTCGACCGTGCCGTTGATCGGGACGCCGGCTCGCTTGCGGGTCCAGGCCCAGCTCTCGCCGCTGGGGCAGGTCGCTTCGACCGGCGTGGACTCGCCGAGGCGGAGGCTGGCGCGCAGGTCGGGAGCATCGATCTCGAGGTAGGAGCCGTCGAAGCCGACCTCGCGGCTGCCCGGCCGCAGCGCCGTGTGCGCCGACTGCCGCTGCGCGCCGCGGTCCCAGAGCACCCAGAACGACTGCGTCAGCGGGCCGACCTCGGCGCGGGCCGCGCAGAGCATCAGCTCCTCGGCGAAGAGGCCGACGTAGCGCCAGCGCTTGCGCAGCTGGCCGCGGTCGAGCAGGGGCATCGAGGCGGCGTCCACCCGGCGAAGGTACGGCAATAGGCTCGGCGGGTGGATCAGATGATCCAAATCGTCGGCGCGCTGCTGATTCTCACGGCTTTCGCTGCCGTGCAGTTCGAGCGCATGCGGCCCGACTCGCGCCTCTACCTGGCGCTCAACCTGGTCGGCTCGGCGATCCTCGCGGTGCTGGCGGTGATCGCCGCGCAGTGGGGCTTCGTCCTGCTCGAGGGAGTCTGGGCCGTCGTCTCGGCCTGGGGGCTGTGGGTGGCGGTTTTTTGGGGCCCACAAGGGCCAAAAAAAACCCAAAACCCCCTTTGGGGGGGGGGACACCGGCGGGGGCCGGTTTTTTAAAACC
>JBQCIG010000002.1:0-17711 GCA_051953975.1 Solirubrobacterales bacterium | reverse complement strand
CGGCGTCGGGGTGATGGGGATGAACCTGAAAGAGGACGACTACATCGCCCACCTCCACATCTGCTCGACCCACGACTTCCTGCTCTTCTTCACCAACCGCGGCAAGGTCTACCGGCTCAAGGTCTACGAGCTGCCGGAGGGCTCGCGCACCTCGAAAGGAAGCTCGCTCAACAACCTGCTGCCGCTACGCGAAGGCGAGCGGGTGATGGCGGTGATCCCGACCCGCGACTTCAAGGAGAACAAGTACCTCGCCTTCGCCACCGCCCAGGGCCTGGTGAAGAAAACGAAGTTCGAGGCCTACAACACGCCGATCCGCGCCGACGGGATCATCGCGATCAAGGTGCGGGAGGGGGACGAGCTGGTCCAGGTCCGCCTCACCTCGGGTGAAGACGACATCCTCATGGTCTCCCACTCGGGCCACGCCTCCCGCTTCTCCGAGGGGCACGTGCGGGAGATGGGCCGCGACACCAGCGGCGTCAAAGGGATGAACGTGGACGGCAAGGACAAACGGGTGCTGGCGATGGACGTCGCCCGCAACGACACCGAACTCTTCGTCGTCACCGAGAACGGCTACGGCACGCGCACGCCGGTCTCCGAGTACCCGGTCAAGGGCCGCGGCACGAAAGGCGTCCTCACCGCGAAGCTGACCGAGAAGAAGGGCGGCCTAGCCGGCGCCCTGATCGTCGGCGAGCACCAGGACCTCCTCTTCATCTCCCAGAACGGCATGGTCCAGCGCACCTCGGTCAGCGGCATCTCGCAGATGGGCCGCGCCACCCAGGGCGTCAAGGTGATGAACATCAAGGACGACGACCGCGTCAGCGCCGTCGCCCTGGTGGTCGAGTCCGAAGAAGCCGAAGCCGCCGGGCCCGAGAACGACGGCCAGGGCGAGCTGATCGACTCGTCGCCCGACGGCGCGGGCGAGTAGCCCCCGCCCCACGCGGTTTTCGCCGAGCCCGCCTAGAACGGGGCTTCGAGGAAGGTCTCGAACTCCGGGCCCGTGAGCGGGAAGCGCGGGGCGCCGGGGAAGTTGACGGTGAGGTCGCCGGTCCAGGTGGTGGTGCCGTCGGGGGCGGCGCGGTAGTGGCCGGTGCCGTGGAAGGGGGCTTGGGGCGAGACGCTGACGGCGGTGGCGGCTTCGTTGACGTGGAACGCCTTCTTGGCGTCGACGAAGGCGCCCCTGAGGATCGCCAGTTTGCCCCTGCTTTCTTCATGGAGCGCCATGACCTCCGATATCGGGCCGAATTCGAGCGCGAGGAGGCCGGTGAGGTTGACCCCGTGGCGTGAGTCGGCCACGAACGCAGCGGGGTTTTCGAAGAAGATGGAGCCGTCGAAATGTCCGTGGTGATGCCGCCGCCGCGGACACCTTCCCGCCGGTTCCAGGATCCCGCCGCCGGCCTTGTGCACGTGGACCGAGACGTAGCCGTCTTCGCCGCGGAAGCGGAGGTCCCCCGCGAAGACGCCTTTGTGCCTGACCAGCCGCAGCGTGCCGTCGCAGACCGCGTGCTTGCTCGTTTCGTGGAAGCGCATCCGGACCTTGCCGAACTGACCGAAAGTCGCTTGCAGACGCTCCCGGGTGCCCACGCCGCGAGCCACGTAGAGGGTCTCGCTGAGATTCCCGCGGTTCAGGTTGGAGACCACCAGGCTCACCGCGCTGCCAGAGGTCGAGACGCCCACCTCGTAAGTGCCGGATGAAGGTTCCACCTGGAACCCGGAGCGGAATACGGGGGCGGGGGGAACGGGTGCCCCGACCCGGCTCATCAGCTTGCGCGGTAGCAGCGGCGGCAACAACTGTTCCCCGTCCGCGGCCTGTGCGGCGGGTGCTGCCAGCACCGCAACGGCCAGCGCGAGGAGGGCGGGCAGCGTGAGCCGGCGCCTCATCGCACCTTCGCCGCCCGTCCGTACAGCCGCGCCACTTCCTTGCCGAAGTAGGCGCCGAAATCCGGAGTCGTGTCGTCGAAGTAGCCGTAGTTGGTGACGCTGTTGAGGGTGCTCCCGTCGATCGTCCAGCCGCCCCCGGAGGCGCCGCCGGTCACCCCGCAGGGAACGGCGAGGTTGAGCGGCCCGGGCCAGAGGAACGAGTCCGGGTCGTGGCCGAGGAACGGCATGCTGCGGCAGATCCGCTGGGTTTCCCCGTCGAACGGTTCTTCCGCCGGGTAGCCGTGCACGTCGAACGTCTGGCGCGCCTTCAGGTTCCAGGCGATCCCGGCGCCGCCGACAGCTTCGCCGAGCGTTTCGCCGCGGCCGTTGCGCCCGACCACGGCGGCCCCGACGTCGAAGTTCTCGCTGCCGCTGCGCCGCCATTGCTTGGTCGTGTCGAGCCAGCGAGCGGGGAACACCCCGAACGGCCGCTGCCCGTAGCGGTAGGCCGGGACGAATACCCACCTCCCGGGGAACCAGCGACCGTCGGGGCCGCCGCTGTTGATGCAGTGGGCCGCGGTGAAGACGACGCTCTGGTTGCCGGAGTGGACGGCGGTGCCGGAACAGCGCCCGTAGCCGAAGATCCCGAGCGAGAGGAAGATCGCGCCGTTGATCCGGAAATCGGGAGCGGTGGGGTCGGCGACCTGTTCGAATCCGGACGAGTCAATCGACAGGCGCGCCGCCTCGGGCGCCACCCGGTGCGGTTGCCCGCGATGGTGGGGGAGCGACCGGGAGGCAGGACGGAGGTGCGGCCGGCCGACCTCCACCGGCTTTGCTTCCCGCATCCGCTGCGGCGTCCAGAACGCACCCGCTTCGCGGGCCGAGACAGGCGGCGTCCAGATGCCGCTCGCCACGGCCGATGCTACCCCGCCGAAGAGCACCCCGAAGGCAGACAGGGCAAGGACCGCGCCCACGCGCGCTCGTCGACCCCCACCTGGCCACCCCGTCATCGACCAAAGTCTACCCGCGCATTCGGGAACTCGGATGTAGCGACTAGGCCTACTGGCCGCAGGTTTTTCTTGTCGAAAAAGCAAAAGGCGGATACCCTACAGATTCCATATGACGAAATACGTAATACCTCTTTAGCCTCCCATCTTGCCTCCTGGCTCCCACCCCGATTTCTTTGCAGCGCAGGTTGCTCTGTCGCGGACCCTGCACGGCCACAAATACGTCTTCCCGGTGGCAGTCTGGATCGTCATCAGCGGTGTCTCGGTAGTGAGCGCCTCCGACGCCATGGTGGGGCTGGGCGGCCATGCCGACCGGCCCCGGGTGCTGGAGGCGCTGGAAAGGCTGACTGAACTCGGGGCGATGATCGAGCTGCCCAGGCCCTCCCAGGTGAACGCAGCGCGTTCTTTCCAGCGGGTCGAGGATCCCTATTGGCCGCTGGTCGAAAGCCACCTGGCTCGCCTCGAAGCCGAGACGCGGGCACAGCGAGAGGAAGGGCGGAGCCTTGGCCCTTAGCGGACGCCTGTGGCCGAGGGCGGTCGAGGACCCCGACCCGACGGGAAAAGCGGATGCCGCATGGAATGTTTGCTTCTATTCCTCCCCCATCGACGATCCCGGGACCGACGTGAGGCAGCACGCGGACGCATTCTTGAACGCCCTCGTCGAGCCGGCGGTCGAGCAGCTGGAGGGCACGATGGAGGTCGTGCGCGCCGACCACCTCCCTTCCAGCCCGGTCACCGGGAGCGTCTTCGAGCACGTCGTCCGCAGTCGCCTGCTGATCGCGGATCTCTCGTACCACAATCCAAACGTGCTCCATGAGGTGGGCATACGGCACGCCTTCGGGAAGCCGTGCGTCCTGATCTCCCGTTCCGAGGACAAGATCCCGGCGAATCTTCGTGAGGTCAGGACCGTGCTGGTGAAAACCGAGAAGTTCTCGGACTTCAACCTGGAGCTGGAGGCTAGGCGCCGGGAGATCACCGAGTACGCGCGGTGGGCGCTCTCCGCCGACGGCGAGACCTCCAACCCAGTGCAGCGTCTGTTTCCGGAGTACCGGAAGTACTTTCAGTGAGCCCTAGGCAGCCTGCGGCAGGTACTGCTCCCAGGCCGGGGGTATCTTCGGGCTGGCGACCTGGATGAAGACGGTGGGCGGAGGGGCCTTCGGCGCCTTCGCCGGGTGCATGTGGATCTCGCGGGGAAGGCGGTTGCCCTTGCGGCGGTTGCAGGTGGCGCAGGCGGCGACGATGTTCTCCCAGACCGATTTGCCGCCACGAGAGCGGGGGATGACGTGGTCGACGGTGAGACCGGGCTTGGTCGAGCCGCAGTACTGGCAGGTCCAGGAGTCGCGGGCGAGGACGGCGCGGCGGGTGATCTTGCGGCGGTGGGCCTCGCGGGGGATCCGCACGTAGTTGACGAGGCGAATCACGTCGGGCCGCTCCATCGTCATCCGCTCCGAGTGCAGCGCCGCCCCCTCCCGCTGCTCGAGCAATTCTGCCTTTTCCTTGAGGAGGAGGACAGCGGCCCGTCTCAACGTGCAGACGTTGATCGGCTCATACGTCGCGTTGAGTACCAGGACCCTGGCCATGCTGCCCGGAAATTGTAGGGACCAGGGGGTAGGAACCGAGGATCCGCACCGACTCGGCCTTCGCCCGCAGCTGGGCGATCGCCTCGGCGACGGGTGGATCGGCCTCCCCGCCTTCGAGGTCGCAGAAGAACATGTAGCGCCCGAGGCCCTGGCGCAGCGGCCGCGACTCGATCCGGGTGAGGTTGATCCCACGGTCGGAGAACTCGCTCAGCGCGTTGACCAGCGCCCCGGGGTGGTCGGCGCCGAGCTCGGAGAAGACCAGCGAGGTCTTCCAGGGCCCCTCACCTTCGGGCTCGGTTCCCGCCGGCGCGATCCAGACGAAGCGGGTGATGTTGTCGTCGGAATCCTCGACCCCTTCCAGCAGCAGCTCGCAGCCGTAGAGCGCCGCCGCTGCGCGCGCCCCGAGCGCCGCCCAGGGCCGGGAGGACTCGCTCACCATCCGCACCGCCGCCGCGGTGCTGCTGACGCTGCGCAGTTCCACGTCGGTCAGGTTGTCGCGCAGGAAGCGGGCGCACTGGGCGAGCGGCTGGGGATGGGAGAGCACCGCCTCGACGTCGCCGACCTGCACCCCCGCCCGCGCGATCAGGTGGACCCGCACGCGGTAGTCGTGCTCGCCGACGATCGTCACCCCGCTCGCCTCGAAGGCGAGGGTGTCGAGAGTGGGACGGATCGACCCCTCGAGCGAGTTCTCGATCGGCACCAGCGCCCGATCCGCCTCGCCCCGCTCCACCGCCAGGATCGCATCGGGGATAGTCCGCGTCCGCAACGGCTCGAAATCCCCCCCACGCAGCGCCTCCCCCAGCGCGTCCTCGGTGAAGGTCCCGGCTGGTCCTAAATAGGCGATGCGCATCGCCGGATCAAAGCAGAGGGAGGGTCTATTCGACCAGCAGCGTGTAAGTCGCTTCGTTGTTTTCGGCGAAATGCTCGCCCGGCACGGGTTCGGCTTCGACTTCGAGCGTGACTTCGCCTTTCGGCGCGGGGGTGAGCGGAATGGTCACCGTCGCTTCTTCGCCGGCAGCGATTTCTTCGATTTCGCCCTGCAGCGTGTTGCCTTCGACGGTGACCGAGACGTTGACGCCGTTCTCGGTCGATTCGCCCTGATTCTGCACCGTGACTTCGACTTCGACCCCTTCTTCGCCGGCGATCGTGGTGGCGCCGCCACCTTCGACCAGTTCGGTGCCATTGACGCTGACCCCTATCAGGCCGAGCCCATGAAGGCCCGGCCCCGCCGAGGCGCTGTTACCGCTGATCGCGCCGAGGGCGCTGCTGACGGTTTTGGCTTCGAGCCATTTTTCGTCAGGGATGAAGGTGCTCTTGGGGGCGTCGTGGCCGCTGATCCCCTTCGCGGCGAGGACGCCGTCGATTTCCGGCCGCACCACCTGTTCGTAGACGACGTCGGCGGCGAACAGCTTCTGCATCTGCCTGGTGATCGCCGTCATCGCCTTCTCGGCCCCGGCGTTGCCGAGGGCGGTGCTCATCTTTTCGGCGATTTCGGTCATCGCGTTGGCCCGCAGCTCGTAGGTCAACTCGAGGTTCTGCTGCGCTCGGTTCATGTCACCCGGCGCTCCCAGGCTGTCGACCCGGGAGGCGATGCCGTCCATCGCGCTGGCGTCGGCGTGGACCTTGGCGGTGAACTCGGTGACCGAGAGGCCGCTCTGGTTTTCTAGGTTGCCGAAGAAGTCCTTGCTGGTCTGTTCGGTTTCCTGGCCGATCTCGGAGACCTTGTCGGCGTAGTCACTCAGTTCCGATTCGGCGCGGGCGTCGAGGCAGCCCTTGACGCCGAGCACGATCAGGATCAGCAGGATCAGGCCGCCGCCGAGGGCGAGCCCGCGCCGCAGCATGATCTGCTGGCGTTCGGGGCGACGTCGGGGGCGCTCGCGCCGGGGCGGGCGTCGTGAGGCGAAGTCCTCCACGGAGCGGAGAGTATGAACGCTCGCGTGGCCGCGACGCGAGGAGATGCCGCAAACGGTGGGTTTTTCCCAGTCCAGAGGGGCGCAGGAGTGCGAGCGGCGGCGGCGAAGTGATGGAGGCTGTGGTTGGTTCGCTTGTGCTCAACCGGTTCCTGATCGAGCGCCGCATCGGCAGCGGCGGCTTCGGCGTCGTCTACGAGGCTTGGGACGGTCGCCTCGAGCGCCCGGTCGCCGTCAAGGCGATCGAGCAGCGGGGCGAGGCCGGCCGCCGCGTCCTGCGCGAGGCCCAGGCCGCCGCCCGGCTCAACCACCCCGGGATCGTCACCTTGTACGAGCTCGGCGAAGAGGACGGCAACGCCCTGCTGGTCACCGAGCTGGTCGAAGGCTCGACCCTCGCCCGGCTCTCCCGCGACGGCCGGCTCTCCGACCGCGAGATCGGCGAGATCGGCGCCGACCTCTGCGAGGCGCTCGACCACGCCCACTCGCGCGGCGTCGTCCACCGCGACATCAAGCCGCAGAACGTGCAGGTGATCGCCGACTCCGAGCCGCGGGCGAAGCTGATGGACTTCGGCGTCGCCCACCTCGCCGACGACGCCCCCCTGACCGCGGTCGGCGATGTCGTCGGCACCCTCGCCTACATGGCGCCCGAGCAGGCCGAGGGCTGCCCGGCCGGCCCCGAGGCCGACGTCTACTCGCTCGCGCTCACCCTGTACGTGTGCTGGAGCGGCGATAACCCGCACCGCCGCGCGACGCCCGCCGCCACCGCGCGGGCGATCGGCGGCCGTGCCCGTCGTCTGCGCCGCCTCCGCCCCGACCTGCCGCGCGAGCTGACCGAGACGATCGACGCCTGCCTCTCGCCCCGGCCCAACCACCGCCCCTCGCTGGAGGAGCTGGGGACGACGATCGAGGACTGCCTCGACGGGCTCGCCGACCACCCACCCGCCGGCTCCACCCACCTCGCTCGCTTCGGCGCCCTCGCCGCCGCCGCGACCCTCGGCGGCTTCCTCGCCCTGCACGGGGCAGCTCTCCCTTAAGCATGCATCCCTAGGATTTCGCCATCGGCGTTCTACGGAGTCTCGAGTCACGGATCGAAGGCCTCGTCGAGGGGGTGTTCAGCCGTGCCTTCAGCTCGGAGGTGCAGCCGGTCGAACTCGCCCGCAAGCTGGCGAAGGAAATGGACGCCCACAAGACCGCCTCGGTCCAGCGCGTCTACGTCCCCAACGAGTACACGGTCTTCCTCTCGCGCCAGGACCGCAGCAAGCTCGAGGGCTACGAGCGCTCGCTCGAGCAGGAGCTCTCCGGCTACCTGCTGGAGCACGCGCGGCGGCGCGGCTACGACCTGCTGACTAGGCCCGCGGTCGAGTTCGAGACCGACAACCGGCTGCGGCTGGGCGAGTTCGGGATCCAGGCGCGGCTGGTGAAGCCGCCCGCCCACGAGGGGCAGGCGCCCGAACAGGGCGAAGAGGGGCACACGATGGTCTACTCGGCGGTGCGCGAGCGCGACCGCAGCCGGCCGAAGCGGCCCGAGCAGGCGGTAGGGGCGCTGGTCTCCACCCGCGCCGTCGTCTCGCTCGACGACCGCCGCTTCGTCCTCGACGGCCCGCGGGCGACGATCGGGCGCTCGAAGTCGGCCGAGTGCGTGCTCGCCGACCCCAACGTCTCGCGCCGCCACGCCGAGCTGCGGCGCGCCGAGAACGGCGACTGGCAGATCGTCGACCTCGGCTCGACCAACGGAATCAAGGTCAACGGCCGCCGCGTCGCCTCGACCCGGCTCAGCCCCGGCGACCAGGTCACCCTCGGCACCACCACCTTCACCTTCGACATCGAGCAGTAGCGGCGGCTGCCGCTCTCACTAAGGTGCCTGTCGCGTGGAATACGACCCCGTATCCGTAGCCCTCAAATTCGGCTTCCTCGCCGTCCTCTACCTGTTCGTGCTGGTGATCGCCCGCAGCGCGTTCAAGGACCTGCGGCGGACGATCTCGCCGGCTCCGGACGCGACCGGCTTCCACGCCGTGCCCGTCTTCGCCGAGGGGCCGCGCGGCCCCGACGGCTGGCTGGTCGCCGAGCGCGGCGGCGGCCTCGAACGCGACCAGCGCTTCGACCTGATCGGGGGGCTCTCGGTCGGGCGCTCGAAGGACGCGGACGTGCGGATCGACGATCGCTACGCGTCGAGCATCCACGCCCGCGTCTTCTCCCGCGAGGGGAGGTTCTACGTCGAGGACATGAACTCGACCAACGGCACCCTGCTCAACGGCGCCACCCTGCAAGGGGAGGCGGAGCTGATCGACGGCGACACGGTGCAGATCGGCGACACGGTCTTCCGGCTCGAGGTGGGATGACGTAGTGGCCCTGCGCATCGAGGAGGAAGCGGTCCGCACCGACACCGGGCGCCAGCGCAACGCCAACGAGGACTCGTTCTTCACCAAGGCGCCGCTGTTCGTCGTCGCCGACGGGATGGGCGGCGCCCAGGCGGGCGAGGTCGCCTCGAAAGCGGCGGCCGAATCCTTTGCCCGCGAGCTGCCGAAAGCGCCGCCGGAGCGGGTACTCGAGCAGACGATCGAGGCAGCCAACCAGACGATCCACGAGCTCGCCCGCAAGGACCCCGGCCTGGCCGGGATGGGGACGACGACCACCGCCGCGATCGTCGACCTCGAGGCCGAAGAGGTGGCGATCGGCCACGTCGGCGACAGCCGCGCCTACCGGCTGCGGCGGGGGAAGCTCGAGCAGCTGACCCGCGACCACTCGCTGGTCGAGGAGATGCGGCGCAAAGGCCAGCTCACCGACGCCCAGGCAGAGGACCATCCACAGCGGTCGATCATCACCCGCGCGCTCGGCCCCGAACCGGAGGTCCAGGTCGACGTGCACACCGTCCCCGCCCAAGCGGGCGACGTCTTCCTGATCTGCTCCGACGGGCTGACGACGATGCTGGACGACGGGCAGATCGCCCGCGTCCTCGAGCGCGCCACCTCGCTGCAGGCGGCGGCGCGGACGCTGGTCGACGAAGCCAACCGCGCCGGCGGCCGCGACAACATCACCGTCGTCGCCTTCCGGCTCGAGGACGCGGCGGCGCCGGCGAAGATGGCCGAGGGGGCGACGCTGATCGGCCCCGACGCCGAACGCGAAGGGCTGACCGCGACCGAGGTCCGCCGGCGCGCCGCCGCCGAGGCGGCGCGCAAGCGGCGCGAGGAGCTGGCGGCCAAGCCGCAGCGCCGGCGCCTGCGCACGGCGGCGAAGGTCCTCGGCGTCGGCCTGGTCGTCGCGGCGCTCGCCTTCGGCGCCTGGTACGGCAACCGCCAGATCTGGTTCCTCGGCACCGACTCGGCCGGCCGCGTCGCCCTCTACCGCGGCGCCCCCTATGAACTGCCGTTCGGGATCACGCTCTACAGCAAGCGCTACGCGATCCCGGTCCAGACCAAATCGCTGCCGGGGCGGCGCCGGGACGCGGTCACCGGTCACTCCTTCCGCTCACGCGGCGACGCTGTCTCCCTGCTCGAAGAAATCGAAAAGACGGCGGGCCTTCGTTGACGTCTGCCCGGAACCGCGAGCTCGTCGCGCTGGTTCCCGTCGCCCTCCTGCTCACCGCCGGCTTCGCCGCGGTCTTCTCGCAGGAGAGCGACAAGCTGGGCAACCTCAGCCTTACCTACGGTGCCTACTTCTTCGCCGTCTGCCTCGCCACCCACGTCTTCCTGCGCTTCCGCCTTCCCAACGCCGACCCCTACCTGTTTCCGCTGATGGCGACGCTGACCGCCTTCGGCTTCGTGATGATCTACCGGATCGAAGAAACGCTGGCCCGCGACCAGGCCAACTGGTTCCTGCTCGGGCTGGTCCTCTTCGCGCTGACCATCTATTTCCTGCGCGACTACGACGTGCTGGAGCGCTACCGCTACACGATCGCGATCGGCGGCCTCCTCCTCCTCCTGGCGCCGCGGCTGCCGGGGATCGGCCAGCAGGTCAACGGCGCCTACCTCGGCGTCCAGCTCGGCCCGATCGCCTTCCAGCCGGCCGAGTTCTCGAAGATCGCGATCGTCGTCTTCCTCGCCAGCTACCTGCGCGAGCATCGCGAGGTGCTGATCGTCGGCGCCCGCCGCGTGCTGGGGGTGACGCTGCCGCCGCTGAAGCACTTCGGGCCGATGCTGGTCGTCTGGGGTGCCTCGATGTTCATGCTCGTCTTCATCCGCGACCTCGGCAGCTCGCTGATGTTCTTCGCCGCCTTCCTCGCCCTGCTCTACGTGGCGACCGGCCGCTTCTCCTTCGTCGTGATCGGGATGGCGATGTTCTTCCTCGGCGCCTGGTTCTTCGCCACCACCGTGCCCCACGTCCACGAGCGGGTCGACGTCTGGCTCCACCCCTACAGCGAAGCGCAAAGGAGCGGCTATCAGATCCTGCAGTCGATCTTCTCCCAGGCCGACGGCGGCCTCTTCGGCAAGGGCTTCGGGCAGGCGCTGATCACGGAGCCGGGGACCCACAATGTGCTGCTACCGGCGGCGCAGACCGACACGATCTACTCGCTGATCGTCAACGAGGCCGGCCTCTTCGGCGCCGTCGGGGTGATCCTCGTCTACCTGCTGATCACCGCCCGCGGCTTCAAGATCGCGCTGCTGGCCGGCGACGGCTTCTCGAAGCTGCTGGCGACGGGGCTGACCGCGGTCTTCGCGATCCAGGCCTTCGTGATCATCGGCGGCGTCACCAGGGTGATCCCGCTGACCGGCGTCACCCTGCCGCTGATCAGCTACGGCGGCAGCTCGATCGTCGCCAACTTCGTCCTGCTGGCACTGCTGCTGCTGGTCAGCGACCGCGCCCGCCGTGAGGCTGCCGAGGCGGGTGGGCGTCCCGTGGGGGAAGCGCTGTGAACCGCCAGATCGTCAAATTGTTCGGCTTCATCGTCGTCCTCTTCGCGATCCTCGTCGGTTTCACGTCCTACTGGTCGGTCTTCGACGCCAAGGCGCTGAAGGAAAAGGAAGTCAACCGCCGGCCGCTGCTGGAGCAGCAGCAGATCCCCCGCGGCCGCATCCTCGCCGCCGACGGCACCGTGATCGCCAAGTCGGTGGCGAAAGGCAAGGGATCGGCGAAGCGCTACGTGCGGCGTTATCCGGAAGGCGCCCTCTTCGGCCACCCGATCGGGTACAGCTTCCTCGGCAACGGAGATTCCGAATTCGAGCAGTTCCACAACGAAGAGCTGATCGGCGAAGAATCGGAATTCGGCTCGATCCTGGAAGAAATCCTCGGCCACACCCAGGAAGGCAACGACATCGTCACCAGCATCGACACCGAAGCTCAGCGGGTGGCGACGGCCGACCTGCAGGAAGGCGGCTACTACGGCGCCGTGGTCGCGCTCGTCCCCCAGACCGGCGAAGTCAAGGCGATGGTCTCGAACCCCTCCTACGACCCCAACCGCATCCCGTTCGAACAGTCGAAGCTGAACACCGCCGAACCCGAATCGCCGCTGTTCAACCGGGCGACGCAGGGGCAGGAGCCGCCGGGCTCAACCTTCAAGGTGGTGACCGCCGCGGCCGGGCTCGAAAGCGGGGTGATCACGCCGGCGACGACGATCGACGCGCCGGGCTCGATCGAAGTCGAAGGGACGCCGCTGCAGAACGATTTCAACCAGAGCTTCGGGCCGATCCCCCTCGACACCGCCCTCACCTTCTCGGTCAACACCTGGTTCGGTCAGCTCGGCCAGAAGGTCGGCCAGGACGCGCTGTTCGAACAGATGGAAAAGTTCGGCTTCAACGCGATCCCGGCGATCGACCTGCCGAGCGAAGAGGTCTCCCCGAGCGGCGTCTTCGACGAAGAACGCGGCCTGCTGAACAAGCACGACCCTGTCGACCTCGCCCGCCTCGCGATCGGGCAGGAGCGGCTGCTGGCGACGCCGCTGCAGATGGCCGAGGTGGCCGCCGCGATCGCCAACAAGGGCAAGCTGATGAAGCCGCAGATCTGGAACCGGGTAATCGACCCCGATGGGCGCGTGGTCAAGCGACTCGAACCCTCCGTCTACAGCGAAGCGGTCAGCGCCAAGACGGCCGAAGAGCTAACGACGGCGATGGAAGGGGTGGTCAGCGCCGGGACGGGAACCAACGCCGAGATCCCCGGTGTGCCGGTTGCCGGCAAGACCGGCACCGCGGAAACGCCCGGCAACGAAGCCTGCGGCGGCGGCGAAAACGAGAACCAGGCCTGGTTCATGGGCTTCGCACCGGCGAATGAACCGAAGATCGCGATCGCCGCCACGATCGAGTGCACCGAACAGTTCGGCAACGACGTCGCCGCGCCGATCTTCCGCGACGTCGCGGAAACGATCCTGAACGGGAAATGAATGCCGATGGGCCTGAAATACGCCTATATGGAGGGAAATCGGCCCGTCGGCCATGGAACGGAGGTTGTGGGTGGCTGAGATAGGCGAGGGCAGCGTCGTCGACCGCCGCTATCGGGTATTGCGCCGGATCGGCAGCGGCGGCATGGCCGACGTCTGGCTGGCCGAAGACACGCACCTGCAGCGGCAGGTGGCGCTGAAGGTCCTCCACCGCCGCTACCTGCAGGACCGCGAGTTCGTCGCCCGCTTCCAGCGCGAGGCCGAGTCCGCCGCCGGGCTGCAGCACCCGAACATCGTCGCCGTCTTCGACCGCGGTGCCGACGGCGACGTCAACTACATCGCGATGCGCTACGTCGAGGGGCCGACGCTGAAGGAGCTGATCGACCGCGGCCTCACCCCCCCGCAGGCGGTGGCGCTGGTCCGCCAGGTGCTCGAGGGCGCCCGCTTCGCCCATCGCCACGGGATCGTCCACCGCGACCTGAAGCCGCAGAACGTGATCGTCGACGAGGAGGGCAAGGCGGTCGTCACCGACTTCGGCATCGCCCGCGCCGGCGTCTCCGAGATCACCCAGACCGGCTCGGTGATGGGGACGCCGCACTACCTCTCGCCCGAGCAAGCGCAGGGGCACGACGTCACCTCGGTCTCCGACCTCTACTCGATCGGGGTGATCCTCTACGAGGCTTTGTGCGGCCGCGTCCCCTTCGAGGGCGAAAGCGCGGTGGCGGTGGCGATGAAACAGGTCTCGCAGACGCCGCAGCGGCCGAGCTCGATCAACCCCCAGGTCTCGCCGGCGCTGGACGCGGTGGTGATGCGGGCACTGGAGAAGGATCCCGGCGCCCGCTTCCAGAGCGCCGACGCCTTCATTGCCGCCCTCGACCAGGCGATGAAGGAACCGGGGGTGAGCCGCAACACCGCGGCGATGGCGCCGCTGCCACCGGTCGTTGCCGCTCCGGTCGAGGAGGAGGTGCCGCCGGAGGAAGACCGCAAACGCAACTGGTGGCTGTGGGCGCTGCTGGTGGCGGCGATCGTGATCGGCATCCTCGCCGGCCTGGCGCTGACCCGCGACACGACGACGAAGGTGCCGGACGTGACCGGGATCCCGCTCAACGTCGCCGTCAATCTGCTGCAGCAGGACGGGTTCTCGGTTGGAGAAGTGATTCGGGTCGAACGGCAGGCACCGGCCAACGAAGTGCTCGAGCAGGAACCGGCGGCGTCGCCTCCGCAGGCAGAAGAAAACTGCGCCTTCCTCACCTTCTTCTGCTCGAAGCCGCCCGTCGACCTCACCGTCAGCTCCGGGCCCGGTCAGGCGAAAGTGCCCTCCACGGCAGGGGAGACCCAGACCGAAGCGACCAGGAAACTGGAAGCGGCGGGCTTCGAAGTCGCCGTCGGGAAGGTCAACTCGAGCTCGGTCGAAGAAGGGCTGGTCGTCCACTCCGAGCCGAAGGCCGGCGCCACCGCGACCAAGGGATCGACCGTCACCCTCTTCGTCTCGCGCGGGCCGAAGCTGACCAAGGTGCCGGTCCTGGTCGGCAGCCAGCGGCGGCTGGCGGTGCAGCAGATCCGCGGCCGCGGCCTTGTCCCCAGCGTCAGCGAAGAAGAAAGCGCGGCGCCGCAGGGGCAGGTGATCAGCCAATCGCCCAGCGCCGGCAGCGAAGTCGAACCGGGCTCGACGGTCTCGATCGTCGTCTCCCGCGGCGAAGAAGAAAAGCAGGTGAAGGTGCCGGCGCTGATCGGCAAGGAACGCCGAGCGGCGGTGGAAGCGATCCGGGCCGCCGGCCTGCAGCCCAGCGTCGAAGAAGAAGAAACCGAAGTGCCGAGCCAGGTCGGGCGCGTCACCGACCAGTTCCCGCCGCCGGGCACCGAAACCGAACCGGGTTCGACGGTGACGATCGTGGTCGGCAAGCGGGCGGTCGAAGCGGTCGAAGAAGAAGGGATAGAAGAATGAGGGTCGCGGTCCTCGCCGGCGGCCGCTCCTCCGAGCACGAGGTCTCGCTGCGCTCGGGGGCAGCCGTGGCGCGCGGCCTGCGCGAGGCGGGGCACGAGGCGGTCGAGGTGACGATCGGCCGCGACGGCGGCTGGAGCACCGCCGGCGGTTCGGTCGCGCTCGTCCCCGGCGGCGGCCTGCTCGGTGCCGACGCGGCCTTCCCCGCCCTCCACGGCGCCTTCGGCGAGGACGGCAGCGTCCAGGGTCTGCTCGAGTGGCTCGACCTCCCCTACGTCGGCTCCGACGTGCTCGCCTCGGCGATCTGCATGGACAAGCTGACGCTGAAGCGCCTCTTCGCCGCCCACGGGGTACCGCAGGTCGAGTTCACCGCGGTCGAGGGGAGCGACTGGTGGGGGCGCTGCGAGCAGATGGGGCTACCGCTCTGGGTGAAGCCCTCGCGGATGGGCTCCAGCGTCGGCATCACCCGCGTCGCCAGGCTCGACGAGCTCGACGCCGCGGTCGAGCTGGCGCTGCGCCACGACCCGCGGGTGATCGTCGAGGCTTCCTCGCCCGGGCGCGAGGTCGAGTGCTCGGTGCTCGGCAACGGCGAGCCGAGGGCCTCGCTGCCGGGCGAGATCGTCGCCCACAGCGCCTGGTACGACTTCGAGGCCAAGTACACCGAGGGCGGGATGGAGCTGCGCGTTCCCGCCCCGATCGGTGAGGAGGCGATCGCGGCCGTCCGCGAGACGGCCGTCTCCGTCTTCGAGCTGGCCGGCTGCTCCGGCCTCGCCCGCTGCGACTTCTTCGTCGAACCCGACGGCTCAGTCCTCGTCAACGAGATCAACACCATGCCCGGTTTCACCGACACCAGCGTCTACGCCAAGCTCTTCGAGGCGACCGGCGTCGGCTACCCCGAGCTCTGCGACCGCCTCGTCGACCTCGCGGTAGAGCGCCACCGCGAAGCGCGCGCCTACGAGTTCTGAGGACGATTGGCGACTTGAGCCTGCTATAGCCGCCTCAACTCACCAATCGTCAGTAAGCGGTGTTGCGTGAACGAGGGCGGGGGAGCGACTTGTAGCGGGGGTTGCGGCCGCGGTTCCAGAGGGCGCTGTCGATCTCGGCGGGAGTGAGCGCCCCACCGGTGGCGGCGGCGAGGAGCTCGACGGCGTGGACGGCGGCGGCGCGCAGCTCGATCTCCTCCGCCGACCCGTGCTTGAGCAGCTCCTCGGCTTCGATCCGGATGGTGAGGTCGGGGTCGAGCCGGAGGACGCCGTCGACGCGGAGGACGTGGGGGACGAGGTTGTCGGCGAAGGCGGTGAGGCGCTCGAGGTCGGGCAGCTCGGCGACGCCGGCGCGATGGAGGTCGGCGGCGGCGAGCTGGGCGCGCTTGTAGAAGGGGACCTCGCGTCCCTCGTAGCGGGAGACGTCGGTGAAGGCATCCCAGCTGGCGAGGCCCGCGGCGAGGGCGGGGATCGAGTCGGCGGCTTCCACCGGGCCGAGGAAGCGGCCGGCGTGCTCGGAGCGCAGACGGGCGCCGACGTCGCGCAGCGCTGCCGCGAACTGCGCCATCAGCGGGTGCTCCGGGTCCTGGCCGACCACCGCGGCGATCGTCTCCGCCTCCATCGCCAGCAGCTCCTCGACGCTCCAGGGCCCACGCTCCTCGAAGCGCTCCGTCACCCCGGCGGCCATCGTCGCGTAGCCGCTGTGACCGGGGCGCTTGCGGATCGTCGGCCACCAGCCGGAGCCGAAGTTGATCGCGTTCATGCAGATCGCGAAGGCCGCGAGGGCTTCGGGACCCTCTCCCGCAGGGGTCGAGGGAGCGTCGGCCGGCGTCGCCTCGGCGGCCTCGAGCAGCTCGCTCGCGTAGCCGGCGATCCGCCCCTCGTCCACCCACACCCAGCGCGCCCGCTCCATCACCCAGGCGCAGGCGACGCGGACTTCGTCGGGGAGCGAAACTGAGGACATGAGCCAGTCACAGATACCGATTCGCGAGGCGGCCGTCGCGGACGCCCCGCTGATCGCTCGCCTCCTGCACGACTTCAACACCGAATACGAGGAGGAGACGCCGGGCGTGGAGGAGTTGACCCGGCACGCGACGCGGATGCTGAGCGAGGGCGAGATGACGGTGCTGCTCGCCGGCGAGGGCGACGGCCTGGTGCTGCTCCGCTTCCGCCCCTCGGTCTGGACCGAGAAGACAGAGGCCTACCTGCAGGAGCTCTACGTGGTGCCGCAGCGGCGGGGAGAGGGGATCGGCGAAGCCCTGCTCGAAGCGGCGATCGAGACGAGCCGCAAGGCGAACGCCGCCTGGATCGAGCTGAACACGGGCGAGTCCGACGTCGCCGCCCGCACCCTCTACAAGAAGCTCGGCTTCACCAACGAAGAAGGGCCGCAGGGCACGGCGATGCTCTACTACGAGCGCGAGCTCTGACCTGAGAGCTCGGCGAAGCCGATGCCCTCCGGCGGTTGCACCCGCTCGGGGTGGAAGAGGTGGGCGAGCAGCTCGACGCCGTCGATCAGGCGGGGGCCGGGACGGGAGAAGGTCGAGGCGGCGTCGACGGCGAAGAGGCGCTGGGCACCGAGCACCTCGAGCCGGTCGCGGTGCGCGAGCGTCTGGGCGCGGGAGTCGTCGAGGTACCAGCCGCACGGCATCGCCACGATCAGATCGGGGTCGAGGTCGCGCAGGCTCTCCCACTCGACCTGCGGCGACTTCTGCCCAGCCCGCCCGGCAACGTCCTCGCCGCCGGCGACCTCAATCATCTCCGGGATCCAGTGGCCACCGAAGAAGGGCGGGTCGAGCCACTCGAGCGCGAGCACCCGTGGGCGCGGCGCTCCCGCGACCGCCCGACGAACGTCAGCGAGGCGCCGCTCGAGGTCTTCGCGCAACCCCTGCGCCCTGACGGGGATCTCCGCCGCCTCACCGAGGCGGACGACGTCGTCCAGCACCTCGCCGAGCGTGCTGGGGTCCTGCTGCACGACCCGCGGCCGGCTCGGCAGCCGCGCGGCGACGGCGACCACGTCGTTGTTGGAGACGGCCCATACCTCGCAGACCGCTTGGGTGACGTTCTGGTCGGGGGCGAGCGCGGCGAGCCGCGCCTCGTCGAGGCTGTAGAGCGCGCGCCCTTCCCC
>JBQCIG010000001.1:0-23597 GCA_051953975.1 Solirubrobacterales bacterium | reverse complement strand
CGAGGCCGGCGTCGACGTGCGCGTCGCCGTTGACCGGGCGCGGCAGCGGCGCTCCCAGCTGCGCCGCGACCCCCGCCGGCGGCACCAGGTTGTAGAGCGGCACTTCGTGGGGCTGGCTCGGCGCCTGCTGCCTGTTCCCTTCGATCCGCAGCACCCCGACCTGCGCGGCCCCGCTGCAGGTGGCGTGGATCAGCTCGTGCTGCGGGCACCGCGGCGTTGCCAGCGGGTCGCCGACCAGCCCTGGCGGCAGGTTGGTGACGATGTCCCTCGCGTTGACCACGGCGAAGCTCGGGAAGGCTGCGCCCCAGGGGTCTTCGGGCGCCGTGCTGAGGCGGAAGCGCTCGCTCAGCTGGTCGGGGTGCCCGCCCGCCTGCAGGTCGCTCGGGGCCGCTTCGAAGGATTCGATCGCGAAGGTGATGAAGGTCCGGTCGGCCCCGACGGCTTCGCCTTTTTCGTTTTTGGCGAGGAAGCGGAAGTGGTAGCTCGCCGCGGGCGGCAGGCCGCTCACCGTCGCGGTCGCTTCCTCGTCGCCGAACCCGGGCGGGAGCGTTTCGGGCGCGCAGGGCAGATCGGTGGCTTCGGCGTAGCCCGATTCCTTGAACTTCGCGTCGCTCACGTACTGGGCGGCGCACGTGGTTTCGAAACCGTGCGGGTTGATCTGGGCGTGCAGGGCGGCGGTGAAGGTGCCGTCTCCCTGGTGGGAAAGCTCATACGACTCGGAATCGACCGTCGGCGGCCCGAAGGTGCCGACGGTCATGAACGTCTTGTCTTCGCCCGTGCCGGTTTCGCCTTTTTCGTTCTGCGCCGTCAGCCGGTAGTGGTAGACGACGTGCGGTTCGAGTTCGGCGAGCGCGGCCTCGACGAGCACGACCTGCTGGGTTTCTTCGTAGGGCGGCGGGGGTTCGCAGGTCGCCTGCCGGTCGTAGGTTCCCCCGTGGCTTTCGTAATAGCTCGCCGAGGCGTATTCGAACGCGCAGGCCGTGATCTTCTCGCCCGCCGAGTTGTGGCAGACCACCCCGAGCAGCAGGCATTCGGGGCTGTTGAAGAGGACTTCGTGGTAGACCTTGCCGTGCAGCTCGGCGCTCGTGGTTTCGACGTGGTCAGCTTCTTCGGTGACGACGATCGGAGCCGTGCCCGCTTCCACCGGTTCGCCGGCCGCGGGTTCGGCGGCGGTGCTCGTGGGTTCCGCGTCTAGCGAGGAGAGGGCAGCCGAGGCGCGCGCCCTGTGCTTCTTGTGGTGCTTGCGGTGGCGGTGCTTGCGGTGGTGCTTGCGTTTCTTGTGATGCGGCGGGGCCGGCGCTTCTTTCACGTTGCCCGGGCCGACGAAGGTGGCGCTGCCGGGGTCGGGGAAAGGCGCCGGCGGCGTCACGGCCGGGCGGCAGCTTTCGCCGTTGCAGGCGGCGCCCGCTTCGCTTGCTTCCGCGAAGCCCCCGCCGACGCGCGCGTCGTAGACGTCGTAGGCCGTGTCCGCATCCCGCGGCACCAGTTGCTGCGCAGTCATGAAGAAGGCGTCGGAGCCGCCTGGGGTGGCGTCGAGGAAGACCGATTCGGTTTCGCTCCCCCCCGGCGAGACCAGGGACAGCTGGCCTGACTCGTACTCATAGACACTGAGCGCGCCGCCGTTGTCCTCGGGAAGGAGGGGGTCGTGGCTTTCGAAGAAGAGCTGGCCGCTGTCGGTGAGGTTGCGCTGCGGGTAGACGGCGTGCTGATAGGTGTTGCCGTTGGGCGTCGCCGGCCAGCGGATCGTCGCCGGGGCCGTCGGCTTGACGTTCGGGTTCGGGTTGCACGAGGCGCAGCTCAGCTCTTCGCCGGCGGCGTCGTAGAGGAAGATCTCCGCGTCCGTCTTTTCGCCCGGCGCCTGGCTGGCGGCGTCTTCGTTGTCGTAGCCGGTCAGGGAGCGGATCGAGTTGAAGGCGAGGAAGCGGCCGTCCTGGGAGACGCGAGAGGTGAGGCCGCCGAAGGCGCTGATCAGGTGCCCGTTGCCGTAGATGAATTCGCACCCGCCCCGCGCCGTCCAGTCGCAGGAGTCGCCATAGGAGACGCGGCAGGATCCCTGCGAGGTCGTTTTCGTGCAGGGCACCCCGCCTTCTCCCTTCCCTTCTTCGCCGTCGGCGAGCGTGGCGATGAACTTGGTCCCGCCCCCGTGGCGCAGGTAGAGGTTCGGCTGGCCGGGGAGCGGGCCCGGCCCGGTCGTCAGGGCGCCGGTGGCGACGAAGTACACATAGGGACTGCCGCTTTCTTCTTCTTCGCGCGTTCCTTCGTTCGTGCCGCTCACGCCCAGCACGCCGGCTTCCGGGGCCGGGGTGAGATCGGTGAGTTTGCACTGGCCCCCTTCTTCCTGCGGCAGTTCGCACAGGTAGAGGTTCTGGCCGCTGCCCGGGACGGTGTCGCTGGTCAGCAGGTGCGAGGCGTCGGCGGTGAAGTAGACCTTGGTCCCGTCGGCGCTGGCGCCCATGAATTCGCCGCCGCCGTCGCTGGCGGTCGGCAGGCCCGACTGGGCCGCGTCGATCCGCACCGTGGTCGTGCCGCTCTCGCGGACGTAGAGGCCACCGCCGGCTTCGAAGAAGATGCGCGACCCGTCCGTCGAGACGGCGTGCCGGAAGGCGGCGACGTTGGGGGCGAGCAGGAACGGCGAGACGCTGTTTTCGCCGAGGCCGCCGCCGCCGTTGTTCCTGCCGGCGCCCGCTAGGCCGCCTTCCACTGGGCTGCCGCCGGGAAGGATCGTCACCAGCCTCACCGTGCCTCCCCCGCCGACGGAGCTTTCGCTCCATTCGTAGAGGTTGTCGTGGCCTTCCCAGCAGCCTCGTTCTTCTTTTTCGCAGGCTTCTTCGACTTCGGGTGAGATCCGTTCCGCTTCCGCCGTCAGCGGGAGTTCCTCTTCGAAGGCGATGTGGCGGAGGTCGCTCGAGCTCGCCAGGAAGGAGGCCGGGAAGTATTCCTGCCCCGGGTGCGAGGGCCGTGGGTGCGGCGCGCCGGCCGGGGTCACGTCGAGGAGCTCGTAGGAGCCGCCTTCCCCGTCGCGCAGGAAGAGGTTCTGGAACCCTTCCCGCTCTTCGAAGCCGCCTGGCTGGCCGGCGGCGAGGAGCGGTTCGTCATGACCGCATTCCAGGCCTTCGCCGATGAAGGCCCCGCCGGGAGAGAGTTCGGATTCCTGGGCGATGCCGTCGGCGAGCACGCTCCCGTCGAGCTCGGGGGACCAGCCGACGATGCCGACTGCCTGCTGGCAGGCGAGGCCGTACTCGATCGACTGCGGCGGGATGACGTTCTCGCTCGACCAGCCACCGGCCGAGCGGGTCGAGAGGTACTGCAGCCCCGGCGTCCCTGCCGCGTAGGGGCGGGTGAGGCTGCTTTCCGGGAAGGCGTATTCCGACCACCAGGCGAAGCGGTCGCCGTCCAGCGCGGCACGGGCGCCCGGCACGCCCGCCGATTCGCGTGCCTCGCTGTTCGTGGCCAGGGCGCCGACGGGTTCGGCGGAGTCCTTGCCGGGCGGGGTGACCAGCTCGTAGGCGCGGCAGTCGGCCAGAGCGGTGCTGTGCTGTTCGGCCCGCCGAGCTTCGTTGGCGCATTCCGCCGCCCGCGCGCTCGCCGCCGGGAAGAGGGCGAGGCCGAGGGCCAGCGCGAGCAGTCCCAGCGCCGGCCGGATGAAGGCGCCGGCACGGGGAGCGCCGGCGACGCTCCCCGTGCTGCCTACCGCTGTGCCGTAACCGGGCATTGGCGCGGTTTGCCTGGCGCCGGCCCTATGGGACCAGCTTGATCTGCTTCCCTTCGAGGGCCGTGGTCGTGGTCGTACCCGGAGCCGCTTCCCCGACCGCGGACTGTTCGGCCGCAAACGGAGCGGTCCCTTCGCCCTTGGTTTTGAGGAAGTGCGACGCTCCCGCTCCTTCCACCTGGGTCCAGGCCTGGACGCCACCCGCTTGGACGAATTCCAGGTCGAGCGACGAGCGGAATTCGTTCAGCTCGGTGGTTTTGACCTGGCCGATCAACGAACCGGTCACCGTCAGCGTCTCTTTGACCGGCAGTTTCGAGGATTCGCAGACGAATTCCGCGAACGTTTCCCCGCTGGCCGGTTCCAGCAACAGGCCGGCCTGGACGTGAAGCGAGTCGAGGTCGACCGGGGTTCCTTTGATCGGGTTGGTGACGATTTCTCCCGAGGCGTGGCCCGAGGTGGTGCAGGGCAGCGCCGGGAGATGTTCCGCGAAGCATCCCTTGAATGCCACGGAGACGTTCGCGACCGTCGTTTCGCCCGAGACTTCACCGCTGCCTTTGGCTTCGGGGCAGGTGACCGAGTGGCCCCCTTTGGTTTCGAGCAGACCGGCTTTGCCTTCCGCGGTGAATTTCACCGGGAACGCCGGTTTGGCTTCGAACTTGGCTGCCGAAGCGGCCGAAGCACCAAGCAGCAGCATCATCGCTGCCAGCGCCAGGACGAGGCTTCCCATCCTCAGTGGATACCTCATTTTTGAAACTACCTCCCGTCTTGATTTTGAATCCACACAAGGTTCATGTTCCAATGAACCCGGGAGGACCCTACCAAGAACTGATGAGTTTGTCTACGTAAAATTATGTAGTCGTTCCGTCCACTCCTCGGTAGGCAGCGGGGAGCTGCAGCGGGGCGTCTTCTTCTCGAGAATGGGCGGTACTGGGCTCGAACCAGTGACCCCCTGCTTGTAAGGCAGGTGCTCTCCCAACTGAGCTAACCGCCCGGGAGCACCCCATTATTGCTCGACTCGGCCGCCGGTTGAACCCGGGGCGGGTCGCTTTCGTATTCCCGCCCGATGACGGCTTCTTGGGATTGGAAGACGCGCTGGATCTTCGTCCTCCTGGTCGCGGCGCTCGCGGTGCTGCTGATCGCGAGCGACAAGGGATCCGCTTCAGGCGCGACGGCCCACGCGAGCGGCGCGAAGAGCGTCGACATCGCCCACTTCGCCTTCCACCCGCAGACCTTGAGGGTCAAACGAGGGGCCCGGGTCGCGTTCGTCAACTCGAGCAAGGTGGCGCACACCGCGACCCGGGCCGGCAGCTTCAACACCGGGCACATCAAGCCGGGCACTTCGGTGGTCGTCCGCTTCGAACACAAGGGCACCTTCGCCTACCACTGCAACATCCACCCCTTCATGAAGGGGACGATCGTCGTCGAATAGCGGCGGTCGGCCAGACCGCGTCAGTCGGCTACCGCCAGCTCGGCGATCGCCTCGCTGCGGCTGTCGAAGACGATGCCGGCGTCGGTGAGGCCGGCGACGGTGAAGACCCGCTGCACCTGGGCCGCACAGCCGTAGAGGACGAGGCGCCCGCCTTCGTCCTCGAGCTGGCGGCGGACCTGGAGGAAGAGGGCGATCCCGGTCGAGTCGACGAACTCGCAGTTCTCGAGGCCGACGAGGACCGCATCGTTGTCGCGGGCGACCCGCTGGAGGGCCGCCTGCAGGCGCTCGACGCTCCAGAGGTCGAGCTCCCCCTCCAGCCGCAGCTCGCACCGCCCCGACCCGATCGAGCGCTCGGCGATCTGCAGGATCTGCCCCCCCGCCATCCGTCCATTGTCACAGGCGGCGCCCTTCGTCTCGACCCAGAAAATAGATCGTTACACGATACTTTCTCCCGGATGAGCTCTCCACCCCAGCGCGACCTCCGCCACCTCGGCGACTTCGACGTCTCCCGGCGGGTGCTGACGATCGCCGCCCTCGCCCTGCCGCTCGGCGCCCTCGGCGCCTGCCTCGCCTGGGCGCTGCTGCGCCTGATCGGGCTGATCACCAACCTCGTCTTCTACGGCCGCTTCGGCACGGCGCTGGTCGCCCCGGGCAGCGGTCACCACTCGCCGCTGCTGATCCTCCTCGCCCCCGTCTGTGGCGGGCTCGTGGTCGGCCTCGTCGCCCGCTTCGGCTCCGAGAAGGTGCGCGGGCACGGCATCCCGGAGGCGATCGAGTCGATCCTCACCGCCGGCAGCCGGGTGCAGCCGCGGGTCGCGGTCCTGAAGCCGCTGAGCTCGGCGATCGCGATCGGCACCGGCGGGCCGTTCGGAGCCGAGGGGCCGATCATCATGACCGGCGGCGCCTCCGGCTCGATCTTCGCCCAGCTCCTCCACCTCACCGCCGACGAGCGCAAGACGCTGCTCGTCTGCGGCGCCGCGGCCGGGATGGCGGCGACCTTCAACGCGCCGCTGGCCTCGGTCCTGCTCGCGGTCGAGCTGCTGCTGTTCGAGTGGCGGCCGCGCAGCTTCATCCCGGTCGTCGCGGCGGTCGCGGTGGCGACGGCGCTGCGCGTCCCCCTGCTCGGCGGCGGCCCGGTCTTCCCGGCGCCGCCGGGGGCGCTGCACCTCGGCGCCGCCGCCTACGGGCTCTGCCTGGCGGCGGGCGCGCTCGCCGGCCTGCTGGCGCTCCTCGCGACCTCGCTCGTCTACCTCTCCGAGGACGCTTTCTCGCGGCTGTCGATCCCCTGGATGTGGTGGCCGGCGATCGGCGGCCTCGTCATCGGCCTCGGCGGGCTGGTCGTCCCGCAGGCGCTCGGCGTCGGCTACGACGTGATCGCGGGCGAGCTCAACGGCAGCATCGCCCTCAACCTGATCGTCGGCATCCTGATCGTGAAGACGCTGATCTGGTCGCTCTCGCTCGGCTCCGGCACCTCGGGAGGGGTGCTGGCGCCGATGCTGATGATCGGCGGCGCGCTCGGCGGCCTCGAGGCGACGATCTTCCCCCACGTCGCCCCCGGCTTCTGGCCGCTGGTCGGGCTTGCCGGGGTGCTGGGCGGGGTGATGCGCTCCCCCCTCACCGGCGTCATCTTCGCGATCGAGCTGACCCACCGCTACGAAGCGCTGCTGCCGCTGCTGATCGGCGCCACTGCCGCCTACGCCGTCTCGGTGCTGGTGCTGCGGCGCTCGGTACTGACCGAGAAGGTCGCCCGGCGCGGCGTCCACATCAACCGCGAATACAGCGTCGACCCGCTCGAGGTGCTGTTCGTCGGCGACGTGATGAGCGACGGTGATGGTGCATCGGGGCGGGTGAACGGGGGCCCGCCGGTCTACGTTGACGACACCCTCCGCCACGTCGCCTACGTGATGGCGGAATCGGGGGAGACGGTGCTGCCGGTCGCTGAGCGCGGCAGGCCGGACCGGCGCGTCGGCTCGATCGGCCTCGAGCAGCTGCTGGCGGGGCGGCTGCGGGATCTCAAAGAGGAGCGGCACCGCTCGCGGCCGCTGCGGCCGATCCAGCTACTCGGGGCGCGGCGTGACCGGACGGCGGAGGTGGTGGGCAGGTGAGCGGCGTCCGCGACGAGGATTACCGCCGGCTACTCGGCTTCCGCACCGCCCTGCGCCGCTTCCTGCGCTGGAGCGAGGGCGAGGCGAAAGCCGCAGGGCTGACCCCCGCCCAGCACCAGCTCCTGCTCGCGGTAAAGGGACACCCGGACCCGGCGGGACCGACGATCGGCGAGCTCGCCGAGTACCTGGTCCTGCGCCACCACAGCGTCGTCGAGCTGATCGACCGGGCGGTGAGGGCGGGGCTGGTCGAGCGGGCGGGAGACGAGGAGGACCACCGGGTCGTGCACCTGCGCCTGACCGCGCAGGGGGAGAAGGCGATCGAGCGACTCTCGCGCCTGCACCTGGAGGAGATCCGCCGGCTGGCGCCGATGCTCTCTTCGCTGGAAGGGTGAGCGGGCCTCAGCCGGCCAGCTCGCGGACGAGCTCGGCGGCCGGTCGCACCTCGCCGATCCGCGCCACCGTCTCCCCCGCGTAGAGGGCGCCGGCGTCGATCAGGTTCGCGGGGCCGTCGTCGGTCGGGCCGGCCGGGGTGAGGAGGCGGCTGCCCGGACGCTGGGCGCGGATCATCCGCAGCTGCAGCCCGCCCGGCGCGCGCCGGGTGCCGAGGGAGAGCAAGCGGTTGAGGGCCCGGTTCGCCAGCGGCCCTCGCGCCGGCGTCTGCTCGCCCGAAGTGCCCCGGTCATCTGCACCGCTATGCGGAACAAATGACCGGTGCACCTCGTCGAGCCACCGTTCCGTCGCCGCGTTGGGCACCACCCGGTGCGGCGCCGCCGGCCAGCCGGCGCCGAAGAGCTCGGTGAGGATCGTCTCCTCGGCCGCGAGCAGGCGCTGCTTGTAGGCGGGATGGGCGCGGCTCTCGGCGGAGAGGAGGAAGCGGGTGCCGGCGACGGCGGCGTCCGTCCCCGCCTCGAGCGCCTCCCGCGCGTCGTCCCGCGTCGCGATCCCCCCGGCGAGCAGCACCGGATAGCTCGGCGGCAGCGCCGCCCGCACCTCCTCCAGCAGCTCCAGCGCCGGCCTTCTCCCGCGCACGTGGCCGCCCGCCTCGACGCCCTGGACGATCACCCCGTCGGCGCCCGCGCTCCAGGCCCGCCACGCCTCCGCCGCCGAGCCGCACTGGTGCAGCCAGACGGTGCCGACGTGCCGCCGCGGCCGCCCCCAGAAGGTGACGACGACGTCGGCCCCGGCCGCTGCCTCGAACCACTCGCGCCGCGCGAACGGCAACAGCACGTTGACGGCGAGCGGGCGCCCGGTCAGCGCCCGCGCCGCCGCCACTTCGCGCCGGATCGCCCCGGCGCCGTTGACCGCGATCGTCCCCGAGGCCCCCGCCTCGGAGACCGCCGCCGCCAGCTCGTGCCGGCTCAGCCCGCCGCCCATTCCAGCCTGGACGACGGGCAGCTCCACCCCGAGTCGCTCGAGCAGCGTCGGCACGCGGCCAGTCTAGGAGGGACCGTTCCCTCCTGAAGGCTCAGAGCTTGATCTCGAGCCCCGGCGGGTCGTAGATCTTCGCCAGCCGCGCCAGGGTGAGGGCGCCGAGCAGCAGCCCGAAGTCGCGCAGCGCGACGTCGTAGTAGCCGGAGTAGGTGAGCAGGTTGACGATGATCCCGGCCAGCCAGGCGGCGACGACGTAGGCGGCGTAGCGCGGCTTCAGCGCGACCAGGATGCCGGCGGTGATCTCGATCACGCCGACCAGGTGCATCGCGGTGGAGGCGCTGCCGGGGATGATTTCGTTGATCCAGGGCGCCAGGTACTGCTCCCAGTCGACCATCACGTTGAAGAACTTGTCGAGGCCGAAGAGGATCGGCGCCACGGTGAAGGCGATGCGCATGATCACGAAGGCCTGGTAGGCAGGATCGCTCTTGAAGCGTTCTCCGAACGTCGGCGCGAGGCTGGCCTCGCGTGGATCGAGGGTTGCGGTGGTAGACATGGGACCTCCCTAGGTCGTGTGTGGGTGTGTGTCCCATCTGCGTCGATTCGCGCGCGGTTCTTACCTCCGCCGCCGAAGTCGTGGTTCCTTTGTCGTGTATACCCGGACAAAGGAACCACGCAATGGGTAAGAACCTGCCGCCGCGGGTCGCTAACAATGCATGGCGACCGCGCTGATGACGCCGCCGATGCCGATGCCCGCCGATCCCGCCGCCCGCGACTGGGTCGGCGAGCTGCGTGCGGGCGGAGCGCGGGAACAGGCGGCGGTCGAGGAGCTGCACGCGCTACTGCTGAAGGCGGCGCGGTTCGAGGTCGGCCGCCGCGGCGCCGAGCTGGCACACCTGCGCGGCGACGACCACGAGGACCTCGCCCAGCAGGCGGCCGACGACGCGCTGATGGCGATCCTGCGCAAGCTCGACGGCTTCCGCGGCGAAAGCCGCTTCACCACCTGGGCCTACAAGTTCGCCCTGCTGGAGGCGGCGGTGAAGGTACGCCGGCGCGCCTGGCAGGGGCGGGAGATCCCGCTCGAGGAGGAGGCCTGGGCGACGTTGGCGGCGCCGGGCTCGGCCGGTCGCGGCGCCGAGGACGCCGAGCTCTTCGCCGCCCTGCGCGAGGAGATCAAGCGCAGCCTCAGCCCGCGCCAGCGCGAGGTGCTGGTCGCGGTCGCCCTCAACGGGGTGCCGATCGACGTCCTCGCCGAGCGCCTCGGCTCCTCCCGCGGCGCCCTTTACAAGACCTTGCACGACGCCCGCCGCAAGCTGCGGAGCTCGCTAGCCGAGCGCGGTTTCCGGGTAGGAGTGGGTGGAGAGGAGGAACGATGAAGCGCGACGAGATGCTGGGCCGGGTCCTGGGGCCGGAGGCGCCGGAGCTGACCTGCGAGCAGTGCTTCGAGGAGCTCGACCGCTATGTCGAGCTGGTCCTGGCCGGCGAGCGCGCCGACGAGCGGATCGCGGGGATGCGCGCCCACCTCGAGGGTTGCCCTGCCTGCGCCGAGGACTTCCGCAGCCTGCGGGACCTCGTCACCCGCGAGGGTGGTTGACTGCTCGCGCCGAGTCTTTAAGGTCATTCATATGAGCGATCAGGGGATAGCCGCATGGAAGTTCCCTCCGATCGTGGCCGCGATCGCGATCTCGATCGTCGGTGCCTTCTACCTCGGCGGACCGGGGATGGGGATGGCCGAGGGCTCGATCGTCGCCGGCATCATCGTCGTCCTGGCGGTCCGCAACCCGCCGCTGCACCCGATCGTCCCCGCCGCCGCCGGCGACCGCCGCGAGCACCTGCTGGTGGTGGTCGACGAGCCGCTCGAGGACGGCACCGCGGTGGAACGGATCGCCGCCGCCTCGGTCCCGCTCGAGCCGGACGAGCCGGAGCCGGAGGTGCGGGTCGTCGCCCCCACCCACAGCAGCTTCCTCGACCGCTGGGCCTGCGACACCCGCTCCAGCCGCGACCGCGCCCAGCGCAGCCTCGTGCTCAGCCTCGCCTCGTTGGCGCAGGCGGGGGTCGACGCGACCGCCCGCATCGGCGACGAAGGCATCGTCCAGACCGTGACCGACCAGCTGCGCACCTACCCGGCGACCGAGGTCTTCCTCGTCACCGGGACGGCGACGGGCGGCGCCGCGACCGCGGCGGTCGAGGAACTGCGCTCGCGCCTGCACGCGCCGTTCCACCACCTGCGCTGCGCGCCGGCCGGGGAAACCGCTTTTCACCGCGCCAATAGCTTGTCAGGGCATTAATGCTCTAACCCTTCTGTCGGCAAATCGAGAGGCTGGCGGGGGCCGTGCCACCCGCTCGCCGCTCCAAACCCCGCTCGCCCGAGCACGCCGCCCTCGGCGAGGCGATCCGTACCATGCGCCTCGAACAGGAACTCAGCCAGGAGCAGCTGGCCGAATACGCCGGCACCGACCTCACCCAGGTCGGCGGCATCGAGCGCGGCGTCCGCAACCCCAGCTACACGACCCTGCTGCGCTTCGCCGACGCCCTGGAGACGACGGTCGGCGAGATCGCGACACTGGCGGACGAGCTGCGGGAATAGAAGAGATCTCCCCTTCACCCCAGACTTCCTGAGCGCTTAATAGAGTCTCGCCGTGTTCTCTCAGGGTAAGGCGAAGTCCCCTTCGCGACGTCCTTCCAGGCAGGTGAGGCGGGCGGAAGCGCGCTGGGAAGCCAGCTCGCATCCACCGCCCGTGGGGCGGTGGGAAGTGGTCGGGACCCTCGGCGTGGCGCTGTTTGCCTGGGGCTTGAATCTCCTCGCCCTCGTCACCGACATCCAAGCTTTCAAGGCGATCGCGACGCCGATCCTGGTCTGCTGGCTGGTGCTCTGCTCGGTTTGCGCCACCGGAGTGTGGTTAACGGTTCACGCAAGGCGCAGAGGGGTCCACGTTCCCCTCTACTTCCGCGCGCTCCTTGTCCTCGGTGCCCTGGCGGGAGTACTGACGCTCTCGCCCGCGTTCCGGGTCCTCTCCAAGGACGCCGCCGAAAAGCAGCAGCAACCGGCTCCCGCGGCCAACAAGGACATGCGCAACCGCACCGTGAAGGACGTCTCCTTTGCTGGCCAGGATCTCCAGGGCTCGAATTTCAGCGACGCCACCCTTCACCACGTCGACTTCAGCGGCGCCGACCTCTCGGAAACCGATTTCCGCAACGCGACCTTCGAAGACGTGGACCTCTCCGGGGCGACGCTTTGCGGCGCGGACATCCGCGGCGCCGACCTGCGGGAAGCCAGGGACCTGAGCTCGGTTACCGACTGGTCCTATGTGTTCTACGACACCAGCACCCGCGTCCCCAAGTCGTTCGCCGGAATGCTCGGCATGCTGCCCGGCCCTGTCCCGGACACGGGGCATGACCTCCTCTACATGTGCAGCGACGACCTGGTCCGCCGGATGCACGGATGAGCTCGCAGACCGACAGCCGCTGGGACCGAGTGCTCGATCAGGTCCACTTTCACTCGCGCCTGATATTCGGCTCGCTCAGCCTTTTGATCGTGCTCGCCGGGATCGGGCTTGGAGTCGCGGCGCTCGTCGGCGAAAGCGAGGAAGGGGTGTTGCCGATCGAGTTCCGCATCGTCAACCCCGCGCTCAGCAACCGCCCCGTCCGCATCGACCACATTCGCTCCTGCAGCTGCTGGCACGGGCCAAGGGACAATGCCCAGCGTAAGTACAAATTCCGCGTCGTCAACGAAACCGATCACATCATCGACATCGACGGCGGCGAGCACTCCGTCATCCGCCTCCTCGTCGCCTACCCCAAGGGCTGGAAGCCGCGCCTGGTGATGCCGGACCCAGCCGACCACTCCCGGCTCCAGCGCATGAAATCCCCGCCCGACGTCGCGATCCCGATCTCCGACAAGCTCAAGCGCTTTCAGGTGAGCCGGATCTACGACGACAACGCCTTCTTCGGCGTGCCCTCCAACTACACCCTCTGGGCCCTTCCGGCCGCTCCGAACAAGATCGCCGAGAAAATCAACAGGAGAGAAGTCTCCTACCCGACCGTCGTCGACAAGTCCGAACTGCTGCCAGGCGAGGAATACGAAGGGGACCGCCTCGGCCATGGAACCTGGACCTTCTACGTCCCGCTCCCGCACCGCTTCGCGCAGTCCCTTGAGTTTCACGGTCCAGCCGAAATGGTGCTGACCCACGAATACACCGACCGTCACGTCATGTTTGTTGGCGTCGCCGCCCTGAAGATCGACTCCTACGGGCGCGTCCACCTGCTCGGCTTCGCCCCAGCGCCGTCGGAAAACGCCCTCGCCAACCCCTACGAACTATGACCCGAGCCGGCCGCTAGAGCGCTCGGCCGCCGACCGCGACCAGAGGCGCCTATCAGCAGTCGAAGCCGGCGCCCCATCCCCAGAGCACCAGGATCGCCACTTTCCAGGCGCCTTCGATTCGCTGCAGGGAGAGGGTGGGACAGAGGCAGCCTCTTACCCGGGCTCCGTCGACGCCGTTGCTGCTGACGCTCCAGCGCTCGCGAGCGAGGGCGGTGTCGCCGGTGGCGAGGACCCGGCTGTGCTCGACCTCGATCCGTACGCCGGCGGCGATCAGCTGCGCCAGCACCCGGCGCACCGAGTCCCGTCCGTGAACCGCCGTCCCATCCGGCGTCAGCAGGCAGGCGTCCCGGGCGAGGCAGGCGCCCACCCCTCGCAGGTCGCCCGCGCTCAGCAGGCGGGACAGCGGGGGGTGGGACGCCTCCTCACGCCTTGGGGGTGCAAGCGAAGACATGGGTCAATCCGAGCTGGGTTCCGTCGCTGAAGACGACATGGCCCTTGGTCGTCCAGTGGCCGGTCGGGCAGCTCCCGGTCAGGAAGCTCTTCTGGTGACCCTTGTAAGTGAACCTGCGGCCGATCTTCAGCTTGAAGGCGGTCGGCGAGCCGGCGCCGCCGGCGATCTTCGGAATCCGCATCGCGACGTGGAGGCCGAAGGGGCCGTGGTGGATGCGCGTGACCGTGGCCCTGATGACGATCGCGGTCGGCGCCGGCACGTCGACGTAGGCGTGGAGGAGGACGTCGGTGGTCTTCCCGTGGACGCCGGCGTTGAAGAGGGTCAGCGGTCCCCGCGAGCGGAACGGCGCCTGTTCGGGGAAGGCCACCTCCACTTCGGCACTGCCCAATCCCACGATCGCGCCGTGACAGACCCTTCTGGCGTCGGCGGGGTTGCGGGCCTCGAGCTGGCCCGGCCTGCAGGTCGGCAGGCCGACGGCGTCGAGGCCGATCGTCCTGTCCACGTCGAGTTCGAGGGTTTGCAGCGCCGGCGGATGGCTGCCGTCGCGGGTCTTGAGTTCCCCGAAGATCCGCGCGGTGATCGGGGCGCTTCCGTGCTTCGGCAGCTTCGAGGGGGAGATGCCGCCGTCGTCGACGATGCAGAGATTGCCGGCGCACTCTTCCTTGCGCTCGCCGGCGGCCCCGCTGACGAGGATCAGCACCAGCCCGGCCGCCAGCGCGGTGACGTAGATCAGGTTCCTCTTCATGCTCCTGCCTCCCTTGGTAGATCGATTCGATCTTCTCCGGCGGAGGGCGGCCACCGCCTCCCCTTTTTGGCGTCTCGCGCGCCGGGAATTCCCCGATGTGGGAATCGAGGGGGAGCTACTCGTCCAGCCGCAGGGCGATCTCCAGGTCCGCCACCGAGCCTCTGAGGGGACGGCCGAGGAGTTCTTCGATCGCGCGGATGCGGTTCCTCACCGTGCGGCGGTCGACGCCCAGGGCGGCGGCGGTCGAGGAGACGTTGCGCTCGGCGTCGAAGTAGGCGCGCAGGGTTTCGCGGGCGGCCTTGCCGCCGTCGCGGGCCCGCTCCAGCGGCGCCAGGTAGAGCTGGCGCAGGGAGGTCTCGAGGAGCTCGTCGCGGGCGATCGAGGCGAGCAGCGCGACGTCGGCGTAGCGGAGGACGGCCTCGCCCCGGCGCTCGGCGATCGGCAGCGCCGTCTTCGCCTGGAGGTGGCTGAAGCGCCATCCCGCAAGGCCCTCGGCGGGCTCGCCGACGGTGACGACGACGCCGTCCGGGACGAGGTCCTGGAGCGCTCGCAGCGCCTGCTCAGCCGCCAGCTCGTGCCTGCCGCCCAGCCAGCAGGCCCACTGCGGCTCCTCCTCGCGCCGTACGGCGAGCAGGCGGCGGTCGAGCGTGCCGGCGAGGTTGCGCATCAGCTCCTCCGCCCCCTCGCCCCTGGCCATCAGGGCGAGGTGATGAGCGTCGAGGTCGTAGTCGAGCTCGGAACGGTCGACGAGCTCTCCCGCGAGCAGCCTCTTGACGCACTCGCGCCGCCGCTCCGCGGCGCTGCGGGGGCGGCTCTGCGCCTCGCGGGCGTGCTCGGCGCTGACGGCGGCGAGGAGGCGGTCGCCGAGCGTCGCCTGCTCGCCGAGCAGACGGCGGAGGGTCGAGCTAGGGGCCTCGGCCCGCTCCGCCTCTTCGACGAGGAAGTCGCCGAAGAGCGTGTTGCCGGCGTGGTAGCGGCGCAGCACGGCGTCGAGGGGAACGCGGTCGCGCGCGTCCAGGCGTGCCTGCGCCAGCAGGGCCGTCGGCACGGGTGGCGCCTGCCGCTCCCCCGCCTCAAGCACGGCGAGCCGGTAGTCGATCGCGGCGGCGACGGCGGCGTTGAGGGCTTCCAGGTAGGCGGGGTCAGCGACGTCACGAGGGTCGGAGATCGCGTAGACGCGGGTCGCGATCACCCCGCGAAGCTCCGGCAGCCGCTCCCGCAGCCGAGCCGTCAGCTCCGAGCGGACCTCCCGGATCGAGTCAGCCCGCGCCGGCACCGGTCAGTCCCAGCTCCTCGGCCCGCGGCTGCAGGGCGGCGATCACGAAGGCGACGTGCTCGTCGAAGTCCTCCCCCAGCTCGGCGGCACCCTGCCGCAACTCCTCCCGGTCGACGGCGGCGGCAAAGCTCGGCTGCTTTATCTTCTTCTTCACCGACTTCGGCGTCAGCCCCTCGATCCCGGTCGGCCGCACCAAGGCGACGGCGGCGATGAACCCCGTCAGCTCGTCGACGGCAAAAAGAGCCTTCGCCATCCGCGTCTCCCGCGCCACCCCAAGGTAGGGAGCGTGCCCGGCGACAGCGTCGATCAGCGCCCGCGGATAGCCCCTCTCCTCGAACAGCTCCAGCGCCACCCGCGGATGCCCGGTCTCCAAGTCCGGGTGCCGCTCGTAGTCGAGGTCATGCAGGATCCCCGTAACCGCCCAAAGCTCCTCGTCCTCCCCGTACCTCCCCGCATAAGCCCGCATAGCCGCTTCGACCCCAAGCACATGCCGCCGCAACGACTCCGACTCAGTCCAGTCGCAAAAGAGCGCCCAAGCCTCATCTCGCGTAGGTGCCGCCATCGCGCCGAGGCTAACAGCGCGGCAGATGGAGGACGCAAAGCGCCGTGCTTGACCTTTGGCTTGAAAGGAGGAGGGGCCTCCGCGTGACTAGCGGGGTTGCGGCGGGGATGTGACCGGGATGCGACCTAGACAGCCCGCCAATGCCAAACAGGAGGCTCACAGCGGCTTCCGATTGTTCTGTCGGTCGCTGTCGCCGACGCCTAGGAATCAGACGAGCGTTGGCGCTCCAAACGCTCCAGCATTTTAGACGTCGAGTCTCGCGGTGCGAGGAAAAACTCGGTGCTGCCATCCTCGTGGGTTCTGCTGGAATCGAGACGGTACCCGCTGATGTAGGTGGCCAACTCCCCGAGTTGAAACTCTCGGCCGAAGAGTCTTACCGCCATCGCTTGGCGCAGCTGGAATATTCCTTCGGCCTTAATCTCCTTCGGACCCGGTGGATCGAGGACAAAGCTTGCCTTATCCCAAGTACCTTCGATCCCCTCAATCAGACGAGCGATCCGACGTAGTGCGTTTGCATCCTGAGCCTTGATCTCCGCAGGAACCTCGATCGACGTTGAGAGCCAATCTTCGAGAGAAACGACGTCTTCAAACACTTTGGTTAGCGCCGCGGTGTTCTCGTCGAAGTCGATCTCCGGAGTCGGCCCTTCCGTGAACACGGTCCGATCCTGTGGATCCATCAGGCGCATCGTCGACTTACCGGAGAGAGCCCGAAGAAACTGAAGGCTTGCAAGCTCCTCGCGGTGCGAGGCGTTGCGGGGGTGCCAAGACCAATCAATGTTTGCCTCGCCGCCCTCACCCCGCCGTCGGGAGTTGATCGTGAGGACAGCCTCGCCGAGGTTTCCGGTAACGGCGTGCTCCCATCCGTCCTTTGCCACCGCGGGTGCAAGCTGGACTTCGGCAGAAAAATCGCCAGCGTCGCCGGCGACCTCGATCAGGATGCGCCGCCGCGGCCGCTCGACGGTGCTGATCATGATGTCGCCGCGCTTCGTGCCATCCCAAAGCGGGGCGAGGTGCTTGGGGAGCGTCTCGAACTCGACCCCCACGTCCTCGAACTTCACCTCGCCTCCCTCTGCAAGGAACTTCTGCCACCGCTCGATGGCTCCCTCCCCTTCCAGTGTGAAGGTCCCTTTCGGCATCTGATCCTGGCTCGTCCCAGGTCGAGCCACTGCGTCGATATGCCGAGCCCCATGCTCATCGGCTATCTCCACTCGCATAACCGTCCCTTTAGTAGGAGGGGGAGGAGGGAGCTCGCCCGAGCGAGTCCCAGCGGCATAGAGGAAATAGGGATCGCTGTCCAAGAGATCGGCCCCGGCGGCGAGCGTCTCGAGGGCTTGGGCTCCATCGTCGACATTCTGCCCCGCGCGAATCAGGCGTTCCAACCGGGCCGTATCCTCGTCGCCGAAGATATGCCGGGCGATTCGCCGACCTCCATCTGAGCGGATAAGGCGTGCCGTCAGCTGAGAAGCGCCCCAGTAGTCGACAGTAACCCCGGGATCCAACGCGACCACCTTTCTCTCGAAGGCCGCGATCTGCCCAGTGGTGGGATTGACAGGAAAGGCGAAGGTGACGTGCCGCGGGCTGTAGGTGGCAATCGCGTCCCTTAAGGATTCCGCGCACTTCGTCGCACTCGGTCCTCTGGTGTGGTGCTTTGCCTGGATCCCTCGCAAGGTCCCATCGGAACCGGCTCTGGGGACCAATGCGTCCAAGCCGCCGTCGGGATTGGCAGTTCGTACGAGACCTGGAACCTCAAGCTGCGCGAGCAAGAAAACAAGCTCCTCGAAGCGCTCTGGCGTCAGGCCCACGAAGTCGAAATTCTCACGGCGATTTGGCACTAGGAGCTCCTGCTGGCCCCTTGTGAACACGGGCGAGCGGGCCGAAAGTCGGGATTTCGTATAATTCTCAAGCCAATGTTAAGATTATACACTTCCCGATTGAAAGGCACCAATAGCACCCAAGGATGAGAAGCCGTCTGACGCAGAGATCGAGAAGGTTGTGCGTCGCATGCGTCGCGAGTTTCTGGAGACCGTTAGCACGGTGACGATCGCGATCGGAACCGTCTTACTGGTGATCTTGACCGCTCTGATCTATCTCCACGGAGGCTAGCGTTGGCTCCCGATAAACGGCAACCACTTCTCCTGGGCCTGGCTCGCGAAGAGCAAGCCGCAGACGGCTCGCTCCGCCTGCGCGACGAGATGATCGCTAAAGCCCTGAACGAAGGGCACTCGGTTCCCGATGTCGCCGCGGCCCTCGGACTTACCGAGCAGGCTGTGTATCGCGTTCATGCCGAACTGGCGGGTAAGCCTGAGGGCTTCGAGACGCCCGGTTCAGAGCGAGCGGTCCTGGTGTCTGCACTGGAGGCGATGAGCGATGCGGTCGGCTTCGAGCAGATGGTCGCAGCGCTGATCAGTGACATCGAGCCGACGGCGATAGCGATGGGTGGGCCCGGTGATCGCGGCCGTGACTTCGCCACCCCCGACTCAAAGACGGTTTTCATGGTGAGCCTCGCACGCCAATGGAAACCAAAGATCAAGGCTGACTTGAAAAAGCTGGCAGATCATGAAGTGGACGCAGAGAAGGTCTATGCAATTAGCAACCGGAACACCAGCCGCAAAACGGTCGAGGCGCTTGAGGCCGAGGCCTCGAAAATGGGTTTCGACCTCACCGTGCTTGATCAGAAGTGGCTCATCCAGAAGCTGAACGAGCAACCCCACGTGCGGCTGCAGAGCGTCTACCTCGGGATACCCCTGCGACGGACCACCACGTTCCTCCCCGCGGATAAATACAGGGCACTCCTCGATGGCCGCCCGCATTTGAGTGGGTTTGAGGTGCTCTTCGTCGGACGCGAGGCCGAGATGCTCCGCGCGAAGCGAATGCTCGACAGCGAGGGAGTCGTCTTACTCGAGGGCGCTGGCGGCTACGGGAAGACGCGGCTGGCGCTAGAGCTCGCCCGGAACGATGATGCCGAGTGGCACTTCATCGACTCTCCGATGCAGCTCACCCCGGAGTCCATCTCGGAGTTGCCTCCCTCCCCCAAACTGGTCGTCGTGATTGACAACAGCCACCTACGCGATGACCTCGGCGAGTTGCTCAGCGCCCTCGAACAACTCCCGAAGGGCCCGCCGAAGGTCGTCCTCCTCTCCCGTCCGAACTTCCGCGAGAAACTGAACGACGCCGCGGCCGCGAACTGGATCGGGGCGATCGAGAATGACCGGGTCATCCGCATCGGGCAACTGCCGTGGGCGGCGCTCGCTCAGACGCTGAAAGCAGCGCCCTTTGCGATCAAATCCGGCGCCCAGCGCGGCGCAATCCTTCACCTCGCTGAAGGCAACCCGCAGATCGCGGTAATCGCGGCGCGGATCGCCAGCGAGCGTCGCTCTGTCTTCGGTCTTTCCGGCGACGAGCTCCTGCAACGTTATGTCGCATACCTAATAGGTGAGAAGACGCCCGGCGAGAACCAGCGAGGTCGCCAACGTGAGCTGCTGGCTCTGGTCGCCGCCCTCGACGGCATCGATATCGAGGAAGCCGAAGTGGTCGAGAAGGTCGCCGCAATGCTGCGCCTAACTCCGAGCGAGGTTGAGCAGCGCCTCGAAGAGCTTGCTGAGAGTGGCATCGTGATCGGCGAACCTGGTAGCTCCCGAGCACGAGGGCCGGCGAGGTTTCGGATCAAACCCGACCTGCTCGCAGAGCATGTCCTCTTCGCCCTCACCCTCACCAACCGGTGGGCCCTAGCCCTCGACTACACCGAGATCTTCAAACAGTTCGGTGACCACTGCCTGCTTCGACTGGTGCGCGCGCTAGGGATGCTCTCGCCTCACCTCTTTGATGAAGAGGCTGCTGACCGAATCGGTGGCCTTGAGCATGCGGTGAAGGACATCGTTGAAATCGGATCCCACGAGGAAGCCGCCGCCCTGATAGCGGCGCTAGCGGGCTCTCGACCAGTAAGCGCCCAGCAACTGGCTGATCAATTGCTGAAGAGGATTGCCTCCTCCGGTGAGAGTCCTTCCAAACCAGTCCTAAACAGGCTCCGCGAGGGCGCCCTGCGAATGGCCGATTTCAAACGCAGCTGGCGCCTGCTGCTCAGCCTAGCCGCCGCGAGCACTTACGAGCGCGAGGCACTCCGCTCGATCGGCGACGCGATGGCAGATACCTACAAGCGCCTGCCCGAGGACGATGAGGCAAGCGGCGCAATCCTCGCCTCGGTACAGGCAACCCTGGCGCGGGAGACCCGCCGCTTTTGGGGCAAGCGTCAGCCGGGTGCCGCAAATGCTGTAGCCCTGGCGGTCAAGCCGATGCTGATGGTCACCTTCGAGGTAACGAGGCAAAGTGCCGATGACCCGATGGCCTATGAGCTCGGTGCCAAGATCCTGCCTGACTCCGACTACACCGCGCGTGCAGTGAAGGCCGGCGCGGATCTGGCGGCCGAGGTGTTCGGCGAACTCTCACCGCGTGACCAACTGGGACTAGTGGAGACGCTCGGCTGGGCGACGAATGTTGCGGCCGGTTTTCGGGTCGCGATGGGACAACCCGCACCGATGCCTGGCCGACTACTGCTCGACCATGCCCTCGAGCGCGTCGATAATGCGCTTGCCGAGAGCCTCGAGACCCTTGAGTTGCCGGTGCGCGCGGCAGCCTATGACTACCTGCTCAAGCGGAAGAGCTACCGACGTAAACTCGCCAACGAAGCGCTCGAGGACGGGTCAATCTCAGAGCATGAGCACCAGATCGGTGGGGTGGCCGTGCCGGTCACGGACTCCGAACTCGAGGAGTACATCTTCGTGATCGCCAACCGGGAGATCGGGCCAGTCGACCGCGAGCGCCCGGGCATCCGGGAGCGCTACGAGCGAAAGCTCGCCCAAGCTGGCGAGTTCGCGCAGGGGCTGGCCTCCGAGCCCGACTGGCTCGGTCGGATCGATCGGTGGTCGGCCTGGTGGCAAAGCCGCTTGGAAATCGAGGGGCCGAAGGCCAACCTCGGGCAAGCGCCGGGGATGATCATCGACGCCCTGGCGAATGGCGACCCAGAGCGCGGCGCTGACTTAATCGACCACCTGATCGAGAGCGAATCGATCTTGCGTGGCTCTACCACCGCGGCGATGCAGAGGCTTATCGAGAAGAACCTGTCCGGCCGTTGGGCACCGTGGCTATCTGCCGACCCCATGACGCGGGCGGCGCTCGCCCGCGCGCTCGGCAGCTTTCCTAAAGAGGTCGCCCACGCACCAATGGAGGTACTCGCCTTCGACGACGATCCGGGGGTCCGCGAGGCGGCGACGAGCGCGCTCATCTTCTCCGGGAAGCTGGAGAAGTGGCGGATTGACCTGGCCCTCGGTGCTCTCGCTCTGCACCCTGACATTGAAGGGATCGATCATCTACTGCATCTCATCGATGATCAGGGTGGTGAGCGCACCAGGCAGCGCTTCGACCAAACTCAGCTCCCCTTGCTCGAGAGTGCGATCCTCGCGACCGCGAGCTCTGGACGAATCGAGAGCTACCAACTCGCCGACGCACTACGTCGCGCCGAAACGGAACTCGATGGCATAGTCATGCGTTGGATCTGGGAGCGGATCGATGCCCTAGAGACGATGGAGCGCGCAGGTCAGACCCACCTCTGGGACGTCGACTTCCTCGACGAGGAGCTCCGCCCGCTAGTCGGCGATGTCGCCGGTCCCGAGGATCTGGACAGAGCGATCGAACTATTCACCCAGCTCAACGAGCGTTCCTCGACGCGCGCGGATGTGGCCACTGTTATCGATTGGATCGATCCCGGCTCCGAGAAGGTCACCGAACTCATGGTCGAGCTGCTGGCGGACGCCGACCGCGCTTGGCTGGCCCGCTCGCACCTGATGGAACTGGCACTCGATGATGAGGCACGGGAGCGCCGAGCGCTCGCCTTCGCGACCCGCCTCGATAAGCCGCTAGTCCCACTGCTCGATCTAATCGCCGGGACCCTGCCGCGTAGCTGGTCAGGGTCCTATATCCCGCATCTGGAGCGGGGCCTCTCACTGGCTGAAGGCTGGGCAAAGTCAGATGATCCCGAGCTTGCAGCCGCAGGTCATGAGGCGGCGAAGAGCTACCGACGGAGGATCGCCGCCGAGGCCGCCGATGAGGAGGTCGAAGATCTACGCATCGCCTATGGCTGATTGCGATTAGCGACGCGAGCCGGATCGCAACGCCGATGAGACCGGGCTCAGACTGCTCTTCGCAGAAGCTGCGCTACTTAGCCGAGTCGATCAGTCTGAATCTGATCCCTTGCCGATCGCAAAAATCATACGCCGCTGAAAGCAATGCATTTCCTTGCGTCCAGCCATCGAGCTGATCATCTGCGACGCCCGGCTGCACCACGGTAAGGCACCAGTTGATCAGCGGCTGAGCTTGGGACCAGGCTTCGAGCTGTCCGACGAGCGCTGCTTCATTGCCTTTGATCACCTTGGTTGAGGCACGCTCCGCCATACGCCGCCTCAGCTCAATCCAGATCCTTGGTCCCGCGGTCGCGAAGTAGACCGAGCGCATGGCCTGCGCGAGGAGCTGCTCGATATCGGTCACCCGCGTGCTCGGTTTTGGACCACCAGAAGCCTTGCAATGAACGACATCGATGGAGACCTGCTCTCCTTCAGCTTTGAGGCATAGGAAGTCGGCGAGCTCGTAGGGCAAATGATCCTGAATAACGGCGTCGGCCTCGCTTTCGAGCAGTTCAATAGTTCGTGCTGCCACGGTTCCCGGAGTTTCCGGGGGGTCGCCGAACTCAACCTCGAGGTCCGTTTCACCCCAGGCAAGTGGTGACCGAGCGGCACTGGCCAGAGGTGGATGATCAGAAGCCGGTTGGACCTTCTGGGGGCCGAGGACAAGCGAGCCGTCCCCGAATATTAGTGCGGGGGGATTCTCACTCAGGAGGTCCGCTAGCGGTTCGACCTCCCCTTGATTGTCAATTAGAACCGAGCTGCCCTCATTGACCTCTGCCTCGCCGCTCGTGCGAAGAATTAGCGTGCACGATTCTCTCTCGAAGCGAAGTACCAGTTGCATCTGATCGTCGCCGAGGCGACTGCAGGACACCTCAACTCCCAGAGGATCAGCCTCGATTTCGCCGATCCGCAAGATTCGCGTCTCCGCAAGGAACTGAACGGGCATCATCGCTATCGCAGGGGCGTCGGGATATGAGTCGAGGGTGTCGGGGATATTTAGATATTTCAGCGGGCTGTTGGTCGCGCTGGGCGTCACTTTTTTCTTCAGCACATCAGCGTGACGGAGGCACCATTCTCGAAATTCAATCAAGCTTTCGTTAGCCGTCGGCTCCCAGAGCTTGCTCTTCTTGGCGGAGAAGCCGAAGGTGCCACTGCCTGCGCCTTTTCCCGACATCCTGCCCATCACATGACCCAGCACCCTTGCCCGTGCATCGCTCGGAGTGATCGACATCTCGGCTCGCGGTCCCGAGAGGGTGCGATAGCTCTCGTTCGTGGCCGTGCCGGCGGTTGCGGCGCGCGCACCGACTGAGAAGCAGCGTTCAAGTTCAGCAGCCGCGAGCAACGCAGTGAGATCTTGGGCTCCAATCGGCGCATGGAATCCGACTAGCTCGCGGCGCAATGCTTTCAGGGCCGCGGGCGAATCGGTGCTGATGAAGAGTAGGCCAGGGTCCTCAACCC